>NZ_JBDYKM010000013.1:0-114003 GCF_040012495.1 Paraglaciecola sp. 25GB23A
TCGGCCACACAAAAAAGAGTGACGAACGCAGCGCGAGACACAGTGATAATAAGGAGTATCAATAAGACTGATTTGGCATTGACGTGATTGTGGCATGACAGACCATCCGTGGTTGTTTGAACCTTTAAAGCGTAGTTCAAAACTGATTTTTTGCTAATTTATGATGGATGTCCAATTTATAGTCTAATTTACAACGCTCAGACTAGACGCGAATAATCATTGAGTTTAATAAAGAAGAGTACAGTTCAGGCATTAGCGTTACTTTGCATATAAGATTCTAGGCGGTCAGTTTCGGTTTTGACCACCTTATAACATTCACAGGATTGTTCTTCTAAACGAGGACGATCAATTACATGTATATGTCCTCTCTTATAGGTAATAATGCCGAGTTTCTGAAGTTTCCCGGCCGCTTCTGTCACCCCTTCTCGCCTAACTCCTAACATATTGGCGATCAGCTCTTGGGTCATAGTCAGATTACGACCAGCTAAACGGTCAAGAGATAATAAAAGCCAACGACACAGCTGTTGGTCAATACTATGGTGGCGATTACAGACGGCTGTTTGTGCCATTTGGGTAATGAGAGATTGGGTATAGCGCAATAACAAGGTACGCATATCGACTTGACTATTAAACTCCTTACGCAACTCAACAGCCGGCATACGGTAAGCCCATCCAGCACTTTGCACTACCGCTCGACTCGGGGTGCTTTCACCGCCCATGAATACGGCAATGCCGACTAGTCCTTCATTACCAATGACTGAAATTTCAGCAGAGGACCCGTCGACCATAACGTAGAGTAAAGAAATTATACTGTCGGTAGGGAAATAAACATAATCTAGTTTTTCACTTGCCTCATAAATTACTTTGCCTAGCGGTAATTCAATTAATTTTAAATGCGGAAAAATTCGATCTTGCACATCAAGAGCAAAGGCGTTGAGTAACCTATTTTTTACTTTATCCATCTTTTATTCAGTGTCCTTTTAAATGTCCTACCGAAACGACTAAAATTCTGGACAATTGAATGGCCTACGGGCTTATCACGAGGCAAAGCTGACTGGTGTTCAGATTGAATTTGATTGGGTGTTGGATCGCTAATTTTCACCTGAGTTATTACCTGAGCCTTTGGCCAATAAGGACTAATCTCTGATTTTTTTAATGTATTAATTTTTCTGTGACTAATGATTATAATGCTGCCACTGTTGTCCATAAAGTTTTATACACCTTGTGTTATACACAGCATCAACTTGTGCCTTGTATTGCTAACAAACTAACAGTCTGGCTTAATTGAATATGTACGCTAGCACACATAGCTTCATGTGTTCGGTTCGTTTTAATTTTATTTTGATTTAAACGGTGGGATTAATCTGAAATATGGAAAAAGCAAGTGTGGCAGCTATGCTTTGAAAATTTTGGGAGCGACCTTGGCAATAACCTGTTTATAAAGAAGTTTAGTCAAACATATCCAATTGTTCGTCTTTTTCTTTTCTGACTAATCGTTCAATTACAGCAGCGCGGTTTTCACCTCGAGAATCTATCCAAGCTAATATTTCGGGTGACAAACGCAGGCTGATACCCACTTTTGGGTTTTTAATTTTAGGGCGACCAGCACCTTGGCGTTTGCCGCCTCGATTTTCTAACTTCATGATAGCAATCAAGTTTCTATATAAAAACCAAGTATTACACTATTCAAAAATAGTGTAAACCTAAGAGGCTAAAGTAAAGATAGTAGAGGATACAATTTATTGTATTACACTATTCATAAATTAATGTAATACAATATTCAAATTATTAAAGGCTCCTCGAATATTGCGTACAGCTAAATATGTTATGTCGTGGCAAATACGCTTAGTAACAAATTAGACTGAGTATTTTGGTGTGGTCGATGGGCAAATTAAGAAAATAACGTTAGTATAATTAGCAATCATTTAGCAAAGATGCTGTCATATCTGTGTCTTTTCCACCTTATTATTAATTACGCGGTTCATGTCAATACTCTTGCTTACTTTACGTCCTTACCATGTTTTAAAAACTATCCTGATAGCAGGCTTATTATTGAGTGTGTCAGCTTGCTCAAGCATGGGCTTCAAGAACGTTTTCTCGGATTATGCTGACCAATTAAAAAGCGTTCGTTCTGCCCAATTAAATGGTGATTTTAAAGCCGCAGCGGCCATGATAGAAACACCCAAATCAACACAAACAAATTACGCTTTAACTTTACTTGAAAAAGGTCGGCTTAGTTTTTTGGCCAATGATTGGACCCAAAGTCGCAAAGAATTTAATTTGGTTTCAGACGTTCTAGAACAAGAGGCAGTTAAAGCTAAGCTTAGAGTCAGTAAGGGGCTAGCTAACGTCACAGCTTTGGTCAGTAGCGACAATGCTATTAGCTATGATATCCCTGCTTACGAGCAAACCATGTTACACAGTTATCAGGCCCTCAATTATTTATTTTTAGGACAAATTGACGGTGCATTGGTTGAAGTGCGCCGAGCAAACTTAGTTCAAGAAAATGCCTTAAAGGAGTATCAACAAGATATCGATAAAGCGACTGAAAAGTTTGATAAAAAAGCGCTAAATGAAGCTTATCCATCTATGTCTGCCATGATTGGTGATGTTAAAAACGGTTTCCAGAATGCATATACGTTTTACTTGTCAGGTTTACTTTACGAAGCGGCTAAGCAGCCAAATGATGCTTATATTGATTATAAACGAGCTCTAGAAATATATCCTGCCAATCGTTATCTACAGCAAGACGTATTGCGTCTTGCGACTCAATTGAACATGGTTGATGATCTGGCACTATACTCCGCTAAATATGGTCCATCTCAATCTGCTGGTAATGTAGATAAAGGAGAACTGGTGATCATTGTTGAGCGCGGCGTGATCCAAGCCAAACAAGAGGTGGCAATTAGCCTGCCGATTTTTACTAATGCTTATCAAGCACGCTTTTTCAATTTTGCTTTACCGGTTTATCAGGGCAAACTTACTCAGCATGCAATGCTCAGTGTCAATATCAATGAACAGCGTTATGCTGCTGAGTCGATTGCTAAATTACAATCTCTTGCATCTAAACAGTTACAAGAACAAGTGCCAGCCTTAGTCACACGGCAAGCCCTAAGATTGGTGGCAAAAGAACAACTACGTCGCACTATGAGTAAAGAAGGCGGAGATATTGGCAACATTCTGGCCACTATTTATAATATGGCTTCTGAGCAAGCCGACACTCGCAGTTGGCTGACATTACCAGACGAAGTACAGATTATTCGGATCCCTTTGGATGCTGGCAAACAGCAAGTCAAGTTGGTTTATGGTAGTAAAAATGAAACCATTGAGCTCGATATAAAGGCTAAGCGCATTACCTTGCTTAATTTAACAACTATTAACCAATTTGAAGGTCTTAAGATTACACAATTATAGTTGAGTCAATTGTCACTAGGACAAAAACAGCTTGTAACAATAATCTGTTTTTCCTCGCTCTTAGCTGATATCAAGTTAAATTGGCCTCAGGTAAAATAATAGTAATTCAATCTCAATACAGTGGTAGCCAAATTAGGTTATCAATAAAGGATAGACAGGATAACGTGATGAAAAAAATACTTTTAGTTAGCGCCATAGGTCTTTCGTTAAGCCTGTTGTCGGGCTGCGCCAATAAACCCGTAGTACGCTATGGAGATGCAGCCGCTATTGAAACGACAGACATTAACTTTGGTTCGACAGACTTGCAAAAAATCGCAAATGAAATGACAGAATCGCTTTTGCAATCGCCTGTGGTGGGCACTATGACGGCGAATAAGCGTCCTATCGTATTTGTTGATGAGGTTAAAAATAAAACCAGTGAACACATTGATACTGAATCTTTGACCGATTCTGTTTCCACCCAGTTGTTGCGCTCAGGCAAATTCCGATTTGTAGACATGGGCAAAGTCACTGCTGTGCGAGAGCAGTTGAATTATCAAAATGACGGTGGTTTAGTTGATCCCAACAAAGCCATACAGTTTGGTAAGCAAGTAGGTGCTGAATATATGTTGTACGGCAATTTATCGAGCATCGTAAAAACCAATGCTGATAAGTCAGATGTATACTATAAATTTACCATGCGTTTAATGGATTTGGAAAGCGGCTTAGTAGAATGGGCTGACGAAACCGAGATCCGCAAAACCCGAAGTAAAGAGATGGTGGGCTGGTAAAAACAAGGTTGTTAAAAAGTTAAATTAACAATGAGGAAAGGATCATGAAATCGTTGCTGGTGTGTATCATGCTATTTATGGGCTATTCGTCCCCTGCTCTGGCCGATTATCAGCGCAACGAAGCGGTGCCCGTTGATAAAGTTTTATTCGGCAAAGTCAGATCAATACGCCAAATTACGCAGTCAGAATTGATTGAAGATCGCAATCATGGCTGGGAAGTATTTGGCGGAGCTTTAATTGGCGGTACGATTGGTAATCAATTTGGTAGTGGTAGCGGTCGGGTTCTTACCACAATATTGGGTGCCATGTTGGGAGGCTCGTTAGCTGATGAAGGCAAGCAAAAACAACAGCAAGTCACCTTGCAATTAGTTGAATTGATTGTTGCTATTGATGATGGCAGTGAATTTATGGTGGTACAAGATTTTGACCCTAATATGGTTTTTCATGCAAAAGACAAAATACGTATGATTTATTTAGCTGATGGTTCAGTTCGCATTGATAAACAAATGTAGCCTGTGTTTGCGGCTACTTTAACTGCTGAATATCACGCAATATCCAAGTACTATGGTGTTGTTCAAAACCGATTTTAGGGTAGTATTCTTGAGCAAGAGGGGCTGCCAACAAAATCAGATTACAATTTACTTTGAGCTGCTGTTTGGTGAGTCTAATAAGCATCTTACCGATACCCTGCGTTTGATTGTGTTCATCCACCGCTAAATCGGATAAATAACAACAATAATGAAAATCAGTTACTGAACGGGCAATACCGACCAGATTGTTTTTTTGCCAGGCTGTTACCAGTAAATTTGTATTATCTAACATACCTTGAATCGTTGTTGCGTCGCTGAGGGGTCTTCTTTCACCCAAAGAAGTTTGACTTAATAAATCGCAAAACTGTTTGGCCGTAATTGGGTGATTAATCTTGTATTCAATCTTCATTGAAGTTCCTTTCAACAATCAAATCAATAAAAATTATAAGCTCATCAATACATTAACAATTTATGTTAAAAAAGCCATCATCTACAATTTATTGTCCTATTTAAATTGAACTGTGTTTATGCAATATCTATGTGCAAATGAGGAGGTCTACCAGCACCTTGTCTTGTGCTGATACCCTCCTTTATACACTAACTAAAGAATGAATCGATTTCGCGCTTAGCTTCTTCTTTAGTTTTACCATATTTTTGTTGGATTTTACCTATCAACTCTGAACGACTACCGTTGATTTGATCCAACTCATCGTCAGTTAGTTCGCCCCATTTTTTCTGAGCTTTACCCTTCCATTCTTTCCAACTACCTTCGATACGATCGCTATTCATAATCTACTCCTTATATATAATAGTTAACGATTTGCATAATGCACAGTGGTAAAAGCAAAGGTTGAGCCAGCTTTTACCTAAAATAAAAATGCATATTTATCAGTGTATTACAATAAGTTTGACCGTTATGAGATAGCCCGCCGGTCGAAGGCCTGTCAGCACTACACAGCTAATTGTGTAAAATTTACAGGAATGTGTAACAAGTTTATTTGAGCATTGAGTTAACATGCTCAAAATTTGCGCTCAACGCAATTAATCAATAAACACTCAAAGCAGGCTACACTATTGTTCATTGAATTTTTGCCAATCGCACTTTTCGTATTGTTATTCACTTATGGTGTAACTCAAGTCTTTCCTTATCAACGGGATAGCGTTGTCGAAAAAAAGACCAATATAGTCGTACTTAGAGCCTGCTGCAGTAGCAAAAAGATCAAACTTATCTGATAAACAAAGAAATGTGTTTATTATTGTAGCAAAGCTAAAATTGACCTAGCCATGGCAGAATCAGAGAAAAACCAAAGGGAAGTTAGAACCCAAAAAGGTTTTATTTAAAGTAGATGCAGCTGATCTTTTTAGCGTTGTATAAAAGCAGTTATAGCCCTTATCAAAGTATGTTGACTAAAAACCATATTATTTGTCAGTTGCTGATGGGGTTAAAGCAATTACAAGGTAATCATGATATTAATTATCTGGTAATTATGATCAACATTAGTTTACTTGTATAGCCACAGTATCTTTGTCAATAACCACCCTTTACTAACAGCAGAGAAGCTTAAAACGTTATATACTCCAGCGAAATTTTCTACAAAAACGCTTAAAGCGAACAAATCGAGAGCCATAATGGCGATAGCCCATACTCCGTCAAAACTTAGCCTGCCCCAACAAAATCCAGGGGTAAAGACGGTCTTAGAATTCCTTATTCTCAAGTTTCCAGCGATACCCTGTGAGGTTTGGCAGCAGCGGGTTGCCGATGGAAAAGTGCATTGGCATGACGGTTGTTTAATTAATGCACAAAGCGCGTTTGTCGCACAGCAACGGGTTTATTATTATCGTGAAGTTGTTAGCGAGCCTATTATTCCCTTTGCAGAACACATTATCTTTCAAGATGAATTGATTCTCGTGGCATTTAAGCCGCATTTTTTGCCTGTTATGCCAAGCGGTCAGCATGTCGAAGAATGTCTGCAAAATCGCTTACGTCTGACCACCGGCAATCAGCAACTGCAAGCGGTCCATCGCATAGATAAGGGTACTGCGGGTTTGGTTTTATTTGCGACTAAGGCCGAAACTCGGCCACACTACCACAGACTATTTGCAAGCCATCAAGTTAGCAAAACTTATCAGGCAATTGCTTACACAAGTGGCAATACGCCGCTGCATAATCAACAATGGGAAATTAAAAATCGTATAGAGAAATCAGAGCCAAGATTTTTGATGCATATTGTAGAGGGGCCAGCTAATAGTCATTCGCATATTCGCTGTTTGCAACGCGCAGCCGATAAAGCATTATTTGAACTTTCACCCATCACAGGTAAAACTCACCAATTGCGCTTACATATGCAAAGTTTAGGATGGCCACTTTTACACGATAACTACTATCCGACCTTACTGCGTAATAAACCAGATGATTTCTCGAAGCCACTGCAACTATTGGCTCAGCAACTGCAATTTATTGACCCGATTACTCAACAAAAACGGTATTTTTCTAGCAATACTGAACTCAGTTTAAATTAAGCCTAGTCTGTAACAAACCTTGATCTTCTTATTGTTCGAAGGCCACATTATATTTTTTAAGCAACATGTCTTCTATTTTACCCTTTGCTAACATACGCCCTTCATTCCAAATTTTTATTAGCTCTTGTCTTTTAGATACTGGGATTTTCTTAGAGAAAATGGGACGTTCTACCAATTTTTTTTCAAGGCCGGGACGCACAATCTTAAGCTCATTATTTAAATTTAGGCGGTTGAGTACATGCTGCAGTACGAGATCGTTATCTGCATACAAATCAACTCTATTTTCTTTAATCATGCGAAACACGCGGTCTACCACATCATCGTAACCCGCGATCACTTCAACTAAGTTGGCGTTTTTGGGATCGTCAATGTAATTCTGATAATCGATACTCATCGAGCTGTAATCCCAGCCCGGCCCTGTTGCTATGCGTTTACCTTTTATAGATTCAATCCCATTGTATTGCCAAGGATCACTGCGTCTGACGACAAAAGCGGTGGAGTATGCAAAGGTCGCTGCATTGGCATATACAAAATCCTTTTCTAAATTATTAGCAAATAGGTATTCAGGCAACATATCGCACAACCCCTCTGCCACCATGGCTAGCCCTCGCGCTAAAGGAACTTCATAATATTCCAGCGTATAACCTTTTGCTGTGTATATTTGTTCCAACATGTCGATGACAACCCCACGGTCTGAAGACTCATCTGAGGGAAATATGGTCATTGGGGCCCATTGGTCGTAACACACTTTTAAAGTTTCAGTCTCACGTGTTTGGGCGAGACTAACGGCTGGCAGAAAGAGCATAAATGATAATAGATAAACTATATGTTTAGGTTTCAATATACTATTTTTCAACACGATCACGGCCCTTATCCTTTGCCCCATACAACTTTAAATCGGCGCGCTTAAATAGCTCGTCAATCGATTGGTCTTTTTGCTCAGATGAGCTAAGCCCCAGACTGACAGTGTAGCTGACGGTTTTACTGTCAACTTGCAAGCTTGATTGACTAATGGCTTTACGTATTTTATCGGCAAGCTGAAAGGCATCATGTTCGCTTGTATCTGACAGGAATATAGCAAATTCTTCCCCGCCTACTCTGCCAAGTAGATCTGATTTTCTTAAGAAAGTTTGGATGGTATGGGTGAAATGGATCAGCACTTTGTCACCGATAAAGTGACCGTAGGTATCGTTTATCTGTTTAAAGTGGTCTAAATCCATCAAAACAAAGCAAGCTGGCGAATTCTGACGCTGTGACAATACAAGTAAATGCTGAGCCATATCAAAAAAACTGCCGCGGTTTAAGGTACCGGTTAAAGAATCTCTGGTGGCAAGCTCTTTGAGCTTTTTATTTAATATTTCCAGCGCTTCTGTGCGTTTTGCGACTGCGTCTTCTAAGCGATTACGCGTGGTTTGCTCGTCCTCTAATAGTCGCTCTCTATCGGTTTGTATGGCAAAGAGCATCCTATTAATATGTTCCTGAAGCTGACTGAGTTCGTTATTCTCAATATTTGAAAGTTTTATGCGTTTACTCCCATTTTGACTTAATTGAACCTCATCTACTTGCGACATTAACTCTTTCAACGGCCTTGCCAAATAGCGATCAAGCGCCCAAACAAACAACCAAAATAAAATAGATAACTTTATGATTGCGGTCATGGCTATTAAGGAAAAACCAAACAAAACCCGGTCTAAAACCACTTCTGACGATGAATAAATTGTCAACGATCCAAGATAAACGTCTTTCTTATTTAGCGTCCAAATTAGTTCTGATTTGGTTTCGAAGATTGACAAAGGCACTGAATCTAGGGGGTACGAGCGTTTGGAAATTATAATTTGCTCATGTATATCGCCAACATCCACCCCGACAATAATGGGCATCTTAATAAGTCCCGCGATAAGTGCATCTAACTGATTTTGGTTGTATTGCCACAAACTAGTAGCAATCGGCCCACGCACGGTTTCCTCTAACTGTTTTAATTCATTTAAGATGGAATCTTGCGTTTTTAAATATTCAGTTAAAAACTGCATGCTAGTGATGAGGCAAGTTACGCCAAGATAAATTGAAAATATTACACGCAGAACTTTTTTGGATAGATTATTGGGACTTATAAAACTTGCAAACACTAAAACCGACCCTACCCAATAAACATCAACTAAAGACTAAGTTTAGAGCACTATGGCCCCTAATGAAACAAACTTCGCTTTTACACTAGGCCTTAAATTTGTTACCGCCAATAGCACGTTGAAGGTGTTTAGGCCTCTGGCGCATATCATTTGTAGTTGTGCATAGCTAAGGATATGCATCATTGAATGTTCTAAAAAATATAAGAAAAGCTAATCGTGATATAACATTGCGCATCGCTCGAAAGCACAGGAGTTTTAGTGAGGGTAACATTCCTTGGAGAAAGATTTTTATAACATCGACCAGCTCGGACTAACACTTTATTGTGCGTGCGTTTTTCTAATACTGGGTAACATTATTTGCGAATGCCTACCTTTGCTCAAAACAACAGTACACGTTTTATGATACCAGCATCTGTCTGATCAAACTTTCGCAGCCCTCTCTATCTAAGTAACGCGGCACCGCATAAGTAAAACGGGCCTCATTAAGTGCGGCCGCCGCAATCTGCGGAATATCTTTGCGCTGCAAGGCATCTAACTTTTGTGGAATATTAAATTGACGCTGCATTTCGCGAATACGCTCAATAAATGCATCGGCAAGTTCAGCATCAAAGCCATTAGTTGGGCCAATGTTACACGCCTTGGCTAGTTCAGCGAGTCGACGACTACACTTAGACTTTGAAAAATCCAACACGTAAGGCATAACTATGGCATTAGCCAAACCATGAGGCGTATGGTAAAGCGCGCCAAAATTATGGGCAATGGCATGTACGTAGCCTACACCTGCCTGAGTAAAAGCCATGCCTGCCAAATTGGATGCTTTACTCATCGCCTGTCGTGCCGCTAAATTGCTACCGTCATTTACTGCCGTTACCAAGTTAGCCATAATTAGCTGGGTAGCTTGAATGGCAAGCTTATCGGTACGTTGTAATGCATTATGAGAAATGAAAGCCTCTACTGCGTGAGTTAACGCATCCATGCCTGTCGCAGCAGTAATATTAGCGGGTAAACCAATCATGAGTTGACCGTCTAGTGCCGCAGCCACCGGCATTAGTTTTAAATCGATTATTGGTAATTTACTTTGCAGTTTAGGATCTGAAACCACAGCAGCAATGGTAACTTCAGAACCCGTCCCCGCCGTTGTTGGAACAGCATAAAGTGGTAATGTACCGCTAAAATAAACTTTAAAAAGGCCTGCCATCTTGGCAATTGGTTTATTAGTTTTGCCCCGAGCAGCAATAACCTTTGCCGCATCAATAGATGAACCGCCACCAACAGCTAGTACTGCCTCACAACCATTAGCCTTTAATACGCTAACGCCCGCTTCAATTTGTGCAATTGTTGGATCGGGCATTACACCGTCGTAAATCGTAAGCGTGACGCCATGTTTTGCTAATTCCGCCTTCATTCCATCTAACAATCCCAATTTGACTAGCATGGCATCACTGACCAATAGCACTTTTTTGTGCCCCTGGGCAGCAATGTGCCGACACAATTCAAGTGAAGAACCCGAACCCTCAAAAATTCTTGGCCACTTAAATGGCAACATAAAGGTGATGCATTTAAAAATAAACATATAAATTTTTAAGAAAAATACTTTGAAGGCAAACATTAATGATCCTCGAAAAATCGTTTTATGCAGGGTTGAATGCGAAGATACTCATTGGGTGTTTGATAGACACCCAGACATCAAGACTAAAGCGGCCCAATATAGTTTGAATTTTCTATAGATGTTGGGATAAAAACACCAAGCTTCGACCTAATGCCAAGGCGGAGGCTTGCTGGTTGTACATGGCAGGACGGCCCCAACAATTAAAGCCGTGATCAGTCGCTGCATAATCGTGAAAAATAGCATTATTATGTTTAGCAAATGCGGCTTTTACTTTTTGCACAGCATCTTGCGTAATATGGCCATCTTGCATGGCGTAATGGAACATAATTGGCTGGTTTATTTTATCTGCAAGCTGCAGGCAACCATCAATACCGCCCCCGTAAAAACATATGGCAGCATCGACATCACTTAAAGCAGCAGTGCGAAAGGCTAGCTGGCCTCCCATACAAAATCCCACTACGCCAACCTTAGCAGTGACTGCGGGTAAAGCCCGTAAGGTGCTAACAGCATCAACTAAGTGTTCAGCGGCATCAGCAAAATCTAATTTACCATACAAACTAAAAGCTTGTTTATTACCGCCATCATCGTAATCCAAGTTAACTCGATGCTCTAATTGCCAGAAAATATCGGGGGCGAGTACTACATATCCAGCTAAAGCATATTGATCGGCCACTGCTTGAATATGAGCGTTTACTCCCCAAATTTCTTGGATCAATATTAAACCTGGACCGCTACCACTGGGAGGAAGGCTTAAATATCCTGAGTACTCTTTATTTTCTTGCTGTTTAATTGTGAACCAATGACCATTCATAATAATTCCCCTTATAAAGCGATTGAGTTTGCTAAGTTTAGCTGCGAGTAGTTTTTAAACCACCAGGAAATGAGTAACGTATAATACGCCAAAATACGGTTAAGTACTGACCTATAAAGCTGCCAGTATTGTAAGCAATGCCATATTTCTTTGCGAGTTTTTGTACTTCAGGCGCAATTTTAGGGTAGTAACGAGCTGGGATGTCAGGGAATAAATGATGCTCAATTTGACAACTCAAGTGGCCTGTTAATATGTGCAACCAAGTGGGTCCGCTAAAGTTAGAGGAGCCTAACATTTGACGATAATACCAATGGCCTCGACTTTCATTTTTGCACTGAGCCTCACTAAACGTGTGTACATCCTGGGTAAAATGACCACAAAATATGACCGTTGACGTCCACAAATTACGGATTAAATTAGCCAATAGGTTACCCGCGAATACCCATAAGAACATCGGTCCAGCAATTAGCGGGAAAAAAATATAATCCTTGAACAACTGCCGTGCCCCTTTATTAAAAAAGGCTTTCTTTAAAGCTGCGTCACTTATTTGTGAGTGACGTTCGGTTTTTTTTCTCGTACTAAAGACCCGTTGACCGGCTAATTCGTGGTAAGAAATTCCCCACTGAAATAGCAGACTTAACACTAAATAAGTACCGCCTTGCCATAAATTGCGCACTCGCCACGATAAATCGTTACTCAGTCTCAATAAGCCATAACCAAAGTCACGATCTTTACCAATAATATTGGTATAAGTATGGTGTTCAAAATTGTGAGTACGTTGCCACGAACCTGAGTCACAAGCGATATCCCACTCGTAGCGTTTTGAATGTAACAAGGGATCATTCATCCAATCGTATTGACCGTGCAGTACATTGTGACCAATTTCCATATTGTCTAAAATTTTAGCGAATGCCAAAACAAATACACCCACTAACCATAGCCAAGGCGTCACAAAACCCAAGACCAACAAAATTCGTCCTGCAATAGCACTCAGTCGCTGAACAAGCATGACCCGTTTGATATAACGGGCATCACCTTCACCAATTTGTTGTTGAATAGTGTGTTTTAATGCATCCAAGTCAAATTGTAAGGCATCTAATTGTTGTGCGTTGGGAGTCATTTTTATTACCTTAAAGTTGTATAACAAGTTCACTAACAGGTTGACTGATACACAGTTGGATTTGCTCTTCACCATGACCACTTAATAATCCACTGCGTATATCTCGGACTTGGCCAGAGACCTTTTGACAAACACATTGAAAACACACCCCCATGCGACAGCCAAAACTAGCTTGCAAACCACCTTGCTCTGCCCCTTGTAGCAAGCTTAAACCCTTTGCCATCAGGATATTTTGCGCAACCCCGGCCTGTACAAAGGTCGCCTGTATTTTTGTTATATCATCACTTGAAAGGCTTGGCGCAGGTAAACCAAATTGTTCTTGGTGAATACAGTCTTTGCTCACACCTGACGTAATTAGTGCATGGTGAATGGCCTGCATAAATGGAGCTGGACCACATATATAATATTGTTGTGTCAGGGCTAAGGAAGCCACTTTACTGGCAAAGTCAGCAGCGGATTCTGTGTGACTTTGACTGAGGTTTATGCTTAGCAGTGGTTGTTGGGCAGCCAGCGTTTGAAGCTCACTTAATAAAGCTGCATTGCTTGCATCCTTGACTCGATAAATCAGGGTGACTGGGCTCGACCAATGATCTTGACTCAACAACATGGCGGCAATTGGCGTAATACCAGAACCGGCAGCGATAAACGTTGTCGACTGAGGGATTTTCTGCCAAACAAAATCGCCACTGGCCACTGAAATATTTAGCTTGTCGTCAGTCTTAAGAGTTGCCAATAGGGGGGTAAAAGCGCCGTCTTTTTGGATTTTACAACATAACTTCACTTGCCGATGTGTTTGCCACAGCGCAGTCGATGAGCATAGACTAAAAGTTCGGCTCAGCCATCGTCCATTACGATTAAAAGTTAAACTAATATGCTGCCCGGCAATAAATCCGGGCCAGCGCTTAGATACTTTCAAATGTAAGTGCAGCACGTCCTGCGTTTTAATTTCAGCACTTAATACCTTAGCACCAAAACTGCCCGGTAAATAATTAGGCTTCATAAAATTAATTATGGGCAGCAGATAACGAATTAGTGAATCTTGGTTACCTAACATCAGGCAAAAGGAGCACCACAGTCGGTGCAAAAATACATTCATAGTTGGCGCTTCTATGGATTAATTAATTTGAGCGCACAGTTGTACACCAAACCAAGTGGTATGGCCAGTTAAAAATGCAATCAAAATAACAAAATAAACATAAAACATTGTTTAATATATAATTAATTAATTTTTACTTAAATATATTAAAGACATCTCAGGGTACACCTGTATTTTTTAGCTTTGTTCAACTTATATTGCATTTAAGTTTAGGGCACAAGAGATGAGTATTTACTGAAATTAACAACCATCTACAACTTATCAGTTGTTTTTGTTGTAGGTGCAGTTATCCAATCGGCTTTATCTACTTGCCAATTTCTTGCCCAGTAAATAAAAGGGGTATCAGCGATGGCAATGATGACTTTAAATAGGTACTTTGCCATCGCTAATTGCATGGCAGTTATAAAATCAACTAAACCCCACCACACAACAACACCATAGATAAGCGTATCTACCGCTTGTGATAACATGGTTGAAACATTGTTTCTTAACCACAAATGTTTACCTTTAGTTTTTGTTTTAATGAAGTGAAAAATCCATACATCAATATGTTGGCTGATAAAGTAGGCCAATAATGAACCCAATACAAAGCGTGGGCTAAAGCTAAAAAGACTCTCGGTAGCTTGATGAATTTCTAGGGCAAATGCGGCCGTATTAGGCTGAGTTGAGGGTAAATACAATAAACTGATGCTGGTCATGATAATAAACATCACGCTAACAAAAAAACCAATCATGACCGCTCTATTCGCTTCTCGTTGTCCATAGCGCTCACTGAGTAAGTCAGTGGCAAAATAAATACTGGAGTAGAGGATCACGCCCATACTGGTTTGTAGACCAAATATTTCAGTGAGTTTAGGGCCCTGCAAATTAGCTAGCACTAAACTGATGATAATACTGGCGTATAGTCCCTGACGCCCAAAAAGCTTGAAGAGTAAAACGGCCAAACCCAAATCAGCCACAATAGTGAAAAACCACAGCCATTCTTGATGGATAGAAAAAAACTCAATCAGACTGTGGGGTAACATAGGATAAAATCTTTTGCAGTGGCTTAGGAATTAGACTTACGATTATCTAAACTAAAAGGACCAGTTCCCCTCCCCACTAAGACTAATAAGCCTGCCATAATTGCCATATTTTTTACAAAATTCTGCGTTTCGCGGGCTACATCCCCGCCTTCAGGTAAGTTCCAGAAGTTATGCATATATACACTAATGACTAGGGTTAAACCGGCTAACAAAAAGGCAGCAAATCTTCCCTTATAACCAATTATGATAGCCAGCCCGGCACTCAGCTGGATAATAATGGTTACGACTAATAACAGAGAAATCATTGGCACTTTATGTTGGGCCATGTATTGGCTCATCATGTCAAAATTGGTGATTTTTTGTAAGCCTGGCACTATAAAATATAAGCCCAGTAATAGGCGTCCTGCCAACAAACAAACATTGTTAAATAGTTTCATACTTATCCTAGTGTGATGATCATGTTGTAAAAAACAACAAGATCCGTTTAAAGTAAATTAATGCTAGCAAAGTCTACTAGTAAAAGAAGCAGAATTTTCACGCTGCGATTAGTCAATTTGTTGTAAAAACTGATCAATGGGCGCAATAATCTGACTCAACCACGGTTCAAATAACCAAAAAGGATGGGCCGTATTATCTAAATTGATTAATTCAACTTTAATTCCAAAAGAATGAAGCTTCACTTGAGCTAATGCAAAACCTGCCTTAAAGCGACGTTGGCCACTACTAATAAACAGCAAGGGCGGCGAATCGGCAGTGATGTATTGTGGCACTGACGCTTCTTGCCAACGTGCAGTCATATTGGCGAAGTTTCCACCTAGCCAGCGGGCTAAGGCCGAATCTGACATACCGTTTTTATCCTCTGCTATCAGCCCTTCGCCAGATGCCACTTCTAGTATACCGTCCATATCAATCACAGCCTTAACTTGTAGCTTATTAGATTCAGGCAAATAGACATTGTGAATAGCACTGAACCCAACTAGTGCCGCCAAATGGCCGCCAGATGAACCACCTAAAATACTGAGTTTATTGCTGCTAAAATTTAATGACTGCGCCTTTGATTTTAGCCAAGCTATGGCTTGATATATATCGATTATTGCCGCAGGATAAATCGCTTCAGGGGATAAACGATATTCAAGTGTTGCCGTTAGGTAGCCTTTTAACGCAAGTGCTTGGGCAACGGATTGCATATGACTTTTATTACCAGAACTCCACCCACCACCGTGGATCAACAAAATTGCGTTATTATTAGCCTTATGTAATGGCCTATATATATCAATATGCAAGTCTCTACCTAATGCTCTACCGTAAACCTGATCGAGCATTATACTCAAGCTATGTTCTTCAACCACCTTGCCTAAGGTAATGTCAGGATACGTTTGGCGATATTTAAGTAAGCTACCCGCCATGGTATAACTCTTGTCATCTGCATGAGTTTGCTTACCTTGTAAGTGCTCTGCAACTACCGATGGGCTAAGCAAAATCATCATGATGACAAAAAACCAATGGACATTTAAATAAGTGACTAACAAATTATTTACTCCAATAAAAAAGGGTAACGCGAGGCTACCCTTTTTAGGTGAAATTAATTGAAACTAAGCCTATTCGGTATATTGAATGCGCAAATTATCAAATATCACTGTTGCACCTGTTTCCGTTCTGATCTGTAAAAACGACGTTGAGGTAGCAATAAAACCGTCTATTTCTAAAGTCCCAACCGTCAGAGTACTAGCATCCACAGCATAAAATTTAGACGCACCACCGTGCATAGACTTACTGCTACTAGAAGTGTTGTTATCCACATAGACTTGAAAGTCTTTAGTGGTGTCATCACCGCCAACACTGATAATATCCATAATCACTTTATAAGGTTTACTTAGGTCAAACACTCCAGCACCTGCAAGATCATCGGCCGTCGTCTCAAGCGTCGGTGTAGCATGACCAACAGTAAAACGTGCACTAGCTAAGCTGATTTGGCCGTCAGTAATCGTGATACCACTGCCGCCACCGGTAATGTTATACATGGGGCTAGCGGCATCATCAGGTAAACCTTTATAGTCAGCAGTGAAGAATGTTGCAGCATCCGCGGCACCAAAATCTTCAGAGTACAAGGCATCAGGCGGCAGATATTCAATACGTAGATTGTCTATTACTACTGTAGCGCCCGTTTCGGTTCTAATTTGTAAAAACGAATTAGCGGTAGCCACCAAACCATCTATTTCAAGCGTACCCACTGTTAAGGCACCGGCATCTACAGCATAAAACTTAGAAGCACTGCCTTGCATGGATTTACTGCTACTCGATGTATTATTATCAACATAGATTTGGAAGTCTTTGCTGGTATCGGAGCCACCCACACTGATGATATCCATCACTATCTTATAGGGTTTACTAAGATCAAATACGCCCACCCCTGAGATATCGTTAGCCGTTGTTTCAACCGCCGGTGTGGCATGACCAAGAGTGAAACGAGCACTGGCTAAGCTGATTTGCCCATCTGTAATCGTAATGCCACTGCCCCCGCCAGTAATGTGATACAGAGCTACAGTGCTATCTCCAGGGACGTTTTTATAATCTGCACTGAAGAACGTCGCCGCGTCCGCAGTACTAAAGTTTTCACCGTAAGGTAAACTGACATCAGTATCTGTAGGCGTTTGGCCAGCATTATCAATGGCCGGTATATCTAATCCACTTTGGTCAAGTTTACCGATACCAGACAAGTTAATAACATTAGTTTTAACTACTTCAGCAGCTTCAAGTTCATAGTCATAAGGTACTACGTAACTGCTGGTTGATTGGCCATCTTGAGCATTTATTTCACCCGTACCCGGCGTAGTCCAAGTAACCCCCTCACCTAGTATGTTACCCGACAAGTTCCAATAACCTACAACGTCGGTATAAAAAGACACAATGGGATTTTGTGTGTTTTCAAAAACGTTGTTTTCTATCAACAATTCAGCCTCTCTACGGGAATTTATGCCAGTAGAATGGATTTCATTGTAATAGTTATTATACAAATGCCCATGACCATATCTGAATAAAGGCAAACGTGATTCTATGTTTTCAAAACGATTGTGATGAAAGGTGATATTACGATCGGTATTACTGCTTGCTGTATCAGGTTCAGTATGACCATGTAACGAAGCCTTCCAATGATCATGTAGATAGTTATATGAAATAGTAATGTTTTTAGCACCACTCTTAGTATCAATTAAACCGTCATAATAATCCTTATCCACACTCATTGTGCTGTACAACTCGTTATGATCTATCCAGATATTTTCAGTGGTAGAACCATCGTTATCACCTTCAATAGAAATGGCATCTTTACCACCAGTAAGCACATGATGGATCTTGAGGTTTTGAATAATGATGTTGTTGGCACGACGAATTTGTATGCCTATCCCATCAAACTCACCACGATCAGCCACACCAATAATAGAAACATTATCCATATCTTTGATATCAATAGACCTACCCTGGCCCCCGCTATTTGCATCAGTGATTGTGCCGTCAACATAGATGGTGATGGGCATATTGGTATCACTGGCTTGTTCTAAGGCGTTGATCAGTGACACCCCATTATCAACCGTTACGGTTATGCCACCGGCACCACCAGTAAGATCAAAGTTATAACCTGCAAAACCAGTATCAGTCAGAATTACACCAATGATTGGTGTATTGTCAGCAGCAGGATCCCATCCTTGATTGCCGTTATAACTGGCAAAGATAGATTCGCGATCACTTAAGTTGGCAACGTCAGCTTGTTGCATTAAATAACCACCTACACGTGCAGAAAGATCTAGGGCGTTACCACTCATATCCATGCTGCCGTATTCACGCCAGCCACTTGTAGCTGTTGGCACTGCTGGATTCGGTGCAGGTTGACTATTAACACCCAATACTGCCCATCCTGACGTTGCGATATGCGTATCAAACTTGTTATTAATCAAGGTAACGTTGTCGTAATAGGAGCTGTTGCCGCCACTGCGAGCGATATAGGTTGAATTATCTAATACATCGTTTCCAATTGGACCTGGACCATGAGTAAATTCGCTGTTTAAGAAAATAAAGCCTGGATCAGTAGATACGGGGACTCGTGCTTGCAGGATATAACCGCCTGAGGTATCGGTATTGGGATCGTTATTTTTAGAATCGCCAATGGTTCTGATTTCACTTTCTTCAAACAAAGCAGTAACTGGGTATCCCCAAATAAAGTCAACATTACCGGCCACTAAGGTGTTATAAAACCAGCTATAACCTTTTAACAACAAGGTATCTTGTTCGCTGATGAAATTGGCATCTTTAGCGACTAAACGGTAATTACTGTTGAAGTAAATGGTTTCAGCTTGGGCTGATCCCGGGCTCGCTCGCAAATGGGTGTTTTTCAAGGTCAGATTAGTTAAGGTTAACAAATCCGCGCCTTCAACTAAAAATACGCTACGTCCACCCGCTGGCGCACCTGCACTTGGAGCTTCACTCGTGCCAGAACCACTATTTTTGCTTTCGTAGTTGTCATACTGAATAATGGTATTTTCACGGCTTTCACCTGTGATGGTCAGATTGTTTTTATCCCGTAAATACAGTAATTCATTATAGGTTCCATCTTTTACCATAATGGTAGAAGCAGCATCTTTAGCTACATGTTGCATGGTGTAGTTTAAGGCACCTTGCACAGTTCTAAAATCAGCCGCACCATCATCGTCAACCGTTAAGTCGTTAGTACTTGGCGCACTGGCTTTGGTGGCGAAATACCAATTGCTATTTTCACCAAGGCCAACAAAATCAACTCCATTTAATTGTGTGCCACCGACCACACCATCACCAATCACTACATAATAGGTCTGGCCATAATCTAACAGGCTATTATGTGGTTTAATGTTCAGGGTATTACCATTGACACTGAGGGAATTAACGTTGACTCGACGGACTCGTTCTTGACCGGCATAACCCAGGGCGTCAACTTCATTTCCCACATTAATGGTATCAACTAGAGTATTGTTACTGGCATCATAAACTCTAACTTCACCAATGGAGCCCAACGTGGGGGCACTGTCAAAAGTAATACTCAAGGTGCTATCAATATACTCGTCTGTCATACCCACCGTGGGGGTGACTTTAGCGCTAAAATCACCATAACTTTGAGTCGGCATGACAAAGCCTTCCGCGACAGTCACGTCGATAGTGCGCACTATCGTGTTATCTGAACCTGACTTTATATAAATATTACTGGTGCCAGCTGTTAAGGCTTGCAAGGATAATACACTACCATTTAATTGGGCAGCAACTACGCCGGAGTCTGATGATTTAACGGTAAAACTATCTGCCGTCACACCATCATTTTTTACCGCTGTAATATTTATCACTAAAGGATCTGCGCTGGTCGATGTACTCCAGACCAAATCTTTGTAATCAAGTGTCAGTTGCACCGGTTTAATACTCGGATCACCCACTTTAATATCGTCTATTTCAAAGGAACGATTATTAGTGAACATGCCTATTAAACCTTTATTGGTATAGGTTGAATCACTTGTGGTGCCCATTAATTCACCGTTTAAATATACGCTTAAATCACTGCCTATCATTTCAAAACGCACGGTATACCATACCCCGTCTATACCGTCTTTCTCACCTAATAAAATAGGTGATTTACTTTGTACTGGACGAGATAACGAAGTGGCAACACTGACAGCGACTTCTACCTGAGTACTGCTTGAAGAATTTTGCACATTCAAACCACCCGCATACCAGTTACCTTCACTTTCGTAACGGCCTAACAAATAGATTTGTTTATTGGCAGTTTTACTGTTTTGTCTTGGACGAATACGCGCTTCAACAAAATAATCAGCACTTGCAGGTACATTAGCCATGGCTGAATCTTTGAATAACATGATTTCGCCCCCTGCATCACCCGCTGTATAGCGCAACACGACATTACCATCGTCTTCGAGCGTATCAAAAGAACCAATGGCACCGGTGGTATTATTAGACATTGCTAACAAATCATAATTAGCCACACTGCCATTATTAAAGTCATCACAAAAATACAACTCAGGTGCGTCGGCACAACTAAATATTTTGGCGCCCGGATCGTCTTCGGCCAAATATTCGATGCGTAGATTATCAATAACAACCACACCACCACTTTCAGTGCGGAACTGCAAGAAGGAGGATTGTGTTGCCAAATACCCGTCTACCACCAAGGTTTCTCCAGGCACTAAAGACAGGATCAATTCTGAATAAAACTTGGAATCACTACCATGTTTAGACTTACCACTACTGCTGGTATTGTTATCCACATAAATGAGTAAGTTGTTATTGGCTTCTAAGTCTTCTGTGGCCACAACATCAAATATGATTTGATAAGGACGACTTAAATCATAGATACCTGTGGTAATAGTATCGTCAGCGGTGGTTTCTACTGCAGGTGTTGTATTACCTAAACTGAAACGCGCAC
Source organism: Paraglaciecola sp. 25GB23A (assembly GCF_040012495.1). Lineage (NCBI taxonomy): Bacteria > Pseudomonadati > Pseudomonadota > Gammaproteobacteria > Alteromonadales > Alteromonadaceae > Paraglaciecola > Paraglaciecola sp. 25GB23A. Next base: position 21,476 of record NZ_JBDYKM010000013.1, read on the forward strand.
TATCAATCTTTAACTGTCCGTCAGTAATAGTTAAACCACTACCACCGCCTGTAATATGATACACCTCTGTTGTCGCATCGCCCGGTAAGGCTTTGTAATCAGCTGTGAAAAATAGCTCAGTGGTGGTATCAAAATTTTCAGAGGTGAGTAAATTTTCATTTAAATATTCAATACGAATATTATCAACTACTACCGTTGCCCCACCCTCCGTACGTATCTGAATGAATGAGTTAGTGGTACCCACAGTACCAGGAATCGTTAAGGTACCAAGGCTTATACTACCCGCTTCTTCATTGTAGATGCGTGAAGCACCTTCGTGGATGGAATTGGCACTGCCACTGGTATTGTTATCCACATACACCTGAAGCTTTTTAGTCGCGTCAGTGAAACTAACGGCCACTATATCCATAACAATATTGTAGGGACGACTTAAATTAAACGCACCAGTGCTAGCGGTATCAGCGGAAGTTGAATTTGTTCCTGGAACGGTATTACCAATAGTAAAACGTCCGCCATCTAATTCTAAACCGTTTTCTACTACCGTGACTGAACCACCCGTATTAGTAAACATGGCGACATCAAGGTCAGTGGCATCTTTAATCGAAGCATAACTGCTACTGAAAATATCCTCTGTTACACCAGCAAAACCGGCAATAAAAGGTAAATTTACCTTTGGAATAATAACAGGTGGTTCTGGCTCTTCCGGCACTTCAGGTTCTTCTGGCTCTTCTAGTGGCACACTATCAGCCACCGTCTCAACTTTCAGATTGTCGATTACAATGCTACCTGCGCTGTCGGTGCGTAATTGAAAGAAAGAATTTTTTATGGCAGGGTTAAGAATGCGGGCTGCTGGATCACTTGGATCAAGCCCTGTCACATCTGCCCCCGGTACATAAGTATAGGTAAAACGCTGTCCAGCAGGTGTATTTTCTTCACCAATCGCCAAGCCATAAAATTTGGATGCGGCACCTTGCACAGAATTATTTTGACTGGTGGTATTATTATCCACATAGAGGTTTAAGGTACCACCACTATTATGTTCGATAACGTCAAAGCTTAGCGTAAACCCTTCACTTAAATTAAAAACCCCAGAGCCTACCGTATCGTTTGCCGTTGTTTGTACGCTGGGCGTAACGTTACCAATGCTAAAACGTGTACCGGCTAAGATAAGGTAGCCTTTAGTCTCATCAATTGCAGTACTTCCACCTGTTTTGGCGTACATGCCAACATTGGCATCATAATCCAATAGTGTCTTGTAACCACTACTAAAAAAGTCATTAGTTGTGACATTGAAATCTTCATCCAACGCCGCCGCTATGGTATTGGCTTGTTCCTCAAGTTTTACCACTTCTTCATTTGCTTGTTCTTCGGATAAGACCAGCAAATTTGTTTTTTTATCTTCTTTACCGTCACAACTTGCAACAGCTGAGGCAATACCTTCAGAGCCATTAACCGTACATAAACTGTAAACTTGGTCTACGGTATTATAAGACTTTGCAATGATTAGGTTTGTCTCAGTGTCTGTGCTGAGTTTGATAGCTCTGCGTCCAAAAACAAACTCATAGGTACCGATTTGTGTTGTTTCACCACTGCTAATAGAAAAACTACCGCTTTTAGCTGACTCCCCAGGGGTAAACGTAATGGTGGCTAAATTTGCTGTTTTACCGCTTAAAAAAGGATTGTAAATGGTGCCGTTAAACTGTTCTAGATCAAAGGTGCTGCCAATCAATGTGCCAAACTCAGACTCTAAATAATTGACAAAATGCTCTAAAGCACTATCAAAAGGCGCTAAGGTTGTTATAGCACCACCAGAATTCGCTAGCCAAGGTTCGACATCTGCGGCAAATTCTGCCGCCGGTCTATCAAAAAATTGTTCAACCGTCTGCCCCTCTGCCAATAACATTGAAGCAGCGGCAGCTGCGTTGGGACTGATTTCAATGCCATTTGATGGATCGCCATCTACATCTAAAGCTTGTAATAAACGCAGCGTATTAGCCACAGATTGATTGAAAGGACTGTCTGCTTCAAACATCTTAAGGGGGGTTAATATACTTGAAGCTGGTACACTGGGAAATTCAAAATCACCAATATGAAAGGTAATAATCTCCCCGCGAAAATAATTAAATTCGCCACTGGCATTAGTGGTGCCATTAGGTACGGATTCTGAACGATAACCTAAACCGCTAACTGGACTATCAATAAAGCGTCCTGTGAGCGCTGGATCAGGCGCTTGTTTAACATTGATAGTGCTTTCAGCACCACATCCAGCCAAAACAATGGCGCTTAACGCACTGATGGCTATTTTATTCTTAAAAATCATAATCACCCTCCCAAGGATGAGAAATTACTAATTGTGCTTGCTTCCCCCCTTAAGGGGAGAACACAAATACCCAAGTATTTAATTTCTGAATTACTGGTTAATTAATAAAATTTGTAATTGAGACCAAACTGGAACGTCCTACCATATTCTTCTTTTTGATAAAGAATTGGGCCGCCACTTTCGACGTTACCTGCAAAATAACGAAGGTCGACTTCATCAGTTAAATTAATGGCGTCAAAGTACACAGATATTTGCTTATTGATGTTGTATTGAGCTTTAAAATCAATACTTTTGATGGCATCTTGATAACGGTCAGCCCAACTTTTACAAGTGTCTGAATTAGCTGGACAAGAACCAACTTCTTCTAATATTTTTGCCCTATGATTGCCAATTAGGCGCACTGAATAATCGTCATTTTCCCAACCTAAGGTAAGGTTAAACGTTGTGTCGGCTTGGTCTGGCAAGGGCACTTTATCAGCACGAATAGACCTATCAAGCTGAGCTTCACTAGACAACAATGTCAAATTACTTTGAATAAAAAAGCCGCTGGCAAAATACTGGTTGTAACTCAGTTCCATGCCCAATACAGTCGCTTTTTGACCATTTAAGGTAATATTGACGTCGTTCAATACAAGGTTTTGCGGAATAACAAATTCGGTTATTTGATTAACAGGCAAGGATAAAGGTAAATCAGGCAATGCCATGCTTATGCCATTAACATCAACGATAAAATTATCGATGTTTTTATAAAAAATTGAGGCTTCCATAAACAAATCTTTGCTCGGATACCAACCGATTGACGCATCATAGTTAATTGATGTCATCGCTAATAAATTGGGGTTGCCTACATCCAGGGTATTGTTAGAGCCCAATATATAATCTTGCAGTTGCTCAACATTCGCACCACCTTGCGAATCATCACAGTTGTTACTTTGTGGTGGACAGAGTTCAATATCACTATCAAATTTGGCAAATGCCCGTGCTTGTTTAAACGAAGGGCGGGTAAAACTAGTCCAGATAGCCCCACGCACTAAAATGTCTTCATGGGGCTCATAACGCAAATGTACACTGGGGAAATATTCACTGTATTTTATTGAGGCTTCAGGCAATGGTACGGCAATATCTAAACTACCCAAACCAGCGCCATTAAATTGAAAGTCATCATTTTCTAATGATAGGAAACCGGTAGATGAAAATTCAGTTTCCACATAACGTACGCCGCCTGACATCACTAAATCATCGGTAATAGGCATTTCTGCCATGATATATGCCGCTTTAGTATCTTCTGTTAAGGTGTAATCTTCTTTAGTGCTGTCAATGGATAATTCGCCTTGTGTTGCAGCATCACGAGTCATCGCTGAGCGTTCAACGATATAATCTATTCGGTCTTGATCAACAAAAGGGTAAGAAAAGTTACTGTCTTTGGGGATTGAGCTGGGGTAGTCAGAATGCACTGAGTTGACCACGCTTATACAAGTTTCATCACCACCACAATCTGCAGCACTGGGGTCGTAACTCGCGCGGTTTTTGTCGCGCACATATTCACGTTGGGTAACAGCCGCACCGACTTTTACATAACTTAAATGCTCATAATAAAAATCTTTGGTTAAATTGATTTTGCCACTTTTTATACTATCATCGCGGGTGCCATCTTCTAAGAATAGGTTGTCAAATTCCCAATTAGCTAAATTACTTGCATCACCGGACTCTGAGGTACCAAAGGTACTGATATCCAATCCGCTTAGCGCAGCTGTCTCCTCTTGACTCAAGGCTGCACCGTCTATGTTATCTTTACTGCCGCGGCCATATACAATGTTGTCTCGTTCACGAAATTGCACCCGTCTGTCATTGTTAGATTCTTCATATGACCTGGATGAAGCTAATTCGTAATCTAAGGTCCAGCTTTCAGCAATGCGATTTTCACCCCCGAGACTAAATGACTTTGTGGTGTTATCCCCGCCTTGGATAAAGTATTGGTGAAAAATATCCACATCACTGATGACAAACTCTTTGGTGGTATTATTGACATACAGAACTTCATCACTACCCGCATCTTGAAAATCAAAAAATTCACGCAAGGCCACATCAGAGTCAGTAAACTGAGTAACATTGCCGCGGATATAATAGTAACTGGATTCGGTCGGCTTAAATTCAACATTTAAAGATGCAGCTTTGCGGGTACGGCCAGCAATTTCACGCCGTTTTTCTAGTTGCACCGGTCCCAATATTTCTGGCCCTGCAGCAATTTGTTGTGCTGCCGTTGAAATAACATTGCCATCAGCATCTTCAATATCACTGAATCCCTTGTCAGCTTGATAGTAGCGCATCTCAGTGGTGCTATGATGACGGGTTTCGTTAACCTGCGATTTACGCTCTTCTTGTGATAATGCAAAACCGATCCCGATCTTTTTATCTAAGAAAAATTGCGTGCCATCGATACTAAACTTAGGAGAATGTTCTTCCCGTAAGGTACTGTAGGAATCTTGCACCTTTGCTTTGAGTGTTGATTTTCCCCGATCATAAGCTGAAATAGCATTAACGTTGACCGTCCCGCCGATAGAGTTTAAGTCTTGATCAGGGGTTAAAGTTTTTAATACTTCGATTGAACCAAGAATATCGCCAGGAATAGCGTCAAGTCCGACTTTTCTATCGTCACCTACCCCAGACATGGCTGAGCCGTTAATATTGACAGAAACAAATCCAGGACCTAAGCCTCTTACACTGACAAATTTACCTTCGCCCTCTGAGCGCTGCAATGTGACGCCAGGTAGGCGTCTTAATGACTCGGCAACGTTTTGATCTACAAAATTCCCTAAATCATCGGTAGCAATAATAGAGCTAAAGCTTTTATTTAAGCGCTCTAAATCCCTTGCTTTAATATCTGCTTGTCGCACCCCTGTTACTTCAATGACTTCAAATTCACTGTTGTCATTTTGATTGCCAGATACATCGCTCGTTGAGTTTGCATTAGGTGGAAGTTCATTGGGTTCTGGACTAACTGGCTTGGCTTGCTGAGCATAAGCGGGGATAGCCATTGACATTGCAATCGCTAAAGCCTTCAGTTGAAAACTTTTCATTTCGGATTTTCTCCTAAGATTTTCATCAAAAAATTATTGGTGAAGCTATTAATTAACTTGCCACCGGTGGCACACTTTAAAGGGCAGGCTATGTTCGAGTTGCCACCGGTGGCATTCTACTGTGGCAAAAAGTAAGATGTCAATACATTGTTAATAAAAACATTCGTTTGTTAAATATATGAATTTTACAGCTCATTATTCGATGGCTGGACCATCTTTTTGATGCTTGAGCAAGGTGGATATCAGGCCAACTATGCTAGCGAGTTAGCCGTGCTGCTTAAACTGCAAATACCCTTAGTTAAACTTGCCGAGCTCATCAATCCATTGTTGTACATCTGAGTAGCTAGTTTGACTTATCGCTGTGGTCATATCCTCAGATGAGAACTCTAATGCGTAATCGTCCCAACTGCGAATAACTTGCAGTTCAGAATCAATAATGCCATTCGATATAGCAGCACTACCCTGAGCAATTTCAGTCAGTATTCGTTGGTCAACTGAGTCTTGAAAGTAACCCTGGCGCACTCGATTGGCCCCCACTTCTTTATCTATAACTAAGTGGGCATAACTTTGCGCTGCGCTGCGCCCTTTTGATATTAAGCTTGTATTATCTTCGAAGGGCTGGCTAACTAAAATTTTGATTTTTAGCGCAAGGGCCTCATCTAGCGCGATGTTCTTTTCATTTTTGAATTCCACAGCTAATTGGTTATTCTGGCTTTTGTGTTCATCACCGGTCATGGTATTGCCATTGATATACATTTGGCCAAGATCGGTTTTTCCATCTGGGAAATTAATTTGAAAGAAACGCGCTTCGCTCTTGGCTGGGCCTTGTTTGTAAGTATTATTAACGAGGTTTACTCGCCCACCCTCGTTGCCGTAGGTGCTGTTATTTGACCAGTTATAGATAACATTATTACGAATATCGACCAACTCCCCTGTCGCAGGGTAATTGGGTTTGAGGCGGTAACCATTAATACGGGGATTACGACTGGTATGATGGGCCAATACGTTATTAATAAAACTGGCACGTTGCCCGCCCCAAATTCCACCATAACCATGACTGCCTTTTTTATGGCCGGCATTATTCAAACTTTCACTAATAATACTGTATTGTAAGGTAAAATCAGTATTGTTATAAAAAGAAGCCACTTCGTCATTTGCCCAGCTCATAGAGCAATGGTCGATAATAATATTACTCAAACGTTTTGCTGTTACCGCGTCCCCTTGTTCGTGGGCCGAACCAGGGCGAAAGCGTAAGTAACGAATAATAACCTGATTTGCATCAATTTGAGTTTCTGAACCGGTAATCACAATGCCCTGGGGTGATGTTTGCCCTGCAATGGTTACAAAATCTTCTTTAATTTCTAGGGGTTTAACTAGATGAATAATGCCAGAAACATTAAAGACCACTATCCGCGGTCCCTTTGCCTTCAATGCGTAACGTAAGGTACCTGGTCGTGCTTTTACACTGTCTTCTAAGGAGTCAACGATAATGACTTGTCCACCGCGCCCCCCGACAGTATATTTGCCATAACCCTGAGCTTCAGGAAAGGCCAGTGTTGGTTGTGCAAAACTTACTGAGCCACATGAAAAAATTAGCACAGAGCAAAACAGCAAGGTAAATTTGTTAAGCAATTTCATGATAGTTGGTTCGCCATAAGGAACTCACCCATGCACTCTTTATCAACAATCGCACCTTTATGGCCAATAACATAAGCTGCGACTTTGGCACCATAACCCGCGGCATATTGTTCTGTTTTACCAGCAAATCTTGCCGCCAAATAGCCGCCATTAAATGCATCGCCTGCTGCAGTAGTGTCGACTACCTGAGCCACTTTATGCGCTGGGATAATACTATGTTGTGCTTGTGAAAATATTTGAATACCGTGCTCGCCATTTTTAATGACCATTTCTTTGACCCCGCAGTTTGTTACATGCTGTTGAATATCGCTAATACTGTTGTGCCCATATAAGACGCGATGATCGTCACAACCAGGAAACGCGATGTCAGCTAATGCATAAGCTTTATCTGTCCATAGTTGGGCTTGTTGCGCAGACGTCCATAATTGCGGTCGATAATTGGGGTCAAAGATAATACAGCACCCCCTTTGTTTTAATTCGAGTAGCATTTCCAATAAGCTCTGTTTATCTTCATCACTTAGAATGGCTAAACTGATGCCAGATAAAAAAACACTCTTTATCCTGGTTAAATCTAAGACCACTTGACCTTGTTTAAATAAAGATACAAGGTGTTTAGCCGCTGAATCACTGCGCCAATAAGAAAAACTGCGTTCTCCTTTGTTATCTGTATCGATCATATACAAACCTAGTGTTTTATCTTCACTAGTAAATGCTAACGAGGTATCGATGTTTTCTTCATTTAGCTTTTGCATAAACTGCTGGCTGATTTTATCTGTGCCTGCGGCTGTCCAATAACTGATAGTTTGTGCTGGATTAGAGCGCTTGAAATAAACCGCCGTATTGAAAGTATCTCCAGCGAATGTCTGATAATAAGTGTGTTGTCCACGACCGGACATCTCCACCATGCATTCGCCGATAATTATATGATGTGTCATCTGACAGACTCTCTTTTTGCTTACTTGGAAAACTATTTGTCAATCAAAATACAAGTAAATATACGAAACCTGGGCCTATAAAAAGGCCTCTAATGTTTCAGTAACGTTATCAGCGTTTAAACGAGACAAACCTAAATATGCATGACAAATGCCATCAATAAAAACAGTATTATTCACCAACGGAGTCGGAAATACCTGCTCAATGCCTAATAAACGCGTGACATCCTCCTTTGACTTACCATCACATAGTGCGGCACATCGAATTAATTTATCTGCTAAGGGATCAACTAATGGAAAATTTGTTTGTGCAGCGCTCACTAAAAACTGCAACCACGCCGCAACGCCTATGCATAATAAAGAAATAGGCTGCCCTTGAGCCAGATTATCTTGAATACTACCTAATAATCTGAACGGGAGTTTTTGCGAACCGTCCCACGCTATTTGAGAGAGTAAATGTCGAATATGGCGATTGTTATAGCGCAATAGAATGGCGTCAATATACTGATCGACGTTCATCTCTGCTGGGGCAGAAAAAGATAAACTAACTTGTTCTTTTAAGAGAGTTTCAATTAATTTGAATAAAGTTGGATGGCTGATCGCTTCATTGACCGTTTCCTTACCACAAAGCAAGCCTAAATATGCCAAGGTTGAATGACTGCCATTTAACAAACGAAGTTTAGCTTTCTCATAAGCACTCACATCACTGGTAAAGGTAACACCCACTTTTTCCCAAGCCGGTCTGGGACCACTAAAATTATCTTCGATAACCCATTGAGTAAAGGCTTCTCGTTGAATAGGCCAGTTATCTTGTAGTTGAATGGCTTGCGCGACTCTGGCTCGAAGTGCTTCATTAGTCGCAGGGGTAATGCTATCTACCATGGTATTGGGAAAAGATATTGTCTGTTTAATCCAAGCAGCTAAGACTGGATCAACATGTGTCGCAAATGCGATGATAGCTTTAGCTAATTTAGTGCCATTATCAGCCAAATTATCACAACTAATAATGGTTAGCTCTGCTGTGCACTCTTGGTGACGAAAAGCTAATGCAGTAACAAGTAAACCAATAGCACTGCACGGAATTTCAGGATTAGCTAAATCATGTTTTATATCTGGATGAGCTAAATCAAGCAAACCGTCGCTGGTTAAACAATAACCTTTTTCCGTAATTGTCAGACTGATGATATGGGTAGTGGCAGCCGTCAATTGTTGCATAACTAGACTGCGCTGTTCACTTAATACCAAAATTTGTTTAATGGCTGAAATTAATTGATAACTAGGATTTTCATCCAGTACAGCCAAGGTGTATAGATTGTCTTGTGACGCAAGTTCATCTCTCACTCCCGAGCTACGCATCGACACGCCACATATGCACCAATTACCACCATATTCCATGGCGTTATCTGTAAAAACTGCTTGATGAGCTCGATGAAAGGCACCTGGTCCCAAATGTACGATACCAATTTCGCTATTGAGGGCTGTTTTATTATGCAAAACAGTACTGGGTAATTGTCTCAAGGTATTTCTATTTAATTGTTGCATGTCGCTTATTAATCCAACTTGTAGGCTTTTTTAGCTAGGTTGTAGCTTAAATCGAAGGCCAATTGCACTGCCTCATCCTCATTAATACGGTGTTGTGCCACCAAGTCAGCTAGAAAACGACAATCAATTCGTCGAGCCACATCATGACGAGCAGGAATAGATAAAAAAGCGCGGGTATCATCATTAAAACCAACTGTGTTATAAAAACCAGCTGTTTCAGTAACTTGATGACGAAAACGCAACATACCTTCAGGGCTATCATGAAACCACCACGCAGGCCCAAGTTTTAAGCAAGGGTAGTGGCCTGCCAACGGTGCGAGTTCGCGGGCATAGGTGGTTTCGTCTAAGGTAAATAAAATGATGCTTAAATGAGGATCATTACCATATTTGTTTAACATCGGTTTAAGAGCTTGAACATATTCCGTTTGCGACGGCATATCAGCACCTTTATCGCGACCAAAATGCTGGAAAACGAGCGGGTTATGATTTCTAAAAGCGCCAGGGTGTATTTGCATCACCATTCCGTCTTCAGTGCTCATTCCGGCTAACTCAGTTAACATTTGTGCTCTGAACAACTCTTGTTGAGCGCCACTAGATTGACCTGTTAAACACATAGAAAATAGAGCCTCACAATCACTAAGTGACAGATCTGCAGTTTGTGCCGTAGGATGACCATGGTCAGTCGCAGTGGCTCCAAGACTTCTAAAGTAACTGCGTCTCAGTCTTAGGGCTTGTAAATATCCAGCCCAAGTCTGGGTATCTTGCCCAGTCAATTCAGCTAATTTTTGCACATTTTCAACAAAATCGTCACGGGATGCATCCACCACGTCGTCGGGTCTGAAACTGGTAATCACACGGTGCTGCATAGGTGTGCCCTGCATCGCTTGATGATGAGGTAAGGTATCCAACGCGCCTTCAGTAGTGCAAATTAACTCAATATTGAACCTATCCATTAGGGCTCTTGGCCGGTAGGCGGCGGTACTTAACTTGGCGGTAATTTCGTCATAATATTTGTCAGCGGTTTTTGCGCTTAATAATTCGCGCATGCCAAAAACGTCATGAAAAACCGTGTCGAGCCACATACGAGAGGGGGTGCCACGGAATAAATAGTAATGTTTAGCTAAGATGTGCCAAATTTTACGGGGATCTTGTTCCACCGCGACGCCATCTTGGCGACGAATGCCAAGGGATTCTAAGGGGATCCCTTGGCTGTATAACATTCTAAACACATAATGATCAGGCCGAATAAGCAGTTCTGTGGCATTTCCAAACGTCTCATCTTGAGCAAACCAACGTGGGTCAGTATGACCGTGGGGACTAATAATCGGTAAATCTTTGATTTGTTGATATAAATTACGCGCAATAGCTCTTACTTTTTCGTCACTTGGAAAAAGTCTGTCTGGATGAAGTTGTAAAATTGTTGAATTAACCATTAAAGGCTCCTTGCATATTCATTAGAGCGTTACGCCTCTTTTCCAGATAGCGATTTCGCGGCAATCGTTTATTTCATTTTTGGTCAGTTGACCAGAAGCAAATTGCAGTAATTGATTAAAAAATAAGTCGGCACATTCATCCATGCTTACACCATCAAGAACAGTACCTGCATCAAAATCAATCCAGTGTGGTTTGTGTTGAGCAAGGTCAGAATTAGAAGAAATTTTTACCGTTGGAACGGGAAACCCTAAAGGTGTGCCGCGACCAGTGGTGAACAGTACTAAATGCGCGCCACTGGCGGCCAATGCAGTTGAAGAAACTGCATCATTGCCCGGTGCTTGCAATAAAACCAGGCCTTTATTTGCTACAGGCTCGCCATAATTAAGCACTTGTGTTATCGCGGCTTGCCCACCTTTTTGAATGGCACCTAAAGACTTTTCTTCTAAAGTGGTGAGGCCACCCGCTTTATTGCCCGGTGAAGGATTCTCATAAATAGGCTGATTGTGGTCGATAAAATATTGCTTAAACTCGTTAACTAAATCGACTATCTGGCCATATACCTTTGCATTGGTGGCCCGATTCATTAAGATTTGCTCTGCACCAAACATTTCGGGCGTTTCGGTTAAAATGGCGGTACCACCAATATTAGTGATTTTATCGGCCATACGGCCGACTAATGGATTGGCCGTAATTCCACTAAAGGCATCTGAACCACCGCATTTCATGCCTAGTACCAGTTCACTTGCCGGACACTCTATGCGTTTATCTTGAGCCAGCAAAGGCAACATTTCTGCAATGGCATTGACACCCTCTTCAATCTCATCGCCAACTTGTTGTGAATTATAAAATCGTAGGCGGCTGGGATCATAGTCACCGGCTTGCTCTAATAGGGCCGCCATTTGATTGTTTTCACAACCTAAACCCACTACCAATACAGCACCCGCATTGGGATGGGTTAATAGTGAGGCTAAAATAGCCCTGGTATCTTTTAGATCATCACCCAGTTGAGAACAACCATAGGGATGAGTAAAAGCCACAAAAGCATCAGCCTGTCCAAAAAAGCGTTGACTACATATTTGAGCAATTCGCTGTGCTGTGCGGTTAACACAACCAACGGTGTTGATTATCCAGACTTCATTGCGAATACCTATCTTGCCATTAGCCCGGCGAAAGCCATTAAAGGAGTGCTCCTTCTGCGCCGGTGAATGCTTAACTGCAATGGGGGCATACTGATATTGAGTACCATCCTTAAGATTAGTCTTTAAATTATGGCTATGCACATGGCTACCAGCAGCGATATCTTCGAGACTTCCACCGATTTCAAAGCCATATTTAATAACGTTCCCCAAACGTGCAATATTGACCAAGGCAACTTTGTGACCGCGGGGAATATCCTCAATTAAGGTTAAAGCAAACTCTGGAAATTCTTCCCCTGTGGCAAGGTCCCGCGTTGCCACAGCCACATTGTCATTATGATGAATTTTTAATAAAGGTTTCATGTTGGCGGCCTTATAAACTAACTAAATCTTTGGCTAAAAGTGGCATGTCACCGACAAACACATCGTCTAAGGTGAGCTGTTTAACATGCTCTACTACATGGGGTTTTTTAACATTATTAAAATGACAATTAGAAAGATGCAAACCGACTATAGGCGCACGTTCAAAGCCTTTAATAAATAGCGCACGGGAAGCATTATCTACGCGTAAATTATTAATATTAATGTTTCTAACTTGAGGATCGAATTGCCCTGCATCACCTTCTTCATAATAAAAATTGATGACGATAGCGTCCTTTACTTGACCCACCTCTACATTATTAACATAAATATTTTCAATCAGACCACCGCGCACCGAATTAGTCTTTATGCGAATGGCTCTTTCTAGCTCTGGGCTGCTCATTTGACAATTATCTAAATAGATATTGCGTGCTCCACCAGAAATTTCGCTGCCTATCACTAGGCCACCATGTCCGTCTTTCATCTTACACCGGCTGACTAAGACATTTTGAATAGGTGCATTAATCCGTCGCCCATCTGCATTTCGACCTGATTTTAAGGCGATACAATCATCGCCCGTATCAAAGGTACAATCTTCAATCAAAACCCGATTACAAGATTCTGGGTCGCAACCATCATTGTTAGGGCCATGACTACGACAGGTAACATTGCGCACGATAACGTCTGCACATAACACTGGATTGATTAACCAAAAAGGTGACTGGGTTAGTGTTACCCCTTCGATTAATACTTTTTTACATTGGTAGGTTTGAATCATTGGCGGGCGTAAATACGCCCCTTCAGCGTAGACACGGTCTTTTACAGGCACGCCTGATTCAGCGTCAGTAAACAGTTGATCTCGTGCTGCTTTTTGATCTTGATCACTTATTATTTGCCAGTGTGCTTCTTTATTCGGCCCTTTCCAGGGCCACCAAGTATTATCATCTGCGCCACCGTGAATCGTACCATTGCCGGTAATAGCTATATTTTCTTGTTTGTAGGCATAAATTAACGGCGAATAACCCATTAGTTCAACCCCTTCCCAGCGAGTTAATACAGCGGGTAAATACCGTTCTGGCTCAGGGATAAAAAATAGCGTGGCACCATCAGCTAAATGAAAGTTAACATTAGATTTAAGATGGATAGGTCCTGTTAAAAATTGACCTGCAGGCACAATAACCCGTCCTCCTCCAGCAAGGTGACAAGCCTCAATCGCCTGTTTAAAAGCCATGGTATTGTCAAACAGTTTATCCCCTAAGGCACCAAAACGTTTAACCTCAAAGTCGCGCTTTGGAAAAACGGTTGGGACAATACTATTGCGTAACTGTGTAATGTCATTTTCAAACTCGCTTAGGCTAAACGCCCCTGCTGTTTGAACCTTTTTATATTGCAATGAGCAACTTGGCAAAGCGGCCAAAACGCAGAGGCTTAATGTAGATTTAAGAAAAATTCGTCTTTGCATTAGATGTTTACTTCCTCTTTTGACGCTTTGTCTCGACGTCACTAAATGGTCAAATCAAAGCAGTAATAAATTAACAAATCTGTACATATGCCACCGGTGGCATTTTATGGCTATAATAAGCTAATGTCAACGTCACTAAATAACTGTAAGGCCGAAAGACAATGAATTCGAGCGCTGGACTAATAGGCATACAGTCCAAATAGCAAACGGCTACCGTCTATCAGCAGCCAATTGCCCTTAAATCTATTAACAAAATGCTCACACCTTAGCCGCTTTCTGGTCATTTAACCTGTCTTTGCTAAGTATATTGCCGACCTTTTATTTGTGCTTACTAACAAATGTGCTGGTTGATTCTCGGATAATGAGATGGGGTTTAACCAAGAAATCACTTTCAGGACCTTCCACAGTATGTTTTTCAATTGACTGAATAATTTTGTATGCTGCCAGTGACGCCATTGCACCTACTGGCCGCTGTATTGTTGTTAATGAGGGAATGATGCGTGATGCTAATAAGTTGTCATCGAACCCTGCAATGGATAGCTCTTGTGGAACTTTGATCCCAAGTTCAACAGCGGCTCTTAAAACTCCCGCGGCCATTTCATCATTGTTGGCAAAAATCGCGCTTGGTCTGTCATCTCGCTGTAACAATGAGGTTGCGACCTCTATACCGCTTTGATAGTTATTTTTGCCCTCAATAATTAAATCATCCTTTAAGTTTAAGCCTAATTTTGTTAAGGCAGAGCGAAAACCTTCAAGTCGCTCTTTCGACGAATAATAATTCAGTGGTCCAGTAATAAAGCCTATTTCTCTATGACCTAGAGAATAAATATATCGAGCCATTTCACGCATCGCGGCTCTATCATCAGAAACGACCACATTTGTATGATCATCTAAATCAACAGAAGCCATACGCACATAACAATGCTCCCCAGCTCTGAGCGCAGCTGCAAGCTCTTTGGACTCTGAAACAGGAGGTAACACGATAACGCCATCAATATTTGAACGACGAATAAAACTTAAACAGTTTTGCACCACATCTGCGCTGTTGTATTTACATGGATGAACAACTAATTCGTAACCTTTCTTAGAACAAATGTCTAAGACTCCACGTTGAACCTGATCAATATACAGAGCATCTGGGTTATCGTAGATTAGCCCTAGTAGATAAGAGCGGCTCGACGCAAGCCCCCTCGCCTGCTTATCTGGTGAATAATCTAAGCGCTTTATTACTGCTTGAATTGAAGCTAAGGTTTTGACACCAACACTGCTTGAGCCATTGATGACACGTGATACCGTTCGTTTTGATACCCCTGCTTCTCTGGCTACATCATTTATTGTTGGCTTTTTTTCACTCATTATTATTCCTTGATTTCAGCGCCTACCCGGCAAATACTCTTTTAGTGCCCTGATAACATTTAAAGTTTTTTCATTGTTAAACATCTTGTCGAGTTTAAGCAAACATTTCTTTTTAAACCATAAACTTAGTCATAACTCGGCCCTTTCTTAACAAAATGAAAAAAATAATATAATTATTGATTAACCGGTCTTACTACGTTGGTTTGCTTCTAACTGATAAGCGTCTTTATATATTGCACAGGCTGCTTCTTTAACTTGCGCGGCAAAATGTGGGATCTGCGTTTTAGTAAAGGAGCTCGCAGGGGCTGTTATACCAATTGCAGCAACTACCACACCTCGGTTGTCTCGCACTGGCGCTGCAACACATCTCACATCGGGGTGGTATTCTTGATCATCTACTGCATAACCTAATGCCATGACTTTTTGTAATTCTTTACGCAATTGAGGGACATCTGTAATAGTGTTATCTGTGCATTTTTCCATAGTTTGTTCAGCAAAAATTAAATCAATATTGTCATAATATAGAAAAGCTAAGAAAACTTTACCCGTGGAAGAACAATGCATTAATGCTCGCATACCTGGTCGACTGGCCACTTTCAATGGATGGGGACTATCAAACACTTCAACAATAAGCGCGCTGCCGTGATGAGGTACGGCTAAATGTGCGGTGTGCCCCGTTTTTAAAGCTAAACGCTGCACATGTGGAATAGCTATTTGATGCAGACGGTCAGCACTAATTACTTGTAGTCCTATATTCATTAAATCAGCGCCGCAGTAGTATTTCTTTTCCCGCTTCTCTAACATTTGTTGTGCACAAAGAGTACGTAATAAACGAAATACAGTAGTACGTGGCAAACTTATGGCACTTTCAATTTGTTGTGATGTCATGCCAGTACCGTGCTTAGCTAACAAACGCATCACTTCACAGGCATGTACAACACCAGGTATTAAATAACGTTCCATAAATTACAATCCTAACCAACGGGGAAAAGCCTCGCTTACCCAAGGGACAAAAGTCACCAACATAAGCACCACAAACATCGCAAAATAGAGGGGTATCAAGGGTTTGATAATGTTCTCTAATTTGGTTTTGGCAATCGCACAGGTGACGAATAATACCGCACCTACGGGCGGAGAACACAAGCCAATTGAAAGATTAAGTACCATCATGATGCCAAACTGTAAAGGTGACATACCCAGTTGCATCGCCACGGGTAAGAAAATAGGGGTAAATATTAATACCGCAGGTGTCATATCTAAAAAAGCACCGACAACAATTAATACGAGATTAATCAGTAACAAAATAATGATAGGATTATCACTAAGGGCAAGTAAAAAATCGCTAAAGGTTTGTGGAATATTTTCAAATGACAGCAACCATGACATAGCCGTTGATGCGCCAATTAACAGTAATACGATGGCAGTGGTTTCTGCTGACTTGAGTAACAAGCTTGGGAACTCGCTCATTTTGACTTCGCGATAAACACCCATAGACAAAAACATTGAATAAAACACCGCGATTGCACCCGCTTCTGTGGCGGTAAATATACCACCGATAATGCCACCAATTACCAAGAAGATTAAAAATAGGCTAGGAACTGCCGCTAGACACTTTTGAGCAACCAGTCTTAAGGGCAATCGGTCTTCGGTAGGGTAACCTTGACGCTTAGCGTAAATCATACACACTACCATTAGTGATAAACCCACTAGGATACCGGGTAGATACCCCGCCATAAACAGTGCAGCGATAGATACACCACCACTGGCAATAGCATAAATGATAAGAATATTACTTGGTGGGATCAGCATGCCAGTAGTAGCTGCCGCAGCTGTTACTGCAGCACTAAAGTTTGGATCATAACCTTTCTTTTTCATTTCTGGCAGCATAAAGCTACCAATAGCGGAAGTTGCCGCAACCGCTGAACCTGAAATAGCACCAAATAACATGCACGATACTACGTTGACTAAGGCTAAACCGCCAGGCAACGCACCAATTAGCGCCATCGCACATTCAATCAAACGTTTAGCAATCCCTCCTTTGCCCATGATTAAACCTGAAAGTACAAAAAATGGAATGGCCAGTAAAGCAAAACTGTCTAAGCCGCCAACCATACGCTGTGCAATAGTAGTAACCGCTGGAGTCAAATCCATGCTCACAAGCATAGTAACTAATGTTGCAATACCAATACTAAACGAGATAGGTACACTCAAAATAAGTAAGATAAAAAACACGAAGAGTAATACAAAAACGGTCATGCCCATTACACCGACTCCTGAGTAGTGGTTTCAAGCACTTTGCCACTGAATAAATTGCTTAGATTAACCAATGAATAAATGATCAGTAATATGCCCGAAATAGGTAATACAGCATAAACAATACCCATATTGATACTAAGCGCTGCTGAAATTTGCTTAAGTTCCAAGGTTAGGTCTACCAATTCATAACCGCCAAAAACTAAGACTAAAGCTGAAAAAACGATGACTAACAACTGGATCAATACTTGTGTCATCCTTTTGTAAACAGGAGACATTTTATCCAATACCAAGTTTAAGCCAAGATGACTGTTAGTCCGATAAGCATATACCGCTCCCAACATACCAACCCAGATAAGTAAAAAGCGAGCTAACTCCTCAGTCACTGAGCTGGGGTCTTTTAACATGTATCGGGAAATAACCTGCCAACTAACACACAGCAGAATACTGGCCATAACCAGCATAAGTGCTGCAGCTAGCGTTTTATCTAAATACTTAATCACTGAATTCATTAGTAAGCCTACATTTCTTCAATTTGTTGCATGATCTTGCCAACTTCAGTTCCAGTAAAAGACTCATGGAATTCTTTTACTGCATCTCGAAATAACTGTTTATCGGGGTAAATAACCTCAACCCCTGCAGCCTTTACCGCTACTAGGGCTTCGTCTGAAGCTTGTTGCCAGAGCCTTTTTTGGTATTCCACTGAATCAGCCATAGCTAGGGTTAACCATCCTTGCTGCTCTTTGGTAAGTGAATTCCAAACAGCTAAACTGGCTAACATAACATCAGGTACTGACGTATGTTCATCTAGCGTGTAGTAACGAGAAATTTCATAATGACGTGACAAATAGTAGCTAGGCGGGTTGTTCTCTGCGCCATCAACAACGCCCTGTTGCAAGGCAGTATAAAGCTCACCCCACGAAACTGGGGTTGCTGCGCCTCCAAGTGCTTGAACGGTTTTAACTGCTGTTGGACTATTTAGGACTCTTATTTTTTTACCTTGTAAATCGGCCGGCGAGTTCACTGGTGTATTAGTAGTATAAAAACTACGACTCCCTGCATCATAATAACCTAAGCCTTTTAGTCGTACCTTTTCAGTTCCTTTTAACAGTGACATACCTAATTCACTGTTTAGTACTTTCCAAAAATGCTCTCTATCTCGAAACACATAAGGAATACTGAACAATTGCATTTCCGGTACAAAACCTTCAAGTGGACTGGCTGATACTTTTGTCATCGCCAAACTACCGATTTGCAAAAGCTCTACCATTTCACGTTCAGAACCTAATTGACTGCTAGGATAGATAAGCACTTTCATTTTGCCTGCTGAGTATAAATCCAGTCTTTCTCCCAAATACACCATGGCTTTATGCACAGTGTGTTGTGTGTCGAGTGAATGACCTAAGCGCAAAATAACCGTATCATCATGTTTACTGCAAGCACTTAGTAAACACAGTAAACCTGTCAGCGTAATAGTGACGCCAAGCCTGAAGTACTTCATTTAATTTATCCTCAGTTGATTAGTCATCAACGCAATTGGTCCGCTTGGTATTTATCCATATCGTCATAATCAAGGTTTTCACCTGCCATGCCCCAAATGAAGGCATAATTTCCAGTACCCACACCACAATGAATCGACCAAGGGGGAGAAATAACAGCATTTTCGTTAGCAACCCAAATATGACGAGTTTCTTTGGGCTCTCCCATAAAATGACAAACCGCTTGATGTTCGGCTAAATCAAAATAGAAATACACTTCGTTGCGTCTATCATGTTGGTGAGCCGGCATGGTATTCCACACACTGCCCTGTGCTAAACGAGTCAAGCCCATTTGCAACTGGCACGTTTCTACCACGGTATTAATCAAAAGCTGATTAATGTCTCTTTCGTTACAGCTTGCTTGGCTACCTAGGTGTAAGACATTAGCGTCGGCTTTACCCACTTTTTTATGGGGATAGGGATAATGGGCAGGAGTGGAGTTGAGGTAGAAACGGGCTGGTTTTTGTGCATCGACGGAGCTAAAGCTCACTTTCTCTGTCGTTTGTCCCACATAAAGAGCTTCCTCTGACGCGAGCTCAAAGTGTGAATTACCTACGGTAACCACACCTGCTCCACCAACATTAATGATACCAAGTTCGCGACGACCTAAAAAGTGTGCTGACTTGAGAGGATCAATTGTTTCTAGAACCAAAGTATGACTGACCGGTACTGCACCACCAACCATAAAACGTTCATAATGACTGTAGACCCAATACACTTTGTCATCTTGCATACAGTTTTCAACTAAGAACTCTTGCCTGAGCTGTTGAGTATCGTACCCTTTAACTTCTCTTTGCCCTACGGCATAGCGTACTTCGAAACTTGTAGTCATGTTGTCTTTTCCTTATCTCGCCAACCAACCACCGTCAACGGCAAGAATATGCCCGTTGACATAATTACTGGCTTTACTCGCTAAAAATACCGCAGCGCCCTGCAAATCTTCAGGCTCACCCCAATATCCCGCTGGAATTCGTTGCGTAATCTCTTTATTACGTATCTCATTACTTTGTAGAGCGGCGGTGTTATCCGTTTTGAAATATCCTGGTGCAATGGCGTTGACCTGAATGTTGTATTGCGCCCATTCGTTGGCTAATGCTTTAGTCACGCCTGCAATAGCATGTTTACTGGCGGTATAGGCTGGCACTGTCATGCCACCGCTATATGACAACATAGAAGCAATATTAATTATCTTCCCTTGTTTTTTTGCAATCATTTCTTTGCCAAGTAACTGACTTAACAAAAAAACCGAGTCTACGTTTACCTGTATCACTCTGCGCCATTCTTCCATGGGATAATCTACTGCAGATTGACGAAAGATCGTACCGCCGTTATTTACTAAGATATCGACTCCACCTGATACTTCTAATGCATCAACTGCTAATTGACGAACAGCAGATTCATCACTTAAATTTGCTGATAAACCTAATGCAGTGCCGCCGGCCTCTTTGATAGCTGCAATAGTTTGTCTGCAACCATCGGGTTTCGAACTGGCGCAAATAATGTTAGCCCCTGCTTGCGCCAACCCGAGAGCGATTGCTTGACCTAAGCCCCGACTTGCTCCAGTCACTAATGCCCATTTATGTTCTAAAGAAAAACCTGATAAATTCATTTTTTCATTCCATGCCACTTACATTGAGTGCTGGCTATATTCTCAACTTAATTCAAATAGTGATAATTAATATTCAAATACCAACATAAATATTCATATTTGAACATAATACTTCTATTCGTTGATCTCATAATTTTCGGCTTAAATTAACATAGTTATTACAATACACTTATTTTTTGCCACCGGTAGCAAATTGTCAAACAATTTTTACTTAATGTATAGGCACCGAGTTAAAGCCATACCTATTGCTTCTGGGTTGTATAGACTCATAATGAGGATTAATAGATTACGCTGAACGGCCCTGACAAATAGACCTAATATATTATAAGGTCGCTTTTAATAGCGCACAGCCACAAAAAAGGGATAATACCAACGCACTTTTAAACGTCGATGTTTATCCTTTTTACTTATGACTTCTCACCTAACGCTCAAGTAATTTTGCTATTTGAATCCCTGCTAATATAAAAGCAAAATTACCTTTAATATCGTTTTTGACCACCGGCTCACTCATATAATACTGGTAGCTGCCATCGCGACCAAATCCAAGACCAGCCACATAACATTGATTGGTCATGCTTACACTGCCATCTGCATGCACTAACATAAATTCTGTCAATAAGCCTTGATAAGCTTGTGTGGCAACATCTTTATAGCTCGAAGGTAAATAGCCCTGATTGACCGCTTTAGCAAAAAAATAAGTAAACATGGCAGAGGCTGACGACTCACGGTAATTGCCGGTCGCCATAGGTTTATCCATCACCTGCCACCAAGTATGTGTAGCGGGATCTTGATATTCAATTAGGGTATTAGCTAACTCAGATACCATGTCGAGTAACACTTGTCTTTGCTGAGGGTTTTCAGGTGGAATATAGTCAAGAACATCGACTAAAGCTAAGGCTAACCAGCCTACCCCTCTGCCCCAAAAATGTGATGACAAACCGGTTTTTGGATCAGCCCAGCTTTGTTGTTTCGACTCATCCCAAGCATGATAATATAAGCCAGTTTTTGGGTCTCTTAAGTATTTACGGGTTAGTTTGAACTCATTAATAACCTCTTCAAAGCTATGTCCTTTTTCAAATAAGGCAGAATATTCCGCTAAGAAAGGCATGCCCATATAAACCCCATCAAGCCAAAGCTGATTGCTATACTTTTGCTTGTGCCAAAAAGCACCTTCAGAGGTTTTTGGTTGGGATGCTAGCTGATTACGTAATATATCTGCCGCTTTTTTATATTTTTCATAACCCGTAAGTTGATATAAACGCAGCACTGCTCGGCCTGGTGCGACAGCATCAATATTGTAGTTTTCAAGTTTATATTGGTGAATATTTCCATCTTTCTGAATAAACGATCCGGTTACCTGTTCTAACACTGCTTTGTATCGAGGATTGTCTAACTTTTGCCCTAAATCATCATATGCTAGGGGATTTAAGCCTACGATGTCATATTCAAATTTGGGTTTGCGTTGACGATTAACATCCCAACCATCATATCGATAATCCAATGTTTTACGCCGTAATTCTGAATCGGCTAATCGTTGGCTCCAACTTAGCGCTTGTTCTGGGTCTATCTGTATCTGGGAACTGAGAATGCTGCTTTGGGTTTTAAGCCTTTGTCGTGGTGGGAGAGTTAACTTTTCAGCCTCTTGCTCTAAGTAGTGTTCAAAAGCGTCAAGATCATTAATGCCACTTTCCACAGCCCAAACAGCCGCGAAATAATAATCTAACTCGTGCGCTTCTTGATTTGTACTGTTTGGCTTACCCTTTAGGTTTAATACGGCAATATAGTTTGATTCATTCTGGGTAACTTTGTCTAAATCTTCTTTTAAAAAGAAAACTGCCATGCCTAAATTTTCACCGCTTAAGCTTTGCTTACCCCAACTTGCTATATAAGTATAGGCCTTGCCTGTAATGTCGAGTTCACCTTGGATAAATGTAGTATCGGGATGTTTGACCACACCAATTGCTATATTATCAACTGCTTGAGTAAAATTTAGCTCAACCTTAGCTAGGCGACTGCCACCTAACATAGCAAAATTAGCCGTAAAATCTTGTTTGCCAAGTTCACTTTGCCAATCTTCATATTTGATTTTAAATGACGAGCGTAGATTACCATTTTCAAGGATTTCGGCATTCAAACTGGCTGTTTTCTGAATTAGTGTTAACTGGTCATTATGCCAAAGGCCAAATCCACCGGCACCAAGTGAATCACCCACTTTTAAAATATCCATACCCCAGTTTTCTCTATTATGGTATGACTCATATCCGTCAAGTCCTACTTGTTGTAAGACTGGTTCAGGGATCAGCTTGCCAAAAATATCAAAACCATTGCGCCAATCCAGATAAATTCGATACCCCACTTTATCTGACTCAATACCTGGGCCTTCATAACGGATCCAATTAGAGTGATCAGTATATTGAGATGGAGGTGTGACTGACTGAACGTTTTGAAATGAACCGCCAACATATTCCTGAAATTCACTATCAGGTTGTTTAGAGTGCTTAACCCATTCTCCGCCTGTTTTTACTGATATTTCAGCCTGAGTTAATTTTGTCTGGCTAATAGCAAGACTAGTCTCACCTGAATATATTTCGTAGCTTTTGAGTGCCCCTGGCTCTAAGTCAGTCAAAAATAAAATGCCATCCGGCGCCCCATCGAAATCCCAATCCACCTGCTGAGAATCCAAAGCCTTACCATCAGCAATGACAAATAATCCAGCTTCTGCCTGTTTATCGCTTAGGCCCAGATCGTAATAACTAAAGTAACTAGCTTGTTGCTCGCGGGTAAACTCTGATGGATTTTGTAATTCAACCATTGCAACAGCAATAGCGCGGCCAGCCGCCACTTCAAGGTTATCTTTTTGTTTGCTTTGTTTTTCGCATGCCATGAGCGCAAGACAAGCTAGAGGTATTATTGACAGTTTCATATGTCTTTGACTAATCACGAATTTGTCTCCTATTAGATTGTACAATTTGAATACCACGGATAGTGAATTTAATTTTTAAGCAAATCATAAAACGTTCTTGAGGTCTAAACTCATGAGTTTATCTTGCTCCAAATATTTGCTACCGGTAGCAAATGAAGCTATCACTGCGTTCTTTCACCTGTCAATCAATACTCGTATTTTTGTAAAAATAATTAACATAAGGATTAGAACGCATACTTCTCGCTTAATATTGGTCAGTTTAGCGAGCTTAAACACTAAAATGTATTTTGTACTTAGCCGAAAATACATTTTTGCAACTTACATCTATTCAAATATGAATAATTTGTTATTAAGTTCCGTTTGATAATGACTACTAATCGATAAATTTATGACTAACATTAGCACTTAAATACCTTTGCAAAACTCTTAAGTTATTGTTTTAAAGCGTTTATAAAAAGATAATCGACAGTTTAAGCCGCTTTTTTAAATTAAATTGCCACCGGTAGCATCAGGTAGTAGCATTATTAACGCAATACCTGAACCTTATTAACAAGTTTTCTACACCTTTTGTAAAAAGGTTAAATTATCACTCATTCTGTTCGATTATTGACTTAATAGCTATGAATGTAAGGCCTAGCAGATATTTGCAGTTAAGGATGGATATCAAATCCAAATGAAAACACATTGACTACACACAATAGGACACGAATATGAACCAGATCAACGTTTTTGCTAGAAGGCCACTGGCCTTAGCTATGAGCAGCCTATTAATGGGACTAACAACTTTAAGTCTATACGCTGAAGAAATACCAGCACCTATTGATGAAACAGAAGTCATCGAAGTTACAGGTAGTTTTAGAGACAGCCTCAATAGAGCTTTGCTCGATAAGCGGTCATCTATTGGTTCTGTTGACGCAATATTAGCGGAAGATATAGCCGATTTCCCTGATTTAAACTTAGCAGAATCTCTACAACGCATCCCAGGTGTTACGATAAGTCGCGCTGCTGGCGAAGGCCGTCAAATATCAGTTAGGGGCCTTGGGCCTGAATTTACTCGCGTAAGAATTAACGGTATGGAAGCCATCGCAACGAGCGGTGGAACAGACGCGATTGGTGGTGCAAACCGTGGTCGTGGTTTTGATTTTAATACATTTTCTTCTGACTTATTTAGCTCCTTAACTGTCAGAAAAACAGCATCTGCAGATGTTGAAGAAGGCTCTTTAGGTGCAACCGTTGATTTAAAAGCATCTCAACCTTTTGACTACAAAGGCTTCACCATGGCCGCTGCTGGCCAGCTAGGCTATAACGATATGTCTGGTGATTCAGATCCAAAGGCCTCATTTTTGATCAGTAATACCTTTGCAGATGGAAAGTTTGGTGCTTTGTTTTCGGCTTCTTATTCACAACGCAACTTAGAAGACAATGGTGCAAGTACTGTTCGTTGGGATAATTCAAACGATTTTGGAACTTATAATGGTGCGGGTGATGCGATTGAACTCACTTCTCTTAATGAAGCGTTCCGTCCTCGTTTACCGCGCTACGATTCATATTTGCACGAGTCTGACCGTTTTGGTTTCAGTGCTTCGTTTCAAGCCAGACCAACAAGCGATACTGAAATTAGTTTCGATTTGCTTTATTCAAAAAATGATTCATCTCGACAGGAAACATTTTTGCAAGGCATTTTAAACAGTTCTTCTTTGACCAGAGTGATGAATGTAACTGCTTACGAGATTGACGACAGTAATACTATGACTTACGGCGCCTTTGAAAACGCCACAGTTAGAGCAGAAAGTCGCTATGACGAATTAACGACTGAGTTTAGTCAATTTACCTTATCGATAGAACATACTTTTTCAGATCGTTTAACCTTAGATGCCATGATAGGACTTGCCAAGTCTGAATTTGATAATCCAGTTCAAACGACAATTGTGATGGAAAAGCGAGGTGTAGATCTCACTTATGATTATCGAGCAGGTTTGCGCCAAGACCCGATTTTAAGTTTTGGTTCAGAAGTGTTTGATAAAGATGGTTGGAATTCAAATAGTTTACGCTTACGTCCTTTGGGAGCTGAAAATAATTTTGACTCTGCCCAAGCAAATTTAAACTACGACTTAACTGACGAATTAACGCTTAAAACTGGCCTGCATTATAAGAAGTTTGAATTTGATACTTTTGAAGCGCGTTTGAAATCAGAAGGTGGTGCAGCGGCAGTAATTTCTGTAGCACCTGAGTACTTAACCAGTTACGACTCAGGTTTAGGACCTAATCCTATTTGGGTTATTCCAGATCGTAACGCAATTTCTGACGCTTTTAATATTTATAGTAATACTGGCACATTTGAAGTCAGTGAACAGAACCGTTTAGCTGACAACTACTCAGCAAACGAAAAAACCACAGGGGCATTTGCTCAACTTATACTCGATACTGAGCTAGGTGAAATACCAATGCGAGGCGATTTTGGTGTTCGCTATGTAAAGACAGATCAAAGCTCTACTGCTTGGGCGAAAATAGGTGGTGCTGATGAATTAGTTACTGCAGTGCACGACTATTCTGAATTTCTACCCTCTATGAATTTGGTATTTGAACTCAAAGAAGACGTACTAGTGCGGTTTGGCTATGCGGAAGTAATGGCTAGAGCAGGTTTGCAAAGCATACGCCCCAATGTATCTGTATCTGTCTCTGGGGGTTCACGTACTATCAGTGGTGGTAACCCAACACTAGAACCTACCAAAGCAAAAACTTATGATTTAGGGCTTGAATGGTATTTCGAAAATGAGGGCGTATTTGCGGTCGCATTATTTAGAAAAGATGTAGAAAGCCAAGTTCAAAATCTTCGTCAAACTAAAACTTTCCTAGAAACAGGTTTACCTGTGCAAGCTGCTATAGATGCTTGCGCAGCTGGCCCTGGCTACGGAGCGGAGTTTGGATGTGACGAATTTGTCAATTGGGAAACAACGACTCCACTTAATGGTCCTGGCGGTGCAATTAACGGCTTTGAAATCATATTTCAAACACCATTTAGTTTTTTACCTGAGTTTTGGCAAGACTTTGGCATAATGGCTAATTATACCCAAGTGAAAGGGGAACTTGATTACGTTAATACCGCCGGAGAGGTGCTAGCTACACGCACCTTACAAGGTCTTTCTGAAAAATCTCAAAGTGCCACTGTGTATTATGAAAAAGAGGCTTTCAGCGCTCGCGTATCAATGGCCTATCGCTCTGACTACTTAACGAATGC
Source organism: Paraglaciecola sp. 25GB23A (assembly GCF_040012495.1). Taxonomy (NCBI): domain Bacteria; kingdom Pseudomonadati; phylum Pseudomonadota; class Gammaproteobacteria; order Alteromonadales; family Alteromonadaceae; genus Paraglaciecola; species Paraglaciecola sp. 25GB23A. Next base: position 48,294 of record NZ_JBDYKM010000013.1, read on the forward strand.
AATTGGTCGAAATGGCAATGATATGGAAGGGACTAACCCAACCACTAACGTTGATGCAGCGATGAGTTATAAAATTAATCAGCAAGTGCAAGTTACCCTTGAAGCATTGAACTTAACGGATGAAGTGGACGATCAATGGGTAGACTCAGAAGGTAATCGCTTGTCCTACTACCACAGTACTGGTCGCCAATATTATCTAGGTCTAAAATATAAATATTAAAATGTGATTTAAATATCAATAAAGACAAAGTTTACTGAGGTAAGCTTTGTCTTTTTTTATGGGTAGCTTTATTATTCAAAACACAACGTCAATTATTACTTCCCTCGATTAATATATCTTCTTTTATTCATTTAATTTAACGAATTTATTAACTAATACAAGGCAAAATTCAGTGGAATTACTGGATAATTATTTCAAATCTATCGTATTACTTTTTCAAGAAGCGCCTTGGGCACAAACCATTGGTTTGGTGGCCTTGGTCGTTGGCTTGAGTGCCTTTTTGCAAAAAAGTGATTATTTATTAAAGCGCAATCTCACAATATATACCCTATTAATGGGCATTCAATTTTTAATGCTAGATTTATGGGCGAGTGCCCTCGCCGCTTGGCTTGGAACCTTCAGAACCTATGTTTCAATGCGTTCACGCAGCACCGCGGTGATGTGGAGCCTGATTGCTATTGTATTAATATTTGCACTTCCTACTGTTAGAAGTGTTACTGAGGTTCTGCCTATCATAGGCAATATTCTTGGTACATGGGCTATGTTTAAAGAACAAGGATTACGTATGAGAGCCCTTATGTTTGTTGGTACACTTTGTTGGCTAACTCATAACTATTTGGTGGGCTCTATCGGCGGTACGGTGATAGAAGCACTATTTTTAGTCGTCAATGCAAACACAATGTACGGTTTCATTCGTCAAGAATTGCATGAGTCCAAAAAAGAATAGTGCACATTAAGTTATCCTTATTTCATAAACTCTACTAGGTAAAATCCTGCAAACAAGATGGGTTGATGTATCAAATAAATAAGCAATGAATGACGCCCAAGAAAAGCTAGCCCCCTAGCCGTTTTATTCGGTTTAAGCTGAGGTAACAGTCTATAATGCATCGCGACACTGCCTAACAAAACAAGTGCAAACCAAGGAATAAAGCTCACTAAATCAACAGTATGTTTTGGAATACCCCAATTGACCACCGTCCACTGCCAAATAACATTAAGTGTCACGATATCGCTGAAATAGCCAAGCAAGAAGACAACTGCTAGCAAAATAGAAAAACGGGGCCAATGCAAAAACAGGACAGATAGCGGTAAGGCGACTGCAATAAAATGGATAATGCCAAAATATACCCAGTGATTGGGGTACATATAGTAACTACTCAATGATATCAACGCAGACACTGCGACTAATTTCGCAGTACTGAAGGCTAATTTTTGTTTATTTAATCTCGAATAATAAGCCACATAACTACTCATACCTACGGCCAACAAAAAGGCACTAACAATAATGGCTCTAAATACTCGCCACTCAATATCTGCATTGGTGTCGTACTGCGCATAACCAAATACAGTGAGATCATAAGCAAAATGGAAAAGTACCATCAGCACAATCGCACACCCACGCAATACATCGAGGGCTAAGAGCCTATTAGCCTGCAGTGTTTTATTGGTATTAAGGGTTATTGTCATATTACTTTTTATTGTCTTTAAGCCATTCATTTAGCAGTTTAATTTGGCCACATTTATAGGCCGCATAGGTTATGCGTAACGCATTAGAAAGCACTTCACTATCGGTCCAACCGGTTTTAGCACTGATTTCTTTATAACAATCCATCGCCAAAGGTGTGACGTAGCCACGTACTTGTTTTTTACCTAATTCTTTTTGTTTTAAGCGGAATCGCTTTTGTTTTTCAGCGTTAGCCGACAATTTCTTATTCATTATTTAACCCAAAAATGCTTATTTTCTATTATCTTGGTAAACTATCTGCCAAATTATTCAAATATATCACTGTTCAGAGTTGTTTAGCTTACAAGTGTTCGCTAAATTACCCGCTGAATTCATTAAGGCAGTTTATACAATGACAATACAACAAAACAGTTTTACTCGTGACGATCTTTTAAGTTGTAGTCGCGGAGAGTTATTTGGACCAGGTAATAGTCAACTTCCAGCCCCTAATATGTTAATGATGGACCGCATTGTTGAAATATACGAAACAGGCGGAGAACACGATAAGGGCTATATTGTTGCTGAGTTAGATATTAGCGAAGATTTATGGTTCTTTGCCTGTCATTTCCCTGGCGATCCAGTTATGCCTGGTTGCTTAGGTTTAGATGCGATGTGGCAATTGGTTGGCTTTTTCTTAGGTTGGTGTGGTGGCCCTGGTAAAGGTCGTGCATTAGGTGTAGGTGAAGTGAAATTTACTGGACAAATTTTACCAACAGCTAAAAAGGTAACCTACCGTATTGACATGAAACGCGTGATCAAACGTAAGCTTTTTATGGGCATGGCTGACGGGACGGTAGCAGTAGATGGTCGGGTTATTTATCAGGCTAAAGATTTAAAAGTCGGTTTATTTCAAGACACCAGTAACTTTTAATTTATCACTCTAAAAATAAAGCCCCTTTTAGGGGCTTATTACTCAACGATTAATTAATCCTACACTTCGGTCACCAATGGCTTCACGCCATCCGCCTAACCATTCAGAGCGCGCAACTGACGCTTGAAAAGGACATAGTTCTTTAGAACGACCCACAATACCAGCTTGATATCCTTTTGAGTGTGCTCTTGAAAGTTTATCGCGTTTTTGTCTCTTCATTGAGTTTCCTCTTATGCTGTTGAATTAGCTGTGATCAATTAGATCACTCTATACAGATAGTGGAATAATTAGCTAGGTTCAACGTCAAAATCAAAGTAAAACAATTGACAAATATTAACTCATTGAATCGTTTCTAGATTTTTCTATAAACTAAATTTTTATAAAAAAACTCAATTTTCACAAAATTGAAATATAAAAAAACCTCAATGTGGTCAGCATTAAGGTTTAGTTCGTAATCACATTTTCAACATTAACGAAATTAAGCGTTTCGTTGGTATTTTCTTAAGCCAAAACCTATAAATGCTAATAAAAGCAACCAGCTTGAGCCTGCGCCTTGCCGTGGAAGATTGATATCATCAACCGCGTTACATTCTTCAACACTTCCACCCTCGATGGGGATGAGCTTAACCGCCACAACAACGTCAACTTCAACTTCTAAGCCATCAGAGTCGAGTACAACTTCTCCCCTGACATTGGTGCTCTTACCTTTCTTTAATGCCGTAGCAGCGATTTCATTGTTGTCGTTTATACCATTTGCATTTTGAATGGAGTACGGAGAGTCACAAGCAATAAGCGTATTTATGTCTGTAAAAGTTTTATTCACATCATTATATAGAAAACCTGCATTGCGACGGTTACCGATGGATGACTCAACTTCACCATATCCAACAACCATTCCGTTATTGTTCATGCTACTGGGCACTGTAGATGAACCAAGGAAGAAACCATCTTGATAGCTTGTCACATCAGTATTGATGTTATGCACGAACATCTTTTTACGTAAGACACCGTTAACTTGTTTTTGTACATAACCCACCGCAATATCGTCATCATTGATGTCAATGGCTGTGCTTGTGAAGTTGTCAACATCGCTATTAATAGTGGATACTTGATCACCAATAAAAAACGCAGCAGCGCCGTTGGTATAATTTCTCCCTCTATAAACAGTATCAGCTGAAGATTCTCCAACCGCGATACCATTGTTATTAATCGCTACTGCAGTGCTACTAAATATACGTGTATCATCTAACTCAGGTTGTAACAATAAACCTAACTCTTTAGTACTGAGCAAATTACCTTGGTCGTCTAACTGCCAAATTAACCCGCGACGTTGAGCATAAGAGCCAGGACTGCTATTCAAAGCAATATTTAGGGTACGTAAGCATGATTCGATTGGAATATCAGTACGAACCGTATCATCAAGACAGTTATCAACACTGGTTTGAAATGTTGCGGAGGCGATGTCTGTGGTGCCATTACCCACTACTTGATTATTACTGTTGATATCAAAAGCATCACTCAACCCCCCCACTGTTGTATCGGGCGGTGGCAATTCAACTACGCTGCCGTTTACTTGGACAAAGGCACGTCGGTAAAAATCATTGAGCACATAAGTTCTTTCAGTTGCATCTTCAAGAACATAAGGAAATTTATAAAAGCCGCCTTGCCCTGCGCCAACAGCATAACCAAAGTCATTCAAGCCACGAACAATAGTAGAAGTACTACCATCATAAACATCGTTTGAAACTGTTTTTAAATCAAAACCAGGCAACAGGGTCGCCATAGTTTCACTGCTAACAAAGCTTTTTCTTTGGGCTATTTGTTGAAATGCTTGGTTTTCACGATTGGCGGTAACAAAGGAATACAGTATTAGGTAATCTGCAGCATTTAAATTACCAGCCTTTGCCGCTTCTATATCCGTTAAGTTATTAATAAGCGACTCAAGTTCAAAATTGATCAAAGACACATCAATAACAGGCAGATAAATGTTCTGCACATTGGCTGAAATAGTGCCACTATTGTTAATATCTGTAGGGAAAGCACTCTGCCCTATTTCACTCATGGGTAATTCAACCACTTTATACTGAGCGCTTTGCGCCGCTAAAGTGATCAATGAACATGACAATAATACTGCCAGTCTAGTTTTTTTCATTTAACATCCTGCTTACTGCTAGTTTTATTATTTGAGCATATTCTCTAATTCATCCCATCTTTCAAAACACTGATTCAACTCTTGTTCTGCTTGAGCCAACTGTGCAATGGTTTGGGCTGAACTAGCTGCTTCTTGTTTAAAAAATTCGGGGCTATTTACCGTCAATTGTAATTTCGCAACTTGCTGTTCCAAGGAATCAATTTTTGCCGGTAAAGATTCTAATTCATGTTGTAACTTAAAGGATAACTTTTTACCTTTAGAACTCACGTTAGTCGTTCTAGGACTATCGCTATTGCTATTAGTTGCACTTTGAGAGGTTTTTTTTACCGCCCGCTGAGAATCTTGAGCCTGCTGAGCATACCACTGGTAAATATCCGTGCAGCCTCCCACAAAATCTCTAATTTCTCCCTCGCCTTCAAAAAACAAACTCGTGGTCGCCACGTTATCAACAAACTCCCTATCATGGCTAACCAGAATGACCGTACCAGGGTAACTTGACAAGGTTTCTTCTAACAATTCTAGGGTTTCCACATCTAAATCGTTAGTCGGCTCATCGAGGATCAGCAAATTACTGGGTTTGAGCATTAATTTAGCGAGTAATAATCGATTTTTCTCTCCACCCGATAAAGATTTGACTGGTGAATTTACTCTTTCAGGAATAAACAGATAATCCTGCAAATAGCTCATGACATGTTTAGTGCGGCCATTTACTGTGACTTCACGCTTGCCATCAGCGATCGCATCGATAACCCGTAGTTCGCCGTCTAGTTGCTCTCGATGTTGGTCGAAATATGCGACTTCAATATTAGCACCTCGTTTAACGTCTCCACCGCTTGGTTGTAAGTTACCCAATAACAGTTTTATTAGAGTACTTTTGCCACAACCATTGGGGCCTACAAGTGCTAATTTTTCGCCGCGCAATACGGTGGTGGTTAACGATTTAACAATTAACTTGTCTTCGATTTGATAAAACAATTCATCAGTTTCAAAAACAATTTTGCCTGAGCTCTTAGACTCACTCACGCTGACCACGGCCTTACCTTGACGGTTTGCGCGCTGTGAACGTTCATCGCGTAGGGCTTTAAGAGCTCGCACTCTTCCTTCATTACGTGTACGTCTGGCTTTTACCCCTTGTCTTATCCACGTTTCTTCAATACTTAATTTTTTATCAAATAAAGCGTTTTGACTTTCTTCAACTTCAAGATCATTGGCTTTCTGCGCAAGGTAGGCATCGTAGTCCCCGGGATAGCTAACTAAACTACCGCGATCTAAGTCGATAATACGGGTCGCTACTTTACGAATAAACGCCCTATCATGACTGACAAAAACCACTGCACCATTATAGCTTTTAACCGCTTCTTCCAACCACTTGATCATATCAATATCTAAATGGTTAGTCGGCTCATCAAGTAGCAATATGTCAGGATCACAAGCCATTGCTTTAGCCAACGCCGCCTTACGACGCCATCCACCAGAAAGGCTACTTAATTGCATAGTAGGGTCTAGATTTAAGCTAGTTAGTACTTGTTGAATACGCTGCTCTAATTGCCACGCATTGTGATGATCTAATTCGTGTTGCAAACGCTCTAATTTATTTAGATTGGCTTCACTTGGGTCAACGGTGACGACTTCAATCTGATGAAAATAGGCTTTTAAATACTCGCCTGCTTCAGCTAATCCCTCAGCCACATAGTCAAACAAGCTGCATTCGACACTTTGCGGCGGATCTTGCGGTAAACGAGATATTTTAACGTCTGAATTGACCATACGTTGGCCATCATCCAATATCACCTCTCCCGCAATAACTTTAAGTAAAGTGGATTTCCCGCAACCATTGCGACCCACTAAACATAATCTTTCTCCAGGCTGAATAACTAATTCAATGCCATTCAATAAGGGGGGATGTCCAAGAATAATGCTGGCATTTTTTAACTGTAATAAACTCAAGATACAAACTCTATTAATTGTGATAATTCAAAAGGCCAAGCTAATTCTTGTTGATTGTTAGCTTTCACTAAAACCGGAATTCTTGCACCGTATAAATGATAAATTTGTGGGTCCGATTTAACGTCAATTTTTGTTAATTGATTGATTTCAATATTGGTTTGCCCTAACAGTGCCAGAGCTTCGTCACACAAACAACATTGTTGGCCGGAATAAAATATAAATTTAGACATAGATAAACCTTCAACTTTCCTTAGTGAGTAACCAACAATGATGGATCTTAGGATTGCGTTGAAAATCTTCAGGAATAGTTTGTTTGGTTAAATCACTAACTGCTAATCCTAGGTCACCCAAGGCGGCTTCATCCAATTTAAATTGTCGCAAATTATTTGAAAACAAAATGCTACCATTTGTATTCAAACAAGCCACAGCATCCTTAACCAAATCCAAATAATCCCGTTGCACATCCCAAGTACTCTCCATACGTTTAGAATTTGAGAATGACGGTGGATCGATAAAGATAAGATCATATTTTTGCTTGTGTTGTCCTAACCATGTTAAACAGTCTGCCTGCTCAAAATGATAAGCTCCTTGCAATTTATTTAACTGAAAATTCTCTTTTGCCCAATCAATATAGGTATTTGACATATCAACCGTAGTAACCGATTTGGCACCACCAAGCGCTGCATGCACTGATACACTGCCGGTATAAGCAAATAAATTTAAGACATCCTTACCTTTGGACTTTTGTTGAACCAATTGACGGGTAATTCTATGATCTAAAAACAAACCCGTGTCTAAATAGTCTTTCAGGTTAACCTTAAATAAGGCTCCATTTTCAAATACTTCAATCATTTGCCGCGTTTGTGCAACTTTTTGATACTGATTTTTACCCTTTTGTTGCTCGCGAACTTTGAGCACAATATGATCAGGATTCACTTTGGTCACTTGTGGCAACGCTGCAATGATTTCATGCAAACGTCTTTTAGCGACATGTTCTGGCACATCTTTGGGCGCAGCATATTCCTGCACGACCAGCCAATCAGCATAACAATCAATAGCCACGTTATACTCAGGCAAATCGGCATCATAAATACGATAACAGTTGGTGTTTTGTGATTTAAGCCACTTCTTACTGCGCACAAGATTTTTAGTTAAGCGATTAACAAAATCATTTTGAATTAACTTCACTTCACGCGCTTGGCAATTCTGTTGGTCTAAAACGTAGTTAACCAGTTGGCACTCAAGCTTGCCATTCATCAACTGATATTCTTTTTTAGCGTTAAGCTTCATTTGCCGCAATAAGTCACGATTGGATGTGAGCAGCGACATATGCCAATCGACAAAGTGTTGTTTTATCCAAGCGCCCCATTGTTGGAATAATGGAAATAGTTGAGCGCTATCACTCAGCCGCTCGCCATAAGGCGGATTGCACACAATGTAACCAGGTTCTAATTCTTCAAGCTTAAAATGACTGACGTCTTGGTGACTGAACTGAATAAAATCAAACACGTCAGCATTGTGGGCATTTTCTTTAGCTAAAGCTAACACGCCAAGGTCAATGTCATTGGCATAGATCTTAGTCTGTGGTTTGCTAATTTGTTGTTTAGCATGGCTGATTAATGCCTGCCAAATGCTCTCTTCATGCTGTTGCCATTGGGAAAAACCCCAATAGTCCCGTTTTAAACCAGGAGCAATATTGGCGGCCATTAGTGCTCCTTCAATAACGATGGTGCCCGAGCCACACATAGGATCTAACAGAGGTAAATGTTGATTCTTGCTCCAACCGCTGCGGATTAACATTGCACAGGCAATATGTTCTTTAACCGGCGCTAATCCCGTTTTGCTGCGATAATGCCTTTGATGCAAACTTCGACCAGACATATCTAAATAGATACTCAGATTATCTCGCCATAAACGGGCATGAACTCTAATATCGGGCGCTATTTTACTAATAGAAGGACGCTCATCAAAAAAGGTCGTAAATTGATCGACAATCGCGTCTTTAATTTTTAACGCACCAAACTGGGTATTATTTATTTGTTGATTTGTACCATTGAAATCAACCACAAAAGTATTTTTAGTGCCAAAATGAGTTGGCCAATTAACCTTGTCAGCAATTTTATATAAATCTTCAGCGTCGCTGACAGGGCCATCACTGAGTTTTAGAAGAACTCGGTTAGCTAAACGTGACCAAAGACATACTTTGTACGCATCCTCAATTTCAGCAAACATTATCACCTGGCCAGGCTTCGATTTTAGCTGACTATCAGGACAGATTGATGACAACTCTTCTAACAAAAGCTCATCAAGCCCTTTTGCTGCTGTAATTAAAAACTCTAACATTCATGCTACCTAAGAAATAAATCGGGCGGGATTATACGGTAAATCACAGTTCGGCGCATAGTTAATAGCACATAAAAGCGCTTTATTTTGACATGTTCAGCTATTAACGCTTTAGGCCGTTTGAGAAAGTTGCTTTGCTGGGGCGATATAAGGGATCAATCGATTTTTCATTACCTTTACTAATTCAAATTTCTGCAATTGTTTGTTGGCATTAAGAATAAGGCTCTGGGATATAACCATGCAAGTCGCCACATGTTGTTCTTGTTCTAAGATCAGTACATTGCCCTTTCCATCTTGGTTTTCAAGGCTGGCCAATTGGCGAATAGCTCCCGCATGATTTTGTTCACAAAAATACCAACTGCGCAGTGTTACGGGTTTATGGAACGTAATGGCAGCAATAGCATTTAATAAAATCTGGGTCATCTCGGCAGCCCCCACATTTAAATGACTGGCCTCTAATTGCTCTGCCAACTGCATATAACGCTCTGAGTCGAGCATAGAAAAAAATTGTTTGTCGGCAGGCACATTTAACAAACGGCCAATATTGTAAGCCGTTTGAAACTGCAAGTTATGCTTGAGGGATAACATTAAATACTGCTTGTCGCAGTACCAATGCCAATCTGTCGTAGGCTGTAACATAGGCTGAGCGCTCTCTAATTAACCTTCCAATACTGAGCAAGCTACCATAGCTGTGAGCGTAAAATAACATCCATGTTAATAATAATTTGATCTATTTTACTTTGATCATGCCCTGATCATTATAAGCCATTGACGATCTGTTTGATCACTTTAGGGCCTTGATAGATCAGTGAAGTGTAGAGTTGGATCAGTGAGGATCCAGCGTCGAGCCTAGCCTTCGCAGATACTGCATCATGAATCCCACCCACGCCAATCATCGGTATTGCGCCATCTAATGCGGCTGCAAGTTTAGTGGCGACGTATTGACTTTTTTCACACAGAACCTCTCCACTTAAGCCCCCTGCCTGCTCAGCATTTAATTGACCAATAACCGCTTGGCGATCTAGGGTCGTATTGGTGGCAATTACCCCATCGATCCCATTGGCGATCAATGCACTTGCCATTTTTTCAATTTCTGACTCACTAAGATCTGGCGCGATCTTAACTAGAATTGGCGTATACTTTTTATGCTTATCTGCCAGTTTAGCTTGTTCGGTTTTTAAGCCCGTCAACAGACTATTTAAAGCATTGCCGTGCTGCAAATTACGTAAACCAGGGGTATTTGGCGACGAAATATTAATCGTCACATAACTAGCCAGTTCATAGACTTTTTGCAAGCAATATACATAATCACTCAAGGCCGCTTCTTCTGGGGTATCTTTGTTTTTGCCGATATTAATGCCCAAGACACCTTTATAGCGTGCTCGTTTTACATTCGCGACCAAGTTATCAACGCCTTTATTGTTAAAACCCATGCGATTAATAATGGCCTGCCCTTGCGGCAGACGAAACATCCGAGGTTTATCGTTACCCGACTGCGCTCTGGGTGTCACCGTACCAATCTCAATATAACCAAAACCCATTGCGGCAAACGCATCAATACATTCGCCATTTTTATCTAGCCCGGCAGCAAGTCCAAGTGGATTTTTAAAATGTAAGCCAAATAACTTGACAGGTTTATCGTTAACTTTTTGACGATAGGCCATGTCTAACAGGGTGTTTTGCGTACATCTCAACGATTTTATAGTGAAATCATGACTCCACTCCGGATCTTGACTAAATAAGGCTTTTTGAAATATTGAATACATCGTTTTCTCTTTATATAAAAAAGCCCCGGTATGACCAGGGCTTTAGCTTGCTATGTTTACGTTAACTATTGGCGTTAATACTGAGTAACATCAGTTCACGCAATGCCACCGAAAATTTCGCAAATTCATGGGTGCTACTGGTTTTAAATTCAGACATCATATGATACCAACGATCTAACAATGTTTGATTATTTTCCATCCATTTTTCTAGAATTTCTTCGGCATTAACACTTTTTGGTGAAGAATTAAGCAATACCGTCGTTAAGGCTCGTTGTTGCCAATCAAGTTCTTCACGATATGAGGCTCTAGCTAAGGCTTGCCAATGGTTATTCACGGGTTGATTATTAATTTGCTCCAAGAACCAATGTACTTCTAGTTTAGAGCCCAATTTGAAATACAAGTTAGCGACTAGTTTAATATCGCGTTTCTCAACCTCAGCAACCTGCGCAAGGTCTAAGCTAGGGAACATATTACTTAGACTAGCGACACGATAAGCAATTTTATCTGGTACGCCTGCATTGATATAATTTTGTAAAGTAGTTTCCAGTTGCTTGTATTCATCCACAACCAGATAGTTTTGAATATTTACAAACAAATCTTGGTAGGTCGTTTTATAACAATTAATCGCCTCTTGGATGCTGAGCGATTTATTGCCATGACGCAAATACCAGCGTGCCGCGCGTCTTAGAGTGCGTCGCATGCCCTCTAACATAGACAGTTGTACTTGAGCGCTGATACTAGCGTCGAGCGTTTCAATCTGCTCCCACAAACTCTCTAAGCCAAATATGCCTTTGACTATCACATAAGCATTGGCAATTTCATCTACGCCAGCGCCTGTCTCTTCTTGAATTCTAAAAACGAAATTCATGCCCATGTCATTGATAATGTTATTGGTCAATTTAGTAGCAATGATTTCACTGCGTAATGGATGCTGCTCCATTTGAGCGGCAAACTTTTCCTGTAATACTTTAGGAAATGCCTCAATCAATAGCTTACCGTGATAAGGGTTTTGAGTAATTGAAGGAATATTGAATTTTTCTTTCAATACCATTTTGCCATAAGCTAACATAACCGAGAGTTCAGGACGGGTTAAGCCCATGGATTTTGCCAAGCGGTCGGAAATTTCATCATCAGAAGGGATGAACTCAAGCTCTCTGTTTAAATACCCTTCTCTTTCTAAGCCATGGATAAAACGTAACTGCTCTTTGAGTTGAGTTACGCCGCCAAGATGCGAAATAGAGATAGATTGTGTTTGACGATAGCAATCTTGGATAACCAGTTCGCCCACATCATCCGTCATCGAATACAGCAGGTTATTACGTTGCTTTTGGGTCAAATCACCCGCATTAACTAAGGCGTTTAATAAGATTTTGATGTTAACTTCATTGTCAGAGCAATCCACTCCACCCACGTTGTCAATAAAGTCAGTATTAACTCGGCCACCATGCATGGCGTATTCAATACGACCCAACTGAGTCATACCTAAGTTACCACCTTCACCAATTATTTTAGCTTTTACATCTTTACCATTAACCCGAGTATCGTCGTTAGCGCGATCGCCTACGTCTGAATTCGTTTCTTTGGTACTCTTCACATACGTACCGATTCCGCCGTTCCAGATAAGGTCAACTGGCATTTTTAAGACGTTGTGGATCAATTCGTTAGGTGTCATGGTGAGTTGCTTAGTCCCCAACCATTTACGCATTTCTGCGGTCAATTTAATTGACTTCGCTGAGCGGTAAAATATATCGCCACCTTTTGAAATCAAAGAACGATCATAATCGTCCCAACTCAACGATGGATTTTCAAATAAACGTTGACGCTCTTGATAGGTAGCAGCCGCATCTGGCTCTGGATCAAAGAAAATATGTAAGTGGTTAAAGGCACAAATAAGTTTTGTATGTTTGGATAACAACATACCATTACCAAATACATCACCAGCCATATCACCAATACCCACTACCGAGAATTCAGTGGTTTGACAATCAATTCCTGTTTCTCGGAAATGGCGCTTAACAGATTCCCATGCGCCTTTGGCAGTGATACCCATTTTTTTATGGTCGTAGCCAATACTGCCACCTGAGGCAAAGGCATCACCTAACCAAAAACCAAACTCTTGTGAAATACCATTAGCAATATCAGAGAAGGTAGCCGTTCCTTTATCGGCAGCCACAACTAAATATGGGTCATCTTCGTCTAAGCGCACCACATCTTTTGGATGTATTACTTTGCCATCAATGATGTTGTCGGTAATATCCAATAAACTGCGAATAAATATTTTATAACAGGCTTGTCCTTCAGCAATATAGGCCGCTCTGCCTTGATTAACGGGTAAACTTTTACAAACAAATCCACCCTTTGCTCCCACTGGAACAATAACCGTATTTTTAACCTGTTGGGCCTTAACTAAACCGAGGATCTCAGTACGGAAATCTTCTTGTCGGTCTGACCAACGTAAACCGCCTCTAGCTACTTTGCCACCACGTAAATGCACACCTTCTACTCGCGGCGAATAAACAAAAATCTCAAATTTGGGTTTAGGCAGCGGCATTTCTGGAATTAAATCTGGCAGCATCTTGATAGAAACATAAGACTTTTCTTTACCTTCCTCATCCAGCTGATAAAAATTGGTTCTTAAGGTTGCCATTATCAAGTCTAAATAACGGCGTATTATTCTGTCGTCATCTAGATTGGAAACGGTATCCATTTGTTCTTTGATCACCAGCAAAAGTGCTTCGACTTTTTTAGCCGCCTGCTTAATTTTGGGGTTATAACGTAAATCAAATAATTTCACTAATTGCTTAGCGATTTCAGGGTAATTAGCCAAAGTATTGGCGATATAATCCCGACTGAAAGAACTACCAATCTGCCGCATATACTTTGCGTAAGCTCGTAAGATAGTGACTTTTCTACCGGTCAAACCTGCACCCAAAACAAGACGGTTAAAAGGATCATCTTCTAATTTTGCATACCATACTTGAGAAAAGGCATCTTGGAATAAGCTTTGCGCTTGTTCAAGTTCCATATCATTACTGGTGTTGTGCAACATGGAGAAATCCATGATCCAATTAATTTCACCATTACCGCAATCAACTTTAAATGGACTCTCATCTATGACCCGTAGACCAAAGTTTTCCAACATGGGCAACACCGCTGAAAGGTGAATGGGTTCATTTTTATGGAATAATTTTAACTTAACAATTTTACTATCGGGCCCTTCTTCTTGTGGGCGATAAAACAACATATCCAAGGTTTGCTCAGCATTTAACTGCTCTAACTTATCCATATCAACCAATGCAGCACTGGGTAAGTTATATTCTTTGTAACTTCTGGAGAAGGCATTGACGTACTTTTTCTCCAGCGCCTTACCAACCGCTTCACCGTGTTTATTGCGGATCGTTGTTAGCAGGCGGTCTTCCCAGCTTTTGGTAAGTTCAATGATATTTTTTTCAATCTCTCTCACATTAAACTCCGAGTTATTGTTTTTAACACGCGCAATATAGTGGGTCCGAGCATAAACTGATTCTGAGAAGTAAGTGGTAAACTCCACCTCTTCATGGCTACCAAAAGATTTTTTTAGCAGCTCTTGAGTATCTTTACGCAATTGTGTGTTGTAACGTTCTCGAGGCACATAAACCATGCAAGAAACAAAACGTCCGAACTGATCTTTGCGCACAAATAAACGGGATATACCACGCTCCTGCATTTGAAAAATGCCTAAAGCAATTTGTGCTAACTCTTCAACCGTACCTTGCACTAACTCATCTCTTGGATAAGTTTCAATAATATTCAAAAACGCTTTTTGCCCGTGTGAACCCAATTCAAAACCTGACAGAGTACAAATGGCATCAATCTTTTCCTGTAATACTGGTAGTTGTGTTGCGCTGCTATTATAAAATGCGGCCGAGTACAGCCCAATAAAACGATCTTCGCCAACCACATTTCCCTGTTCATCAAATTGCTTAATTCCCACATAATCCATATAGGCAGGTCTATGCACTCTTGAACGAGAGTTAGTTTTGGTTAGCATTAATGGGTTTTTACTTAATGCTTCGGTCCGCGCAGAATCTGGGATATTAGATAATACTCTGTCCCGCTCACTTTTGGAGTTTTTCATTAAACCTAAGCTAGAGTCGTTATCGGCCACCCAACGGTGGTCACCTCTAATAGGTTTTGCATTGTAATGACGGTAGCCCATCAAGGTAAAATTATGATCGTATAACCAATTTAAGAACTTAATTGTTTGATTTTTTTCTTTACCATCTTGCGGAAATGGGCGACTCGGAAATTCTTTAATTATCACGGCTAGGCGGTCACGCATAGCTTGCCAATCATTAACGGCTAGAGACACTTCACTGACTACTGACAGCAACTCAGAGCTTAATGCTTCAAGTTCTTTTTTACTGGTTTGACGATCAACTTCAATTAAAAAGACCGTTTGTTTAACCACCCCTTCTTTATCACTATCTGCGCTATCAAAAGCGACAAATTTGTGCAGCTTGTCACGTTTAACTTTAATAGGACTGTGCAGCAGTAAATGGGCGGTGATACCCATACGATTTAAAGCCATGCGCACTGAGTCAACTAAAAATGGACTATCAGGAACAATTATTTCAATGATGGTATGAGTCGACTGCCAACCATGTTTGGCTATTTCAGGATTAAAAACGCGAATAAAGGGTTTATTGCCTGAATAATCGTAAAATTCATTCCACAAACTCAAGGTTGCACCATACATATCGCTATCACTGCGATTCTCAAGATCGTCTTTGGATATATTCTTAAACAGTATTTTGGAAAACTGGACTACGCGATCAACTTGAGACTCATCAAGTTTCTTTTGAATAAGTTTGTAAACATTTTCGAGTAAAACGGAATGCTGGTTATTAGTAACCGTCATGTGCTTACCTTTTAATTAGCTGGCTATTCATGTTGTAGGGTAAATGTGTCACATTTGTTAAAATAATAAAAACATATTTGACCCATTCAGATTAGTCAAAAGACTGAGAAATATACAGTTTTTTGATTTAATGAATCTATTTTCGCTAAATTACTCGAGTATTAAAAGCATTAAATTTACGCAAAATTAACATTCATCATAAGCATGCAAATAACACTCATAAAAAAAGGCCTAAAGGCCTTTTTTAAATCAATATATTTAATAACTATGCAAAAATATTTTTAGTGCTGTTTACGCCAGAACAAGGCAGCCAACGCAGGAAGTACAATTATTGCCCCCATCATGTTTACGATAAACATAAATGTCAGCAGAATACCCATATCCATTTGAAACTTCAGTGACGAAAATACCCAAGTACTTACGCCAACTGCCAAGGTCGCTCCAGTAAATAACACTGCACTGCCGCGCTCTTTTAATGCTTCAAAATAAGCCTGTCTAACCGCCATTCCAGCTTTGAGTTTAGCACTCATTATCGACAAGATATAAATGCCATAATCAACCCCAATACCTACCCCTAGCGCAATGACCGGCAAGGTAGAAACAGTAAGTCCAATTTGCAAATATGTCATCAAAGCCTGCGCTAATACTGATACAACATAAAGCGGTATTACCACCGCTAGCGTCGCACGCAGTGACTTAAAGCTGAGTAAACACAATATAATAACCGCACCAAATACGTAGGCCATCATCGGATTCTGTGCCGCACTTACAGCTTCATTTTGCGCAGCCATAACACCTACAGGTCCAGAAGCCAGTTGAAATTTTAACGTATCCGTTTCGTATTCTTGCCGTACTTCTTTTATTGCGTCAACCACAGCCGTGATCGTTTCAGCTTTGTGATCCTGCATAAACAGGATAATCGGCATCACTGAGCAATCACCATTTAATAGGCCAGAAGAGGTCGGTACTAAAGATATATCTTGTACCAGTGTAGCTTGATTTCTAGGTAAGACTCGCCATTTAGGATTACCTTCGTTGTATCCTGCATTTACGATTTTAGCGACTGAAGCCAAACTAACCGCTGATTGCACACCTGGCACATTAGAAATCTTCCACTGTAACGTGTCAATGGCAGTCATAACTTCGTAAGACGAACAGGAATTAGGGTCGGTTTCAACCAGAATGGATAGATAATCCACACTAATAGCAAATTTGTCGGTGATCAAAAATGTATCTTGGTTGTAACGAGAATTTTCATGCAGTGCAGGCGCACCAGCATGCAAATCACCAATCTTCATTTTAAGTGACTGAACCCAACCAAAGCCAAATAGTGCCAAGGTAACCACTAAAATAACCACGGCCACTTTGGGACTTGAGCATGCAGCTATAGTGTCCCAAAATTTATCTGAACGTGATTCTTTACCAGCAAATTTTTGCTTATATTTATCATCCAACTTTAAATAAGACATTAAAACGGGCAATAAAACTAAGTTGGTCAAAATAATAACAGCAACACCCATACTAGCAGTGATGGCAAGTTCTCGAATAATACCGATATCAATGACTAACAAAGTCATAAATCCGATAGTATCAGACAACAAGGCAACGCCACCGGGGATCAATAATGTCCTAAAGGCACTTTGTGCAGCCATTTTTACGCTGGAACCCGCGATGACTTCTTTACCTAAGGAGTTGATCATCTGCACACCGTGACTAATACCAATAGCAAAAACTAAAAATGGCACTAATATCGACATCGGATCTAAACCAAAACCTAGTAAGGTTAATAATCCAAGTTGCCAGATAACCGCAATCACTGAACATAGCAACGGTATAAACGTCAGCATCAATGATTTACAAAAGAAAAAGACTAATATCCCAGTGATGGCCATGGCGATTGCAAAAAAGATAACGACATCTTTGGCACCATCAGCCACATCACCGATCATCTTAGCGAAACCAATGATATGAATAGTGACTTGCTCATTTTCGAATGGCTTACGGATTTGTTCCTCTAAGTCTTCCGCAAAGGCTAAGGTACTTAACTTTTCACCGGTGTTAGGATCTAAATCAAGCAATTGCCCTGAGACCATGGCGCACTTAAAATCGTCAGACACTAATCGGCCAACAATGCCGGCTTTTTCTATGTTACTGGCAACTTTGTCTAATGCATCAGGGTGAGAAGAATTAAAATCGGCTGGAATCACCGGCCCACCGGCAAAGCCGCCTTCTACAATTTCGGTAAAGCGGGTTGACGAAGAATAGATTGATTTGACCAGTGAACGATCGATACCATTTATAAAAAAGAATTGGTCATGGACATTTTTTAAAGTATCAAAAAAGCTTTTATTGTAGATAGTTTGCTGTGTATCACAAACAGCAACCAATACACTGTTCGCCCCACCAAAATCTTTACTATGCTTCATATAGTTTTGCATATATTCATGATTAAGGGGGATGTTTTTAGTAAAGCCAGCGTCTAATTTAAGCTGTGACGCCTGAAAACCGAGAAATAAGGTGGTTAATAAAAAAACCAGAATAACCGCTAAACGGTAGCGAAAAACAAAAGCTTCAATGGATTTAATAATATTATTCATGTGCACTTGTCCCTATTACCACATTTTTAATACCTACTTCAGACACTGCGAGTAATTTGTCACCCAGCATTTCAGCATTAATAAGGGACTTGCCTTCGTCAGTTTGTACAAATTTAACTTTATCGTCTGTAATCTTCACTATCGCCCCGTTATTGCCAAGGACTATCGATGTATTTAAATCAACTGAAACGATGGAATTTAAAGTGAAAGTAGAGCCTGACTCTAGTGCTTGCCATTTATCTAGTTGCCACTCATACAAGTTACCTCTTAGTCCAGCAGCAAAAAGACGACCTGACTTAGTTCGTTGAATATCAAAAAATGACCCAGAATAATCAATATCCATACGTTGCCAGCTAACTCCTGAGTCGATACTCGTTGCCAACAAGCCGGATTCACCCGCCATATATAAGGTATCTCCGTCAGCACTAACACGATTAATGTTAGGCAGAATAGACAGTAACTCTTGTTGATAGAAGGCTTCATCTTCTTGTTTGAGTTCATCCATATATTCTTTATCGTCAGGATTCAACAATTCTGCATGCAATTCTGACTGCCAACTCTCACCCCCATCTTGGGTACGTAAAAAGAGTCCGTAAGCACCAACAGCAATTCCATGATTGTTGTCGAAAAACAGGACGTCTAACAGCGGCTTCTCTAACTCAATATTGCGATTTTGTAAACGCCACGTTGCGCCACTATCAGTGCTTTTTAGTATGGTCGCATCATGACCAACAACCCACACATTCTGCCCCAAAGTGGTAACCGCAGTTAAAGTTGACAAAGTAGGCACATCAATTTGCTGCCAGTCGATACCATTAACTGAACGCAATACGTGACCTCTTTCGCCCACCACAATAAAATTGTCTGTATTGCGGGTGATATCTAACAATAGGGATTCTGAGGCTAATGGCGCCATATAGGAATGGTCATTGGATTGGCCAAAAACCAAAAGAGGTAACAGACACAGCAGGGATAAACTTTTTATTTTAAACAACATAGAGTACTCATTGTTAAGTTAAAAAAATGGCTGGCAACGCCAACCATTTTTCTTCCTAATTTAGCGTTTTCCTTTCCGACGCAGGGCGTTGGGCGTAAAATCACCATCATCCATCTCTTTATCAAACTCGTACATATATTCTTGGTTATCTAAGCCCAAAGCTAAATAACGTCGAGAGTTTAGATCATAGTACACTTCAAGAGTGGACCATTGGGTAGGTACTTCATAATAGTTTAAGCCATGCGCAACAGCAACCCGATATAGCTCGTTACGATTGTCGTACATATCGGCTACTTGAACTTGCCAGCTGTCTTCATCAATAAAAAATACGCGTTTTTGATAAACGTGACGATATTCTGGTTTTAGATTAGCTTCAACCACCCAAACCCTATGTTTTTCAAAACGGGTTAAGTCAGGATTTATGTGACCCGGTTTGAGTATATCTTCATATTTGACTTTATCACTGTGTAATTTGTAGCTGTTATAAGCAACATACATTTCTTTACGTCCCTTGAGCTCCCAGTTATACCGATCTGGAGCACCATTAAACATATCGAAGTCATCTGTTGTACGCAAACCATCTGCTGCTGTACCAGGCGCATCATAAGCAATGTTTGGAGCAGCAAGTACTTTTCTTTGACCTGTATTGTAAGTCCAGGCTTTGCGCGGCTCTCTTACTTGATCCATGGTTTCGTGCACTAACAATACAGTTCCGGCTAAACGCGCTGGTGACGTAACTTCTTGCATAAATTTAGAAATAACGTTTTCTTCAAGTAGCTTTTCACGGGTAGCATCTTTAGCTGAATATTTTTGCAATAACAAATCATCAAAACCGATAATGGTATAATCACCAGATGCGGTCGGCGCCGCCTGACCACCAAAACGATGCACTGATTGACCGCGATAACGCAGTATGTGATTCCAGATTGCCTCAACACCAGATTGTGGGATCGGGAAAGGAATACCGATAGCGGCATTCTTAACACCATTACCACCTTGAATTAACTCAGCCATTTGTGCGTTCTTTTTCGTTTCATCATAGACAAACTGAGGAGACGATGCCGAACGATGCGTCTGATAAACTGGCATACGGAAAGTAGTAGGATAGGTTTCAAACATCTTTTGCTGACCATCACTTAAGAATTCAGCGTACTGCTTGTAATTTGACGCCGTAATTTCAAACAAAACTTTATCGTCTTTAAAGGGGTCTGGATGAAAGTCACCTTGCTTGTAACCAGAAGGTGGAGCCGTTATTCCACCCGTCCATTCAGGAATACTGCCGTCTTTATTACCGGCTTTCAGGCCACCTAGTGGCGTTAGTTCGTTGCCTAGCTTATTCGCTTCGGCATCTGAAACCTTAGCATTGACCATGCTAGTCGCTAGCGTCAATGAGATTACAGAACTAATTAATACGAGTTTTTTAAACATAATTGGACTCTCTAAATTGAATACTTAACATTAAAAGACACGAAATCGCGATCAGACAAGGCATTCGTCGTGCCTACCCCGCCCCAGAAACTGTTATAACCTAAAGAAGCTGACAATTTACTTAAATAATCAAAGGTTAAAGTAGCACTAGCTGATTTTCGTTCTTCGATAAATAGGAACATAGGATCAGGGGTTATACCATTAACATCGTGTGCAAAGGTGAATCTAGCCTGTAGGTTTACCCCAGCAAATACGTCGTTATAAGAAGCATTAGCCAATAATCGATAACCCCATGCGGTTTTAGTTGGGAATGGATTTAACTCAGGCCCATCTGACAAACCAATATGCAAACCTGTTCTTGGATTACCATCTGCAGTCGGCTCTAACGACGGTGTTCTAACCGAGCCAGGACCATTCAAACGAATGACATTGGGATCAGGAAAGTCCATGATATTGACAAAACCCACTTCGCCCAAAACCACAAGATTGTCGGTACCTAACATCGGCCCAAAAATATGGGTTGCGGTTGCTTGAATCTGCATAGTATCTGAATTCAAATAACCCTGTGCAGTCTCGCCCGGTCCAATAGCCCCTCCTAGATAACCATCTAGTTGTGAGATGCCAGCAAAATCTGGTCTGATACCTGCAATTGCTAATTGTTGTGGCATGGCAGCATAAAGCAACTCAACATCATCAATTTGCAGTGGCTCATCCACACGGTAAGATATCTCACCAGCCAATGCAGTTTCACCCACATTGGTATTGAAACTAAAACCATAAAGTTTCAGATCTTCTGGGTATTCAAATTCTATTTTAGTAAACGCTTGCAGGTCTGTAATATTGTCTCGAGTCATGACATTTTGGGCTAAATAAGCTAAATCAGCTCCAATAGCGCCTTGAGTGAAATTCGAGGTCACCCCAGTAATCAAAGGAAGTTTGCTGTGGTAATTTATCAAATAGAAACTCAATTCAGAGTAATTCAATTCAGAAGCAAAATAGGTCGCTTTAATCCCGTATTGACCACTATCACTGGCATCATGATGCGCAGCATCACCGAAGCCTCTGATAGCCACTTTAGTTGGGTATGCCAAATAAGCACTACCAATTTGGCTAGAACTAGCACCTGCTTGCAGAGCACCACCAAGTTGATTTAGACCTGCTAACAAAAATTCTAAATCTATATCTGGGTTACCACTGAAACCAAGTTGAATATTTTGTGCCTGACCACCTTCACCAGCAAAGTCATTAGTCGCAAAATAACTGCCTGCTTGTGGCAAGCGGCTGCGTTGCCATTCGTATTGATAGTACATAGAAAGACTGAATGATTCGGTTAAATCTATTGAACCAAAAAGCGTTCCAACCGGGATAAATACTTCTTTTAGCTCGGCACCGGGTGCCTGCGCACGGGTGACATCAACAGGACTGATAGTATTAATACCATGCTGAATAAATGTACCCTCACCCCAAGTGATAACTTGTTGACCCACACGCAAGCTGACAGGTTTGTCAGCAATGCTAAAATCAGCATAAACAAAAGCATCTAATAAACGAATGTCTGAACAAAGCTCTTCACTTGCGGTGCTTGAAGCACAAGGATCCTGTTTATTGCCAGTAATGGGATTAGTCCAAGCACGAGAGCGGTCTTTCATTTCAAAGTCATAGAAATACATACCACGCATAAAGAGACCAACATCTTTATAGTTGACTTCTAATTCATGCACACCTTTAAACAAGGTTGAAAATGATTTATTTTTATCAAAATTTAAATCACCCAAATCACCGTTGGTCGAATAAGCTGCATCAGTCAAACCCCATACATCGGCCGAACTATAAATAGGATTGGTTGCAGGGTTATAACCCGACCAGTCTAAATTTAACTGGTTACTGTTTCCGACTCTTGAAAAATCAATGTCTTCGACTCGCACGCTAGTGCCTATGGAAAAATTGGAGTAGAAACTAGCCGACCAATCACCACTATTCCACTCTGCTGCATTTGCATTAATTGAACAAACACCGAATACGCTGGCAATACCTAACGCGATTGTTGTTTTCTTGAATATGGAAGTCCCATAAATCATCTTTTATACTCCCCAATAAACCGTGTAAAAAACACGAGCAATTGCCATAGTTTAACGAACTTAATATTAACAAAATGATTACATCATTTTGCATTGATAGCAAGAACTAATCGTACCAGTTGAAAATCTATGATGTACTTACATATCAATCACTTGTGTTCATTATTTAACCGAGCACGTGAAATAACTAACTCATCTTTTCGAAACTAAGCAGCTGATTCGTATTATCAACTTGCAATCTAAACCTGCCCCTAATGCCATTCTGGCCAACAAAGGGACGTAAATTTTTCGTGGGTATCTGAACTTTCTTACCTTTTTCGTCAATTATAACGACAGCATATATGCCTGGTTCGTATAGTCTCAGGCAATATTCATAGCTGGCTGACAAGGTAAAAAAATACGTTTGCATCGTTAATATTATTTAAAATTTGAACTCTTGCTTATTTTTTCAAACAAATCTTTACTTAAGTTCGGAATGCCGCTTATACGCATTAACTGATGTTGCATTAATGCTTGGCGTTTTTTATCTACTTTCTGCCATTGTGTTAAAGGCGTAATTAACCTCGCAGCAATTTGTGGATTTACGGTATTCAATTTAATCAGATAATCTGCTAAAAAAGCGTAACCACTGCCGTCAATAGCATGAAACCCGGGAACATTATAATAAGCAAAACTACCCACTAGAGAACGCACCCTGTTGGGATTAGAAATACTGTATTGAGCATGGCCCGCGAGTATCTCAAGTCGCGCAAGGATATCAGGACGCGGTGTGTTGGCATGCAAGGAAAACCACTTATCCAAAACCAGCGGTTCAGCTTGCCAACGTTGCTCAAATTGAGACATCAAGTCGTCAAATAAACTCAGCTCACCTAACTGAGCAGCCGCTAAGGCACCCAGAGTATCAGTCATATTATTCGATTCAGCAAATTGTTGACGGATAAGTCCTTCCGCATCTTGTTCGCCACTTAATTGTAAGTATTCTAAACTGAGGTTATTTAGCTTACGCTGCTCAACTTGGCCTTGTTCATATTGATAAGGCTGACGCGTTGTTGTTTGATACATAGCACGCCACTGAGGTAAAAATGCCTTTGCCATTATAAGCATCAAAGATTTTCTAGCGTTGTATAGTTTATCGATATTAACCTTTCCACGTTGCTGAAGCAGCGTTTCAAAAGAAGGCAAACTTAACATTTCAGCTTTAAAGGCCAAGGGTAAATCTGGATTTTCAGCAATAGGCTTCAGTGCCAGCAATAAATTGTCTACTAGGGTATTGGCCACTACCTGATCATTATTGCTTAACTGATGAATACAATCACTGTAGATCTTTTGACTCGCATCCCAACGAGCAAAATCATCAGGACTGTGCAGCAACACATGTGCAAGTTGTTCGTTGCTATAGTCAAATTCTAAACGCACAGGAGCGCTAAAATTATGCAGCAAAGATGGCGTTGGTTTTTCTGTATAACCAAAAAAGTTAAATTGTTGATTGTCTTCTTTTAACTCAGCTACTAGTTCGGTACTGCCCTTATCGTCAAGGCTAAGTGTTTTTCCTTGTTTGTCTAACAAACTAAAGGTTAAGGGAATGTGCAGTGACATTTTATCTTTCTGGCCAGCGGTG
Organism: Paraglaciecola sp. 25GB23A; assembly: GCF_040012495.1. Lineage (NCBI taxonomy): Bacteria > Pseudomonadati > Pseudomonadota > Gammaproteobacteria > Alteromonadales > Alteromonadaceae > Paraglaciecola > Paraglaciecola sp. 25GB23A. The sequence continues at coordinate 72,715 of NZ_JBDYKM010000013.1, forward strand.
GCCTTTGTATTCTGGCTAATATTTAACCTATAGGTACCCGTTTGACGATCGTAAAAATCTGTGACATTTACACTGGGTGTGCCGGATTGACTATACCAACGTTTAAATATGGTCAAATCCTTGCCCGTTGCATCTTGTAGGGCTTGCACAAAATCATCACAGGTTACCGCTTGTCCATCAAAGCGTTCAAAATACAAATCCATGCCCTGCCTGAAACCCTGCGCCCCTAACAAAGTGTGCATCATACGGATCACCTCTGCCCCTTTGTCATACACAGTAACCGTATAGAAATTATTCATTTCTATGACTTCATCTGGACGGATCGGATGCGACATGGCACTGGCATCTTCGGCAAACTGATTTTCGCGTATCACTTTTACGTTTTTAATACGATTAACTAAAGGCGAAGCCATATCAGCACTAAACTGCTGATCGCGAAAAACAGTCAAACCTTCTTTTAAACTAAGCTGAAACCAATCTCTGCACGTGACTCGGTTACCAGTCCAATTGTGGAAATATTCGTGGGCAATAACGGCTTCAATATTAAAAAAATCGTCGTCTGTGGCTGATTCAGGGTCAGCCAAGACAAACTTGCTATTAAATACATTTAAACCTTTATTTTCCATCGCGCCCATGTTGAAAAAATCGACGGCAACGATCATGTAGATATCTAAGTCGTACTCTAAACCAAATACTTCTTCATCCCACTGCATAGCTTTTTTAAGTGAATCCAGTGCATGCTGCCCTTTAGACAACTTACCTTTGTCAACAAATAACTCCAACGCGACTTCACGCCCAGTCATGGTGGTATAACTATCGACTAATAAATCGAAATCGCCCGCCACCAAGGCAAATAAATAACAGGGTTTTTTGAACGGGTCAGACCAACTCACCCAATGACGTCCATCGTCTAGTGAGCCACTGTCGATTTTATTGCCATTTGATAATAAAAAAGGAAAAGCCGCTTGTTCCGCTCGTATCGTTACATCATAGGTTGCCAATACATCAGGCCTATCTAAAAAGTAGGTGATCTTACGAAAGCCTTCCGCTTCACACTGAGTACAGTAAGCACCTGCTGCAAAATACAAACCTTCCAGGCTAGTATTTAAATGTGGATAAACAGTCGTGGTGATATCTAATTCAAACTCTGCCAAGGCAATGTTCAAAGTCATTGAACTTGCTTCGACTTGATAGTCAGTCCATGCCTGCCCGTTGACAGCTATAGATTTTAATTCTAACTCTTCACCGTCAAGCACTAAGGGAAGCTGATGTTGGCCATTACGTATTACGCGGGAAACACAACGAACAGTGCTTGATTCAGATGTAAGATCGAAAGTCAAAGAAACGTGTTCAATCAAAAATGCTGAAGGCAAATAATCTGACCTTTTTTTTATATTAGGCTCAGTCACTTGTATCGAATTTGTCGTCATATCACTCTCTAAAAATTTACAAAATTAAGGGTGAGTATTGCTTTCAATACTCACTTCGTTAGAACTAGCTTTGGGTTGTTGCAGTCGTTTTGGGGATAGGAATACGCAGGATTTTTATACCCAAATAAGCATAAATTATTGATAAGACCGGATTAATCAAATTAAAGAAGGCATAGAAAATATAATCAAGAGGACTTACTGCCAATACCCCTTGCATATAAACTCCACAAGTATTCCAAGGAATAAGTGGGGAGGTCAATGTTCCACCATCTTCTAAACTACGGGACAAGTTTAATTGGTTTAAACCACGTTTTTCAAATTCTTCTTTATACATTCTACCGGGCATGACGATGGCCATATATTGATCCGCGGTGATAATATTAGTACCAATACAGGTTAATATTGTGCGTGTTACCATATCACCCGCTGACGTAGCCCCTTTAAGAAAAGCACTAACTGCACGTTTGAGCAAGCCAACTTTCTCAAGTACGGCGCCAAAGGTCATCGCACACATGATCAACCAAATCGTATTAAGCATGCTAGACATACCGCCTCGACTTAACAAATCATTTAAGGTCTCGCTACTTGTAGCAAATTTTACTCCATCAAAAAGAGCAGTCCAAATAACAACTGCAGTTGCTTCTATGCCTGACGTTCCCTCTTGTGCAAGCTTAACAATGACATCAGGTTGAAAAATAGCCGCCCACACGCCACCTAATATTGCGCCCAAAGCAACAGCAGGAAAAGCTGGGACTTTGCGAATTGCCATGGCCAATAATACAAATAGCGGAATCAACATATGAAAACCAAGGTTAAATTCTTGATTTAGTAATTGTTGCATTTCTTCGATACGGCTTGTTGACTCGGGTACTTCTGCTCCAAAACCAATCACGGTGAATAGAATAAGGGCAATGATAAAACTAGGCACAGTCGTCCATAACATATATTGAATATGTTCGAATAAATTGGTCCCTGCTATCGCTGGTGCTAAATTAGTTGTTTCAGATAACGGCGATATTTTATCGCCAAAGTAAGCACCAGAGATAATTGCTCCGGCTGTAATGGGCGCTGACATTTCCATGCCAATCGAGACCCCCATTAAAGCAACCCCGACAGTCGCCGCGGTTGTCCAAGAACTGCCAATACTCAGAGCAACAATGCCACAAATCAAACACGAGGCAGCATAAAACATTGAAGGGTTTAATAAATCTAAACCATAATATATTAATGTCGGTACGGTGCCGGATAGCATCCAAGTACCTATTAAAGAACCCACTGCCAACAGAATAAGAATTGCACCCAATGAGCGAGAGATCCCTTTAACAATACCCTTTTCAATATCATCCCATTTATAACCATTCTTAATACCAACAATGGCAGCAATACCCATGGCGAGAAGAAGCGCTATCTGATTCGGACCAAAAGATGAGTTATCGCCAAAAAGGTAAACTGATGAACCCAGCAGACAAACTAATATCAGAATGGGGACTAATGCATCAAGTAAGGAAGCCTCTTTAACCTGTTTATTATTATTATTTTCCATGGAAACTAATTACCTTTTTATTAACCTAAAACTGAGCGATAAAACATCACGACAATGACCACCGGACAAACAAAACGGATGTACCAAGGCCAGATTTTCCAAAACAAGCCTTGTTCAACAAATTCATCACCTTGTTTTAACTCTTTCAGTATTAGATCTCGCTTCCATACCCAACCAACGAAGATACATAAAACTAAGCCTAACAAAGGTTGGCTATATTCGGTTGTCACTGCAATGACAAGTCCAAATAAAGCATTAAAATTAGTTGCTATAACAGTGCTTAATATGAAGATAACTGAGGCTATTATCCAAACTGAACGTTTACGACCTAGGCCCTTACTCTCTACAACATAAGCCACAGGGACTTCTAACATCGAAATAGATGAGGTCACAGCAGCAATAACCATAAGCGCAAAAAAAGCAAAAGCAACTACATTACCAATCATGCCCATGGTGTCAAAAAATGCGGGTAAGACAGCAAAAATAAGCCCAGGACCGGCAATGTATTCACCATTTTCACCAAAAATCTGCACACCATTATGCAAGGCTACGTACATTGCGGGGATAATAAGTAAACCCGCAAGTACCGCTACACCAATATCAACCAAAGCAACAGCGGCACCTAAATTAGGTAATTTTTCATTTTTAGAAATATATGAACCGTATACCAACATGGTACCTACACCTAATGACATAGAGAAAAAAGCTTGTCCCATGGCACTAATGAGTAGATCAGGGTTTAAAATTTTGGAGAAATCAGGCAATACATAATGACGTAAACCTTCCATTGCACCGTCTAAAGACAATACATAAAAAATTAACAGGGAAATAATAACAAAAAGTGCAGGCATTAAACGAACTGACCAACGTTCAATACCATCTTTGACTCCCCCAGATACGATACTGGCAGTCAAGATCATAAACAAACCGCAAAAAATAATATTACGGCTAACTGCTTGTTCCGACGACAAATCCGCCGTTAACCAAGCACTTGCGCTGGTAAAGCCCAATAATTCTGCAAGAGGAGCTGCACAGAAAGAAATCATGACACCTGCAACCAAGGCATAAAAAGCTAAAATAAGCGAAACGGTTATAAAGCCCCAAATACCTGTGGCTCGACCAATATTACTGCCGGTAATTTGGCCTAGCGCATCAACCATATTAGCTCGTGTTGCACGACCAATTATAAGCTCAGCCATTAATACCGGATAAGCTAAAGCGAAGGCCAAAATAATATAAACCAAAACAAAAGCAGCACCGCCATTGCTGGCAACTTGCGTGGGGAAGCCCCAGATGTTACCTAAACCTACTGCAGAACCCGCCGCAGCCAAAATAAATCCAATCCTGGATGAAAATTCACCTCGTGCACTCATTCGTCACCTATTTTTATTATTTTTAGTTGTGTTAAATAAAGTAAAAAAGGGCTATTGGAAATAGCCCTTTTGTTGCTTGGTATAATTATTTTTGATTAATAGCGTACTTCCCAGTTGAGAGAAGGTCGTAAGTAATGCTGGCAGCTTCATCAAGGAAGGGATCAATTTCAGGAAGATCTTCAGGTAAATCTTCAATTGACTTTACTACTTCCAAACCTTGACGTTTTAAACGTTCATTGGCTCGAGTCAAATTGCGCTCTTCAGCCTCATTCTTCTCTTTAAGCCTTTCAGTCTCAACCAAGGAGATCGTTTTGTCTGCTTTTTTGATTTTATAACGCTCAATATCCTCAAAGATGTAGGCAAACTCAGGATCTTGACTAACGCGTTTGTTATGCTCTAAGACTAACTGTTGCGCTACGGGTTTTGTTTCAGCAAAAGTGGTATAATTAGCTCGAGCTATACTATCCCAAGGTAAGGCCGTTTCTTCTTGGCTTTCGCCCCACTCTTTAGGATCTATAGGCGATGGAAATAATACATCAGGAATAACGCCCATATGCTGCGTACTGCCACCGTCAATACGATAGAATTTTGCAATAGTAAACTGCACACTACCTAAAGGGTTTTCGTACAAATCATAGATACGGCCTAAACCACGATGTTGCTGCACAGTACCTTTACCATAGGTTTGTTCACCAAGAATGAGTGCGCGTTTATAATCTTGTAAGGCTGCAGCAAATATTTCAGAAGCTGAAGCACTGTACCTGTCGACCAATACGGTTAATGGGCCGTCATAAAACACCTTACCATCTACATCTTGTTCAACTCTGATGCGCCCTGCGCCATCACGGATCTGCACAACAGGTCCTTTGTCGATAAACAAGCCAGTCAATAGAGTTGCTTCAGTTAACGAACCCCCACCATTACCACGTAAATCAACAATTATTCCTTGCACCTGTTCTTTATTTAATTTCTCAATTTCTACTTCAACATCAGCATGCAAATTATTATAAAAAGAAGGAATGGTGATTACGCCTAATTTTTCATCTTTATGTGGCCCAGTTTTAGGCACATACACCTCAGATTTAGCGGCTTTGTCTTCTAATTTAATTTTATCGCGTGTCAAAGCAACTATCTCAGGCGTATTGTTTTCGCCGGAGCCTTTTACTACTTGTAAGCGCACAACACTGCCCTTAGGCCCTTTAATTAATTCAACCACTTCGTCTAAGCGCCAGCCAATAACATCCACAAACTCGTCATCGTCTTGGGCAACACCCACAATTTTATCTTCGGGTTTGATTTTTTGCGATTTATCCGCAGGACCGCCAGGAACGACACTGCGAATCACGGTGTAATCATCTTCACTCAATAAAACCGCACCAATTCCTTCAAAAGAAAGGTTCATTTCCATTTGGAACCGTTCAGCATTTCTTGGCGACAAATAACTAGTATGCGCTTCAATAGCGCGAGCAAAAGAATTCATTACCACTTGGAAAACGTCTTCACTACTAGTTTGCGTTAATCGTTTGATTGCTCTTTCATAACGCTTGGTCAGTAATTCTTGTATTTTTGGCCAATCTTTACCGGCTAATTTTAAATTTAAGGCGTCATACTTAACCCGTTGACGCCATAGTTCATCTAATTCGGCCTCGTCTTTTGGCCAAGGTGCATCTTCACGATCAAAAACAAATTCATCATTTGCCACTGTGAAATCGAATTCTTTACTCAGTAAGGTCAGGGCATATTCAAAACGTTTCTCACGTTTTTCCATATTGCTCTGATAGATTTCATAGGCGATAGCCAAGTCACCTACTTCTATCGCATCATCAAATTGAGTTGCATATTTCTCAAATTTTTTGATATCAGCCTGAGTAAAAACATTCCGATTAAAATCGATAGAACGAAGAAAACGGGCATAGATAACTTTCGACAAGTCATCATCTAATTCGATCTGTTTGTAATGCGCTCTTAAAAACTGCGAGGAAATGCGCTTAGCAGAAACAGAATGCTGAGATTCTTGCTCTAAATGCGGCAAACCTTTAACACTTTCACTGTTTTCTATAGCAACTGCATTTGTCCCCATTAGTACTAATGCGGAAATTACAGACAAACGAATCGACTTCATCATACTTACTACCTCTTGGCGCGAGCCAACCTAAGATTATCAACTTGGACTTTGACCACCATTCCGGAATCAAGTTGCACATGCACACCATCTTTATTAACGTCAGTGATCGATGCTGGCATGGGGGTTTTTCCAATTTTTACCGTTACTTGCGTTCCAACAACCAAGTTCTCAGCCGTTAGTTTCTCAGCAGGCGGCAACTTAACCGCAGCTTCAGGCTTTTTAACGGGTTTATCTACTGGTTTGGGTTTTGTTTGTTCTTTATTTTTGTAACTTTTCTTTACAGCTGGTTTTTTAGCTTGCAATTCTTTGCGCTTTTCAGCAACCAAAGCCCGACTTTCATCTAATTGCTTTTTAGCATGTTCAGCATGGTCTTTTTCAATTAGAGCCACGTCGTTGCCATCTAAGTCAACCCGCTGTTGCCCTTCTTTTATAGACTGCAAATAACGCCAGCTATTTGTGTAATGGCGTAGGGAAGAACGGAGTAAGGTTTTACTTACCTTTTCTTCATTTTCTAGTCTTTCGGCTAAATCTTGAAAAATACCAATTTTTAGGGGTTTCGCCGCACCTTGAATAGTAAAACAGGCAGGGAATGATTCAGCTAAAAATGCCAGCACTTCTTTGCTATTTGAAAATTTCTGTGGAGTATCCATTTATTCTTCTAGTGTGTAAGTTATCGAGGTTCTTGAAGCTCATCATCCCAAGTTGCCAATAGTTGGTCAACCCAGTCATGCAAATCATCTTCATCTATGTCGAGTAAATGGCTATCTCTTCGCCAATTTTCCCAAATATATTGGATCATATTCTCTAAAGACTCTACATCTATGTCCTCATCGGCATGATCATACAGCAAATGTAACATAGAATTAAGTTTGTCTGCTGCTTCTTCAGCTTGCTCATCCCAAAAGTCCATGTCATCAATCGTTGCTAATGCGACATGAATATCAATCAGGTGCTTCATGCAAAGCTCGCTTGCAAACTATCAACAATGACTTGCAAACCATCAACATCAGTTTGATCAAAGCGATCGACCAAAGGACTATCTAAATCTAATACAGCAATAATATGACCTGATTTGAACACAGGTAGCACGACTTCTGAGTTTGAAGCGGCATCACAAGCAATGTGCCCAGCAAATTCATGTACATCGCTAACTAATTGCACTGTTTTTTGAGAAACGGCGGTACCACATACCCCTTTACCAAGAGGTATGCGAATACAAGCTGGTTTACCATGAAAGGGACCTAACACTAATTGCTCGTCTTTTAATAAATAAAAGCCTGCCCAATTAACATCCTTCAAGGCCCAATAAAGCAACGAACTAATATTGGCCATATTGGCAATCATATCTGGCTCATCTGCGACTAAAGATGCTGCTTGCTGGGCAAGTTCAGCATAGTGTTGTTGTTTACTTTGACTCATTTATGTTCTCTGTCGATCTAAAAAGACTTAATCAATTAATTCAAATACCACTGATACCTGAGCGCTAGTACTCATTTCTCCTGGCATTGAACCACTTTCACCTCTGGATCTCAATGCCATAAATTTACCTTCTGGCACAACTTGTCCTTGAGACAATTCAGACACCGATAGGGCTTTACCTAATTCCAAGTCTAATACGTCTGCCATATGGTCAGCCCTGCGTTTTGCATCCAACAAGGCTTGTTTTACCGCACTTTGATAGTGTTCATGAGAATGGCTATTTGCATAGCTAAAGCCTTCAATTCGATTGATTTTTAACTTCAATACTCCATCAATCGATTTATCATACATATCTAAGTCGTCCAAGGTAATGTCTATTCTTCGACTTAAAACAAAGCCTTTTTGCTCTGGGGTTTGACCATTATATTCAACCCAAGGGCTAAACTGAACTTGCAGACTCCGAATATTTTTATCCTTTACTTTGAGTTTTTGTAACTGCTCAATTACTTGTGCGGTTTTCTCTGCAACCAATGCATTGAGTTCACTGGCCGAGGGGCCTCGCTCTTCTATTATGACAGTAAAGCTAAATCTATCGGGCACACTGACAACACTTCCTAGACCAGTTACAGTAATTTGACGCTGTTGCCCCTGTTGAATCGGCGGTTTTGGACCGCAGGCACTGAGCAATAATAAGCTTAATATTATTAACTTTTTCATTTATACCTCTTCTGAGCTTCTTATTAGCCTTCATAAAAATAAAAGGCCTGTTTCTATTGTCAGGATTTTACTAGATAACTACGCTAGAGGCTAAACCTAAGTCGTATCAATTTGACTTTAAATAACCAAGTTTCATTTTAAAGGCAATAAATCCACCTCTATTTAAAAAAGCACATAACAAAAAGGACGTTTGCTTAAATACGCAACCGTCCTCATGGTAATTATGTCTGCCGAATTAAATAATAGGTTGGCATCAACAGCGGCTAATCTTCTCCTACAAATTATCAGGTACTCGAACACAACCTTCCATCAATACTCTTGCACTGCGGCTCATAATGGCTTTTGTCACTTGCCATTGCCCATTAATAAGTTCAGCTGCTGCACCTACAGTTAAGGTACCGGATGGATGACCAAAACAGACTGTGCTGCGCTGCCCTCCTCCAGCGGCTAAATTAACCAATGTACCCGGTATGGCGCCAGCCGTTCCAATTGCTACAGCGGCGGTGCCCATCATAGCATGATGGAGTTTACCCATTGACATTGCGCGGACTAATACATCAACATTTTTAGCTAAAATGACCTTACCACTTGATGCTAGATAATCCTGTGGAGCCGCGACGATAGCTATCTTTGGAGTATGTTGACGATTAAGCGCTTCGCTTACATCTTTGATTAAACCCATCTTTACTGCCCCGAACGCTCTTAACGCTTCGAAACGCGCTAAAGCCTTTTCATCTGAGTTAATCGCGTCTTGCAATTCCGTGCCTTGATATCCCAGACTTTGTGCATTAATAAAAATAGTTGGAATACCTGCGTTGATTAGCGTCGCTTGTAGTTTGCCCCCTGGCACTAACTCTTCAGGAACCGTTAAAGTGTCAACCACATTGCCGGTTGGGAAAAGACCGCTGTTATCATCACCTGCATCATCCGCCGGATCGATAAATTCAAGTTGTATTTCAGCCGCAGGAAAAGTCACACCATCGAGTTCAAAATCACCCATTTCTTGCACTTGGCCATCAACAATAGGGACATGGGCAATGATGGTTTTTTGAATATTAGCCTGCCAAATTTTAATACTAACTAGGCCATTTTTTGGTATTTTGTCTACTTCAATAAATCCATTACTAATAGCAAAAGGCCCTACTGCTGCAGATAAATTGCCACAATTACCGCTCCAATCAACAAAATCTTTATCAATAGCAATTTGCCCAAACAAATAGTCAACATCATGATCCGTTTTACTACTCTTGGAAATGATCACCACTTTACTGGTGCTCGATGTTGCCCCGCCCATGCCGTCTGTATGCTTAGAATATGGATCTGGGCTACCAATAATGCGCTGCAATAAACGGTCTCTAAATACACCTGCATGTTGCGCCGCTGCTGGCAAATCTTGCAGCTTAAAAAACACACCCTTGCTAGTACCGCCACGTAAATAGGTTGCGGGGATTTTTATCTGTGGTTTAAAACTCATCATTTTTTCTCGGTTAATAGAAATGGGGTTTCGAGCAAGGCAATTAAACAAACGCTCTCATGCTTTTGCCCGAAACTCATAGCTCGAGGAAACCCGCTCTATAATGTCGCTTCTAAAAAATCTTGCGCAAAACGCTGTAATACGCCCCCTGCTTGATAAATAGACAACTCTTCAGCAGTATCTAAGCGACACTTAACCAACAACTCAAGTACCTCGCCTGTACTGCGCGTCATCATTACCTTTAAGAGTGAACCAGGTGCGATATCACCCACCACATCGAAAGTTTCAGAACCATCAATGGCGAAGGAATGACGATTTTCACCTAGCATAAATTCAAGAGGTAATACCCCCATGCCAACTAAATTAGTGCGGTGAATACGTTCAAAGCCCTCGGCCACAATTACCTCAACACCAGCCAAACGAACCCCTTTAGCAGCCCAATCACGTGACGAGCCCTGACCATAATCAGCCCCAGCAATAATAATCAATGGCTGTTTACGCTGCATATAGGTTTCAATTGCTTCCCACATGCGCATCACCTTACCTTCAGGTTCTACCCGCGTTAAAGAGCCTTGTATTACCTTACCTCCCTCATCTCGTGCCATTTCATTCAATAGTTTGGGGTTAGCAAAGGTGGCGCGTTGCGCCGTTAAGTGATCGCCTCTATGTGTGGCATAAGAGTTAAAGTCGACTTCCGGCAAGCCCATTTTGTGCAAATATTCACCCGCCGCACTGTCTAAGGAAATAGCATTCGATGGTGATAAATGGTCGGTAGTAATGTTGTCACCTAATACGGCCAGTGCGCGCATGTTTTGCATACTGCGTTCACCCGCTAAGGCACCTTCCCAATAGGGAGGACGACGTATATAAGTGCTCTGTTCCCGCCATGCGTACTGCGGATCAATATGCTCGCCATATTCCACTTTTAAATCGAACATAGGTTCATATACTTTACGAAATTGCTCCGGTTTTACACTGCTTTTTACTACCGCATCAATTTCTTCATCACTGGGCCATAAATCAATTAAACGTATCGCCTTACCTTGAGCATCGTAACCAAGAATATCTTTTTCAATATCAAAGCGTATGGTCCCGGCAATCGCATAGGCAACAACGAGCGGAGGCGAAGCCAAAAATGCTTGATCTGCATTGGGATGAATACGACCATCAAAATTACGGTTACCCGATAACACCGCCGTGGCATACAATTTTCTTGCCGTGATTTCTTCAGCAATTTTTGGATCGAGGGCCCCACTCATGCCATTACATGAGGTACAAGCAAAAGCCACAATACCAAAACCCAGTTGCTCTAGTTCGGGTAATAACTGCGCTTCTTCAAGATACAATTGTACTGCTTTAGATCCTGGGGCGAGTGAGGTTTTGACCCAAGGTTTGCGCTGTAAACCAAGTTTGTTGGCATTACGCGCCAACAGTCCAGCAGCAATCATATTGCGAGGATTACTGGTATTGGTACAACTGGTAATAGCCGCAATAATTACTGCGCCGTCTGGCATCAAATCTTTATCATGCTCAACGACGCCACTAATTTTACGCTGGGCCAATTCACTCACGGGCACACAAGCATGTGGATTCGAAGGACCAGCTATATTTCGCACCACTGCTGAAAGATCAAAGTGCAATACTCGCTCGTATTTGGCCTGCGTCATTTCATCAGCCCACAAACCAGTGTGTTTTGCATAAGTTTCAACTAGCTTGACTTGCGCATCTTCACGCCCAGTTAGCGTGAGATAGTCAATAGTTTGCTGATCGATATAGAACATGGCAGCTGTGGCGCCGTATTCTGGGGTCATATTAGAAATCGTTGCCCTATCACCTAAGGTCAGGTGTTTACTGCCCTCACCATAGAATTCTAAATAAGACGATACTACTTTTTGTTCACGTAAAAATTGCGTTAAGGCCAAGACGATATCGGTAGCCGTAATGCCTTCTTTGGGTTTGCCACTTAGCTCAACGCCAATGATATCCGGTAAACGCATGTAAGAAGCCCGGCCTAACATGACACTTTCAGCTTCAAGACCACCAACACCAATGGCGATAACACCCAGAGCATCTACCATGGGTGTATGACTATCCGTCCCGACTAAAGTATCAGGAAAGGCCACCCCATTGCGGCTTTGAATCACTGGCGACATGCGCTCAAGATTAATTTGATGCAATATGCCATTGCCCTGCGGGATCACATCCACATTTTTAAAGGCAGTTTTAGTCCAGTTAATAAAGTGAAAACGGTCTTCGTTGCGTCTGTCTTCAATGGCTCTATTTTTAGCAAAGGCATCTTTATCGAAACCACCAAATTCAACGGCCAAAGAATGGTCAACTACCAATTGAGTCGGCACCACAGGATTAACTTTCGCAGGATCGCCACCTTTGGCCGCAATTGCATCCCGCAGTCCAGCTAAGTCCACTAAAGCGGTCTGACCCAATATATCGTGACATACCACTCGGGCCGGAAACCACGGAAAGTCGAGATCCCGTTTGCGTTCAATCAGTTGTTTTAGCGCATCAACTAATTGAGCGGGTTCACATCTACGGACCAAATTTTCAGCCAGTACTTTTGAGGTATAAGGCAGACCTGCGTAAGCGCCAGGTTGAATGGCATCAACCGCCGCTTGTGTATCGAAATAATCGACAGTAGTGCCGGGTAAGGCACGTCTATATTGGGTATTCATAATGTCCTTTCTTTTAACGAATTAGTGAGTTTCACAGCTTCAATTAACGTTGGGCAATCGGCACCACTTTACGTGGTTGTTCACCAATATAATCGGCGCTGGGTCGAATAATGCGGTTATTTGAGCGTTGCTCCATAACATGAGCAGCCCACCCCGTTAAACGCGAACAAACAAAAATAGGGGTAAACAACTTAGTGGGTATACCCATAAAGTGATAAGCCGATGCATGGAAGAAGTCAGCATTACAAAATAACTTTTTGCTATCCCACATAAATTCTTCACAAGCCACTGAAATGTCATAAAGTGAAGTATCACCAAATTCGTCAGCAAGCTTCTCTGACCAGGCCTTGATAATCACATTACGTGGATCAGTCTCGCGGTAGATGGCGTGTCCAAACCCCATAATTTTCTCTTTACGCTCTAACATACCAGCCATTTGTACTTTTGCATCTTGTGGTGAGGCAAACTTTTGGATCATATCCATGGCCGCCTCGTTAGCGCCGCCGTGCAATGGTCCACGCAATGAGCCAATTGCACCGGTGATACAGGAATACATATCAGACAGGGTTGAGGCACACACCCGAGCGGTAAAAGTCGAGGCATTAAATTCATGCTCAGCGTAGAGGATAAGCGATACATCCATGACCTTTCTATGCAAAGTTGAGGGTGTTTTGCCGAGTAACAAAGCTAAAAAGTGTCCAGAAGTAGAATCTTCTTCAGTAGTGCAGTCAATTTCTACCCCATCGTGACTGTAACGATACCAATAACACATGATGGCAGGGAAAGCGGCTAACAAGCGATTGGCCGCTTGATGTTGCTGGCTAAAATCATTCTCTGGCTCTAAATTGCCCAAGAATGAACAACCGGTGCGCATAACATCCATCGGGTGAGCACTAGCCGGAATAAGTTTTAATACTTCTTTAAGTGCTTGAGGTAAGTCCCTTAGGGATTTAAGTTCTTGTTTGTAACTGTCTAATTGAGTTTGTGTGGGTAAGGCTCCCTCAAACAATAAATAAGCGACTTCTTCAAACGTGGCATTATCAGCTAAATCAGATACATCATATCCACGATAAGTTAAACCAGAGCCTGATTTACCTACGGTACATAAGGCGGTTTGACCGGCACTTTGGCCACGTAAACCGGCACCACTTAATTTTTTATCAACCATTGTATTGTCCTTCTTATCTTGTTTTATTCGGTAATTAATGTCTTTTTGACTGCACTTAGTTATCTTTGTTCGCAGAAAACAAACTATCTAGTTTTTGTTCAAAGTCGTGATAACCCAAATAGTCGTAGAGCTCCATACGTGTTTGCATCAGCTCAATGACCTGCTTTTGGTCACCTTGTTGTAAGATATTTTGGTATACAGTTTCAGCCGCTTTATTCATTGCTCTAAAGGCGCTTAAGGGATAAAGCACCATCGCCGCCCCCCATTCACCTAATTGATCTTTGTTCCACAATTCTGTTTGGCCAAATTCAGTTATGTTAGCCAAAATAGGTACCTTGATAGCTTTTGAAAACGCGCGATAATGTGCTTCTGTTTTAATTGCTTCAGCAAAAATACCATCGGCTCCTGCTTCAACGCAGGCCTGGGCGCGCTCAATGGCTGCTTCTAAGCCTTCTTGGGCGAAGGCATCAGTGCGAGCCATAATAAAAAAGTTATCATCGGTACGCGCATCCACTGCAGCTTTTATGCGGTCAACCATTTCTTCCTTAGAAACAATCGCTTTATTAGGTCTGTGTCCACAGCGCTTTTGGGCCACTTGATCTTCAATATGAACCGCTGCAGCACCCGCCTTGATCATTTCTTTAACGGTGCGTGCAATATTAAATGCTCCGCCCCACCCTGTATCTATGTCCACCAGCAAAGGTAAGTCACTGGCGCTGGTAATACGATTAACATCGATAAGTACATCATTCAGCGAGGTCATGCCTAAGTCCGGTAAACCGTAAGAGGCATTGGCCACCCCAGCTCCTGATAAATAAATGGCTTGATGTCCTGCTTGCTGGGCCATCATGGCGCAATACGCATTAACAGCACCAACAATTTGCAAAGGTTTATTGTCGCTCAAGGCCTGACGGAAACGTGCGCCTGGACTGGATATTTTCGAACTATTCATAGGGTATTCATCCGTTTTTCTACATTAAGGCGAGAAGCTGAAATATGCCTACGCATAAGTATTTCAGCGAGTTCACCATCTTTATCTTCGATGGCTTGAATTATGTTGTGATGTTCTCTAAACGCTTTTTTGGCGCGTGGACTAGCCATTCCAAATTGATAACGATACATGCGTACTAAATAATATAGTTCTTCACATAAAAGCCGGATCAATAATTGATTACCACTGCCAAAAACAATTTTGAAATGAAAGTCTAAATCACCTTCTTTTTGAAAATACGCTTCACCTTGTTGCAAGGCTTCGTGTTGCTCGTGTTCAATAAGAAGTAATTTGAGCTCTGCAATTTGCTCACTACTCATATTTTGCGCCGCAAGATGACAGGCCATGCCTTCTAACGATTCGCGTACACGAAAAATCTCTAATAGCTTTTCTGTCGACAATGTAACCACGCGATAGCCGATATTGGCTTTGCGTTCTAACAGACCACAACCTTCTAAACGGGATAAGGCATCCCGCAAGGTGCTGCGACTAATATCATAATAACGGGCGAGTTCAGGTTCACTGATTTTACTGCCCATAGGCACCAAGCCTTCAACAATGCGCTGACGTAGGTCGCCGAACACCGACTCAGCCCTAGTCGTGACTGTTTTAGTTGTGCTTGAGCTTAATAGGGTTTCTTGCATTATGATTGTCGACAATTTAATTAATGTTAAGCAGTTTAGTCATTTAAAACTAAAGATCAAGATAAATTGTCGACAATATATGAATACTGAAATAATTTGTTTACATTAATACCTGACGTAATGAGTTAACACAGTAATCCACATTCTTTTGTGACGCCCCATAACCCATCAAGCCAATACGCCATACTTTACCAGCCAAGGCTCCCAACCCAGCGCCAATTTCCAAGTTAAACTCATTAAGTAAACGCCCACGAATTGCAGCATCATCAATACCACTGGGGATACGCACCATATTTAATTGTGGCAGGCGGTCTTGTTCTTTCACTACAAATTCCAAGCCTAAGTGTTCAAGGCCTGCACGCAATTTTAGATGCATCGCAGCATGCCTATCCCATGCCCCTTGCAAACCTTCTTCATGTAAAATAAGTAAGGACTCATGCAGAGCATAGATACTATTGACCGGAGCCGTATGATGATAAGCCCGCTTGGTACCCTGCCCCCAATAACCCATCACAAGATCCATATCAAGAAACCAACTTTGCACTGGACTGCGCCGTTGTTTAATCACATCAATTGCCTGTTGACTAAACGAAACGGGTGACAAACCTGGGACACACGATAAACATTTCTGAGTACCTGAATAAATAGCATCTATTTGCCAATCATCTACGGCCAGTTCAATCCCGCCCAAAGAAGTAACGGCATCGACTATGGTTAAACATTCGTACTGCTTAGCTAGGGCACACAGGGCTTTGGCATCATTGCGCACACCGGTAGATGTTTCAGCATGCACAAAGGCCACTGCTTTGGCATCTGGATGCATTTTCAAGGTTTGTTCTAATTTATTAATATCTGTTGCTGTGCCCCATTCATCTTGCACCATAACGGCTTGTCCACCACAACGCTGCACATTTTGCTGCATACGGCCCCCGAATACACCGTTTTGACAAACAATAACCTTATCGCCAGGCTCTACCAAATTAACAAATACAGCTTCCATACCCGCCGAACCTGGGGCTGATACGGGCATAGTTAAGGCATTTTGGGTTTGAAAAGCAAATTGTAATAACTGTTTGGTCTGATCCATTAGATCAACAAATAAGGGATCAAGATGACCTATTGTAGGACGTGATAAAGCATCTAATATGCGAGGATTTACATCTGAAGGACCCGGTCCCATTAAGGTTCTATGGGGTGGAAAAAAACTTTGAAATTTCTGATTCATATTAACAACATCATCTAGCTTAACTTGTCACGATGATTGCAGTTCAACACCAAGTTAACAAGAGGCCATAGTGGTCATAAATAAGATGAATATTATAAGCAATCATCTTGGTTCAATCATTATGGTTTTTATTGATTTTTATTGATTTTTATGTGGAGTAACTATTGAAAAGCTGTGCACAAACTGTGAATAAACATAAAACCCCTTAGTAAAGAGACTAATAAATTATGATATCTATCTGATAATTATAAGAAATAAAAAAACGATCAACAATTGTTTATTTTTTAAGCAGGTATGTTCTACAATTTAAGGCCGGACTGTGATCCAATGCCTTTAATTAAACGTTACTAGATGTATGAAATCCCAGTTAGCGCACGGCTCTGTAAAAGAGTCATTCCCTAAGCCCGAACTATTAATAGTTTCGGGCCTTTTTTTGTGCCGTCGTTTTTGCATTGCTAAACCACAACAAAGGCTAAATAAGCCCTTGAATACTATACCGTTGATGAGGAAGTCATTAAATCCGTAGCGAAACGTTTCGCATTATTCACGTAATACTCTGCTGATTTCTCTAACATTGCTTTTTGATTGTCAGAAATAATTTTAACAATTTTACCCGGTGAGCCCATGACCACTGAACCATCTGGGATGTGCATATTTTCGGTAATCAATGCGTTGGCACCAATCACGCAATGTTTACCTATTTTAGCCCCATTCAAAATAACGCTATTGATGCCAATTAAACTGTAATCGCCTATTTCACAGCCATGTAACATCACTTTATGCCCAACAGTGACTCCTTTGCCAATGACTAATGGCACGCCATGATCAGTATGCAATACCGAGCCATCCTGCACATTGCTGCACTCGCCAACAGTTATCAAGTCGCAATCACCGCGAATAACCACATTAAACCAAACACTACTGTCTTTTTCCAAACAGACTTGGCCGATGATATGGCTACCAGGTGCTATAAAGGCCGGTTGATTAAGCTTAACTTTGTGCTCACCTATAGAATAAATCATATGCTCTCCTCGATATTGCGCATTAAACCTTCTTGCATGGTTGAGGCGACCAACTTACCTTGGCGATTAAAAAATTGGCCCCTAACCAAACCCCTTGCCCCACCGGTAAATGGGCTTTCAGCGCAATATAATAACCAGTCATCAAAATCAAAGGGGTGATGAAACCACATTGCATGATCGATAGTCGCCATGCGTAAGGTTTTATTTCTAGCTGAAATGCCATGAGGTTGCAGACAAGTGCCTAAAAAATGATAGTCAGACGCATAGGCCAACATCGTCTGATTAATATTGATATTACCACCCAGTACTTCTTGCGCTTTCATCCAAATATAACGCTTTGGCTCTTGCACTTGGGGTTTGTAAGGATCAATGGCTTGCACCGTACGAGTATCAATCGGTTTGTGATAACTCAAGGTTTCACGCACACGCAGGGACATATCACTCAGTGATTTTTCATAAAACTTAATGTCTGGTTCAATATCTTCTGGCGCAGGTACATCTGGCATTTCGGCATATTGATGTTCTAAACCCACCTCTGGCAATTGAAAAGACGCCGTCATATAAAAGATATTTCGCCCATTTTGCACAGCTTTAACCCGTCTGGTGGAAAAACTACGCCCATCTCGCACGTTCTCTACGTCAAAGACCACTGGCTGATTAGCATCTCCGGGCAGTAAAAAATAACTATGAAAAGAATGCGTAACTCGGCCCTCAGGCATAGTGAGTTGGGCTGCCGCTAGTGCTTGGCCCATAACTTGACCACCAAATAAGGCGCGAAAACCTAAATCCCAACTTTGCCCACGAAATAAGCCCTGCTCAATTTTTTCAAGGGTCAGTAATTCGACTAATTTAATGTCTGGCATGACTATCTACTCTTCATAATAATGGACTACACTCGTTCTGCTTGTCGAGGATCACGTGGATAAAACTTATCAGGTAATTGCGCTTGAGTCTGGAAAAATCGTGTATCTTTATAGGGTAGTTTCATAAACCCAGAAATTCCTAAGCCCTTAATTTGCGGGATTAAGTCGATAATATCTCGCAATAAACTGCTAAATTCCAGCTCTAGCTTGTGATTAAGCAAAGTATAATAACTGTGAATTTTTAAATGGGTAGGCAAAGCTTCAAAAATAATACAGCCGGTATGATGAATGCTGTTGAGCTGGCGGATAATAGTCAATAACTCGGCAGGCAAGGCTAATAGTTCGTCGGGATCATCCCCATCTTCAAAATAGGAATGCATACGACTCTCATCTTCTGGTAATGAAATACGACTTAATTCATAAGGAATGCGCATCCCCACTTCAGGCATAAAATTCGAATTTTCGTCCACACGTTCTAAATGTAAAGTGTCTCGAGCATTAAACAAACAACACTTAAAAATACCCACTCTTTTAATGGCTCTGGCTAAATAAACCACATTGTTGATGGAGGCCTCGAACGAACATTGCATACTTTGATCGTAAAGATTCAAGCTCGAATCGATATATACCCCTTCATCCTGCCAACGAACGGCTAAGCCACCCACTACCGGATACTTGCCCAAACGACTAACGGCAGAGACAAAGGCTTTTTCTGTTTCACCCATACCTTGCAAATAGTTTTTATAGTAGCGCTCAAATTGCGCATCATTCATATATTGCAGTTCGTGATGCTCGGTAAAAGCCTCTGCGCGCAAAAAAGATTTTCTTGAGCTGTAGACCACGGTATCGATGTCTTTTTCTTTACGCACGACCCAACTGGGTATAAGGGGCTTTGCTTGTTCAAGATGACTATCAATCAGTAAGAGGTTTTTCATAAACTTCATATTCTGCAAGAAATAATCACCACCACGCTGACGCTCTATGGGGTCGTCACTGAGCATAGCACTTAAAGTGCGGGCCAGCTCTCGGGGTAATCCTAATGAATCAGGAGTAATAACTCGCCAGCCAAAACGGCAGGACTGCCCAGAAGCCAAGGCATACAAAGTACTCGCTAAGCCCTGCTCATCAAAACGGGGAGAAGACAAACCACCATTAAGTTGTTCTTCACCAATAAAATAAATATCACCCAAACGCGCATTAGTTTGCTGTAATTCACTGGACATTAAATCCATGATGTTTTGACTAACAAAATGCCCCTGTTCATCAATTTGAGCAAAAACCGATGAACCCCAATCAATCAGTCCAATAGACTCTGATTGTTGATCGAAAACAATGTTAGAAGGTTTAATATCACCATGCACAATAGGCTTTTTGTTACCTTCAGCCTTAAAGTTGCGCAAATAACTCAATACATCGGCTAATTGCACCGCTATTTTAACGATAAGCCGAGGCGATAACGGCCCTTGCTGTAGAGATACTTTTTCTAGATCTTCACCAGGTGCACGCTCCATCACCAGTATGGCTTGCTTTTTGACCCGTTGGAATTCAATCAATGCTGGAACATTGGCATGTTCTACATGGCTTAACATGTAGGCTTCTTCTTCTAATCGGTCTTGAATATGTTGTGGTAAATTAATCCGAGAAAATTTAAAAACAAAACGCTGAGCAGCTTGATCTGAGCTAAGTTCATTTACCCCACGGGAAAGTTGTCCTGCAAAAGCAAAACCAAAGGCGCCCTTACCGATTAATTCAATATTTTTATAACCCAATAATTCAAGTTGTTCGGTACATAACTTAAACCAATCTTTGAGTTTTTTTGCGTCTTTATGGGACAGCAAATAAATAGATTGCTCATCGGGTATATAAAAATGTTTGATCCCTGCTGGCGCTAACATCGTTCAATTTACCCTGTGATTAACCACGTTACTTTACTGCTGGCACTCGGCGATTGGGCTAACAATGGCGTTAATTCTTGCAAAGCGGCCTGCATTCTCTGATCAAACTGCCACGGCGCGTTAATCACCGCTAGCCCAGAGCCATACATGCCTGCACCTTGCTCTTTAGAAGTTACGCATAACTCTATTTGCAGTAAATTCTTAAAGGGCTGAGCTTTAAGTGCATTTAACAGTGCCTCACTTTTGCCCATTTTACTTTGTGCATAGTGAACGTCACTCTCGTTGTCATGGCGATTAGCAATCAGCGGGTACCAAACAACAAACATTCCGGTACTCCAGCGTTTCACTGCCTTGATGACCATATCGGCAACCTGTTGATATTCGCTCGCCACCTCATAAGACGGATCGATTAATACCAGCCCTCTAGGCAGTGCTGGAGGCGTCATCGCTAGCAAGCCTTCAAACCCATCGCGATGATGAATACTCACATTTTTGCCACTTATATTTTCGCGTAAATTATCAATCTCTTGATTATGCCATTCCATTAACACCAGTTTGTCTTGGTCGCGCATTAAGCAGCGGGCGATTTCTGGTGAGCCTGGATAATTTCCATGACGATGATATTGCGCGATTAAATCGATATAAGTTTTAATATCAGAATTAGCCCCTTGATATTGCATCAGGCGCTCAATACCTTGTTGAAATTCCATCGTTTTTTGTGCGTTATCAGAACCCAGATCATATAAACCCGCCCCACTATGGGTATCGAAGTACATAAAACCCTTTTCTTTTTCTTTGAGTTTTTCAATTAATAGCAACTGACCTAAGTGCTTTAATACATCGGCGTGGTTGCCAGCATGAAAACTATGACGATAACTAAACAATGATCGAACTCCAACTAAGTGACTAGACTGTAAAAACAAACCCGCAATTAAGCGGGTTTATTTAAAATCAAACGGCGTTATTTTAATTCTACCAACATTGTAAGCGGATTTTCCAAATAAGACTTCCATAAATTATTAAATCTCACCATGGTGGCCCCATCGATTATGCGATGATCCCCCGACCAACTTACTTGCATGATATTAACCGCCACCACATTATCGTTGGCATCAAAGCGCGGTAGTCGCTGTATTTTGCCTAAAGCAACGATGGCTGACTCCGGTGCATTGATAACAGGCGTCGCAACGGTACCGCCCAAGACGCCAATGTTGGAAATACTAATAGTACCGCCTTTCAAATCTGCGGTTTTCAACTTCCCTTGGCGACCCAATTCCACTAAGTCATTGGTCTTTTGGGCAATTTCGAATAAGGAAAGATGTTGTACCCCTTTTAAATTAGGCACCAACAACCCGATTTTTGAATCAATGGCTAAACCAATATTATGCTCGTCAAAGTAGGTAATTTCAGTGCAATCTGAATTTACCTGACTATTAATAATCGGGAACTGTTTTAAAGCCAGCGACAATGCCTTCATAAAAAACGGCATAAAGCTCAACTTAACGCCCTGATTAGCAAATTGCTCCTTTAATCGATTACGGACCGCAATCAAATTATCCAGTTCGATTTCATCGCTCACCGTAAAATGCGGCACTGTTGTCACAGCGTGCAACATTTGTTTGGCCATAACCGCTTTTATGCCACGAATTTGTTCTTTACGGATCCCGCCAACACTCTCAACCGTTGCGGCTTTAACAGGCGCAAGCTTAGTCTCGTTTGATGCTGGAGCGCTCAAATCACATTTAAGCACTCTGCCCTTATCACCACTGCCTTTGACAGAAGCTAAATCCACATCGAGTTCACGAGCCATACGACGCACTGCAGGACTGGCCAAGGCCTTTCCTTTGCCCATAGCGGGTAAGTCATTTGCTGCAGCACTGTGTGAAGGCTCAGAACTTACTTGTGCAGGTTGTTGGGCATTTTGCACTTTTTGTGCTGCAGGGGCATTACCCGAATCTTTGACTTGCATGGCAAACAAAGGAGTGTGGACCCGGGCAATATCGCCTTGAGCATAGTATAACTTGCTTACTTTGCCCGAGTATTTAGCGGGTATTTCGACCAAGGCTTTGTCTGTCATGACTTCAACCACGGCTTGGTCTTCAAGGATTTCATCACCTTCATTGACCAACCACTTGACTAATTCACACTCAACTATGCCCTCTCCAATATCCGGTAGAATAAAGTCAATTGAATCTCCGTCAACTTTGCTGGTTTGTGCCGTTTGAGTACTCTCTGGCGTTGCTGGTGCTGATGCAACCTCGGGTGCGACCTGCCGAGGTGCGACCTGCCGAGGTGCGGCCTGCTGAGGTGCAGCCTGCTGGTCAGCGCCATCAATTTGCATCGCAAACAAAGGTGCATGAACTTTGGCAATCTCGCCGGTTTTATAATAAAGCTTCAACACTTTACCTGAATACATGGCAGGAATTTGTACGGTAGCCTTGTCAGTCATGACCTCTGCCACCGGCTGATCTTCAACAATAACATCGCCCTCGGCCACTAACCATTCAAGCAATTCACATTCAACAATGCCTTCACCAATATCTGGCAAAATAAAATCAGTCACTTATCTGTGCTCCTATTTGGCTAGAAATTAACGCAGCGAACAATCGCTTCGTAAATTTTGAGGTGGTCAGGCATATACTCTTTCTCATGGGCTAAGGGATAAGGAGTATCCAAACCACATACGCGAGTAATCGGTGATTCAAGATATAAAAAGCACTTCTCTTGAATACTGGCGGCGATTTCACTAGCGAACCCTCCGGTTTGCGGGGCTTCGTGACTAATCAACAAACGACCAGTTTTTTGTACTGATATGGCAACGGTTTCACGATCCCAGGGTAAAATACTGCGTAAATCTAATACCTCGCAGGATATACCGTCTTTTTCTGCCATTTGGGCCGCTTTTTCCATAACCTCCATTTGCGCCCCCCAAGCTAACAGCGTGATATCAGTACCTTGCGAAACAACCTCCGCTTTACCTAAGGGTAAAGTATAGTCATGTTCAGGTACCTCCCCAACTGATGCGCGATACAGGCGTTTGGGCTCCATAAATAACACTGGGTTGTCATCGCGAATTGACGCTAACAACAAACCTTTGGCTTGGTACGGATTGCGTGGCACAACTATTTTTAAGCCCGGTACATGGGCAAAAAAGGCTTCGGGTGACTGCGAATGATACAAACCACCGGCAATACCACCGCCGTATGGAGTCCGAATCGTTAATGTTCCACAGCTAAATTGACCACCTGAACGATAACGCCATTTCGCGGTTTCATTCACAATTTGATCAAAAGCCGGAAAAATATAATCGGCGAATTGAATTTCTGCCACCGGTACTGAGCCCTGTGAGGCCAAACCATTGGCAAATCCAATAATACCTTGTTCGGTTAAAGGGGTATTAAAACAACGGCCCTTGCCAAATTTTTCTTGTAGATTACTGGTGGCTCTAAATACTCCACCAAAGTGTCCAACGTCTTCGCCAAAAACCATGACCTTTTCATTTTCAGTCATTGCAGTAATCAACGCGCTATTGACCGCTTGCAACATATTCATTTTAGCCATTACAGTCTCCCCGCCGTTTTTGGATAGGCTTCAGGATATTTGGCAATATGGGCCTTTAATTCAGCCAGTTGTTCTTTGAGATGCCAAGGTGGTGTGTCATAAACGTCAGTAATAATGTCATCAATTTTACACACCGGTACTTTTTCCACGCGCTTTAACTCACTCAATACGTCTTGACGACTTTGCTCCAAGAAGGCTTTGTTTTGCTCTTCGTTATACCAACCCTGACTTTGCATCCAAGCAGCAAATCGCAATACGGGATCTTTGGCTCGCCAGCGTTCTTCTTCGTCTTTAGAACGATAACCAGTGGGGTCATCAGAGGTGGAGTGTGCAGCCAAACGATAAGTCATGGCTTCAATTAATACCGGACAATTTTCCGCCAAGGCTAATTCACGTGCTTTCTGGGTTGCAGCAAATACCGCCAATACGTCATTACCGTCAACACGAATGGTTTTAATACCATAACCGATGCCGCGTGAAGCTATACCATCACCCGCAAACTGCTCTTCAGAGGGGGTAGAAATGGCGTAACCATTATTCCGACAGAAAAAGATCACCGGGCAATGCAGCACAGCGGCCATATTTAAACCGGCATGAAAATCACCTTCAGACGCAGCACCCTCTCCAAAGTAACAAATGGTTACTGCAGGCTGCCCTGCCATTTTTTGCCCATAAGCATAACCACTAGCTTGCGGAATTTGGGTACCTAGAGGCGACGAGATGGTCATAAAATTAAGTTCTTTTACCCCATAATGAATAGGCATTTGACGCCCTTTATTCGGGTCTTTTTCATTGCTGAACATCTGATCCATAAATTGTTCGGTGCTATAACCACGAAACGCCAAGGTACCTTGCTCGCGGTATTGCGACATAATCATGTCTTGCGGTTCAAGCGCAGCAGCACTGCCCACAGTAGACGCCTCTTCACCTGTACAGGCCAAATAAAAACTGATCCGCCCTTGCCGCTGAGCCGCCACCATACGCTCGTCTAGGATCCGGATATATTGCATTGTAGTTAGAATTTTTTCTGCAAGTTCCTTTTCCATGTCCGGTAATGTCGCCTCTTTGTGAGGTACACCATCGGCTTGTAAAATTTGTAACATCGGAATATCGACCAGGCCGTTGCTTATCACATTTACCTGATGACTAAGACCGATATTGGATAAATGATTTCTGTCTTTCATTTACTTACCTTGTGAAGGATATAAACCATAGTGTAGGTTTATCGTTTATAGCTTGTTATAAGTTTGTAAAGAATAGTGGAGTATTTGGAATAAGGCCTTGCGATTTAAGCGAGCGGAATAAAAACTAAACAAATAACTGACTAATAAACCTCACTAAAGATGATGTTTATCCTACAAATCATAAAAGACCAAAGGTAAAGTGTTAATCAAATTGAAATAGTCATCCTAATGAAAAATCTGGATTGGGTTTTATAGATATTTTAGCCACAGTCATGCATGAGGGTTTAAGTAGGTAAAACGCTAACTAGGGACTACCCCGATTGTTTTTGGAATTTAATTTAATAAATAAGTTTGACTAAATAATTAGCTTTTTCCGACATAGAAAACTTAAGCGTCGGCGGCAGCAGAACTCTAAAAGGCAGTATATAAGGATATTTAAGGCCTGAGTTAATTGGGAGAGTTTATAGTAATTAGTAGAGTGTCTTTCTCAACACTCAATCAAGTAAAATAAATAACTGAGATTAACTAACATAAACAATGTCCCAAACAAGACAGCCATAACAATGACTTTAAAAATCGAGTGTCTAAATGCGATTAATTCGGCATTTTTATTCAGAGCCACAGTGGTAAAAAGACATAGAAATAAATAGGAAATAAATAGGACAGCCATAATAGAAATAAACTGTCCCAAACAAGACAGCCATAATAGAAATAAACAGAATAAACAGAATAAACAGAATGAAATAAACAGGACAGCCATAATAGAAATAAACAGAATAAACAGGACAGCCATAACAATGACTTTACAAATCGAGTGTCTAAATGCGATTAATTCGGCATTTTTATTCAGAGCCACAGTGGTAAAAAGACATAAAATAAAACCATCCATGGGGTCCAAAGCGCAAGTTTTGGTCAACTAGCGTTAGGTTATAAGCCTTATTGGAATTTGCGGAGCCGGTGTATGTTAGACAGAGAAAATACAGGTCTTATTGTGGTCGATATTCAGGGGAAACTTGCTCGTTTAGTCCATGACAGTAATACGTTGATTACTAATTGCGAAAAGCTTATCAAAGGCGCCCAATTTCTAGGACTACCGATCATCTGTCTAGAACAAAATCCAGACAAACTAGGCGCTTCGGTTGATGAAATTCGTTTACTGATAAACCGAGCTGATACATTAGCTAAATTTACCTTCAACGCCTGCCAAGAACCCACATTTGTCGATGCTGTCAGAGCGACCAACATAGATACATGGCTTGTTTGTGGGATCGAAACCCATATTTGTGTCTATCAAACGGCAATAGGCTTGGCAGAGCTGGGCTATAAAATAAAGTTAGTCAGTGATTGTACTTCTTCTCGCACATTTACAAACAAACAACTTGGAGTCAGTCAGCTCATGAATAAAGGTGTTGATATTACCGGATTGGAAATGTGTTTGTATGAGCTTGTTAAGGATTGTAGATCACCTGAGTTTAGACAAATTCTTGCTTTAGTTCGGTAAACAAAACGCTGTTAAGGGCTTGCTCACACAGAGGTTTAAAAGCTAGCTAGCGCTGTTACCACACGGCCAGTTTTGGAAAGTGTAAAAAAAGCCTCACAAGGAGGCTTTCAAAAGGGCATAAATAATATTATTGAAAATGCCGTTCGCGTTTTGTTTCAATCGTATCAATATAACCATGCCAAGTGGCGTAACCAATGATCGGCATTAAAATAACAAACCCTACAAACCAAGTAGCAAAACCAATAAGCACTGCCAACATGATAATACCTGCCCACAATAACATTGGGCCTTTATTGGTCCATACGCTATTCATGCTGGTTAAGACCGCGGTGGCTAAGTCGACTTTGCGCTCCATTAAAATAGGTTGAGTAAATGCGCTTAAGAAGAATACCAATAAAGTAAAGCCTGCACCGACTACCGTACCCACGGCTAAAAATGGAATGAGATTGTCCCAGTTTGGGTCAAGGTAAGGGGGATATAAGGCGTGGATAATGGATGCGATGCGCAACCAAAAAATCATCAGTACCATTAGCATAATACCCAAACCCCATTCATTGACGGCGTTGCGTTTTATGGCTTTTATACTGTGCCACAAGCTTGGAACATGATTTTTTTCTAATTCCCAACTTACGTCATATAAGCCAGCGGCTAAAAAAGGACCAATTAACATAAAACAAACTATGGCCGGCATAATGACTAAGTGCCAACCGGTTAACTGCACTAAATAAGTAATGAACCATGGAATTGCAGCAAAGATGATACCAAAAAACAGTGTCAGAATCGGGGCTCGCTGGGCATCACGTATACCCAATACTAACCACTTAAAAGGGTCACTAAATTCGAGCTTTTTACATGGAATAACGCGGGCAATGTGACTATCCACTATTGCGTTGTGTTGTTCTTCTTTAAAATGTTCTGACATAATTTAACTCCGCTGAAGTAATAATTATTGCTTTCCCTTATTAAGTTTTAAACTACCGCGACGTTAAGATCAAGCAAGTTAATTAATCTTTACGAAGGCAGTACAAGAAAGATCCTTGTTTGTTCAGCTATCACTGAGTATCTGTTTTTTGCCAGCTAATTTCACAGCCAAAATAATTGGCCATTAAACGGTTGAGTTCAGAAAACCGGGTTAATTGATGTCTATCACCTGTCACGCAGTTCCAAACAAATTTGTGACAATTATTTTTGATTAGATCATATTCTGAGTATTGAAATAGTTGTGCACAGGCTCTTTCAATCGCAGCAGATTCGATAAGTACTTCGTTATATTGATTACAGGCAATATAAATCTGGCTGCCACTGCGACCTTGTAAAAAACGTTGAGGTGAAATCCCCCTAATGAGGCCATTACCTCTGAGTTCAATAATATTGCCATCTAGCCAAATACCCGTATGGTCAAATACCCCAAAAACACCACAACTGACTATCGCGCCGTTTTCCGGTTTTATCTTTTTATGCCGGTCAGTTCGCAAATTCTCTAGAGATTTTTGATTACGCTGGTCTCTAGCATATTCATTGCTAGCCAATATTGCTAAAGCACTGGCACCGAAAAGTAAAAGTGGTAAAGCCATAGTGGCTCCTAAATTACAATTATTTGTATGCTATTCATACAATTAATCGCTACGTTTGCCAATTTCACATTGTAAGCGAGTGTAAATTCCTCTCATAACAAAAAAGCTTCAATAGAAATGAAATTAACACTTAACAGTGATATCACTAGTGTATTAATCTGTTGTTATCTAAATGAAGCGCTTACTACAATGAAAATCATTAATAAATCCAACAAATTAGAAAATGTTTGTTATGACATCCGTGGTCCTATTCTCGATTATGCAAAAAAGATGGAGGATGAAGGCCACCGTATACTCAAACTTAACATTGGCAATCCCGCCCCTTTTGGCTTCGATGCCCCTGATGACATTCTCAAGGATGTGATCCACAATCTACCTAAATCACAAGGCTATTCAGATGCCAAGGGCATCTATGCGGCGCGTGTAGCGGTGTTACAGTACTATCAGCAAAAAAACATCCGCAATATCACCGTTGAAGACATCATCATTGGTAACGGTGTGAGTGAACTGATTGTGATGGCCATGCAAGGTTTGCTGAACAATAATGATGAAGTGTTGATCCCAAGCCCTGATTATCCACTTTGGACGGCGGCGGTGAGTTTATCGTCAGGTAAACCTATTCATTATATTTGTGATGAAAGTAATGAGTGGCAGCCAGACATTGAAGACATCCGCAGCAAAATCAGTGATAAAACTAAAGCGATTGTATTGATCAATCCCAATAACCCCACTGGTGCCGTGTATAGCAAAGAATTGTTGTTACAAATTATTGAACTAGCTCGTGAATTTGGTTTTGCCATATTCAGTGACGAAATTTATGACAAAATTTTATATGACGATGCCCAGCACCATTGTATTGCGGCCTTAGCCACCGATGTGTTTTTCATCACCCTAAGTGGTTTATCTAAAAATTATCGTGTTGCCGGGTTTCGCGCCGGTTGGCTCATGGTGAGTGGCAATAAGCTTCCAGCCCAGAACTATATCGAAGGCTTAAACATCCTCGCGTCGATGCGCATGTGTGCTAACGTGCCTAGCCAACATGCTATACAAACTGCCTTAGGCGGCTATCAAAGTATCAATGAGTTGATCTCAGAAGGCGGCAGATTGAAGGTACAACGAGATTTAGCCTGTGAACTGATTAATCAAATTGACGGTTTGTCTTGTGTGGTACCCAAAGGGGCACTGTATTGTTTTGTCAAAGTCGATGCCGAAAAATTTAATATCAGCAAAGATGAACTGATGGTGCTGGATCTATTACGTCAAGAAAAAGTACTTGTAGTGCATGGTAGTGGTTTTAACTTAAAAACAGGTTGTTACTTTAGACTTGTGTTTTTACCCCATGTAGATGTGCTGCGTCCTGCCATTGAACGTATTGGCAATTTTTTCAAACATTACCAACAAGTTGTTTAAATATTAATGAGTCATAACCCACTAAAAAGTCATTTTTTTGCACATTTATCGCGCATGAAGTTAATCACCCGCTGGCCTTTAATGCGCAATGTACGTTCTGAAAACGTGCAAGAACATAGCCTACAGGTAGCGATGGTGGCGCATTCATTAGCGCTAATCCGCAATAAATACTTTGCCGGCACTTTAGATCCATACAAAGTGGCAACTATCGCTTTGTTTCATGATGTCTCTGAAGTGCTGACTGGTGACTTACCTACTCCAGTCAAATATTCAAATCCGGTGATCAGAGATGAATATAAAAAGATTGAAAAACTGGCCGAACAAAAACTAATCAATATGGCTCCGGCCGACTTTAAAGATGACTATGCAGCTTTAATTGATCACCATTATCATTCTGAAGATGAAGCGTTTATTGTCAAAGCAGCAGATGTCATTTGTGCCTATTTAAAAACCCTTGAAGAGTTATCTGCTGGAAATAAGGAATTTGGCTTAGCCAAAAAACGACTCGATAAGATACTCAAAGATTATCGCTCTGATGAAGTAAATTATTTTATGAAGGCTTATGTACCGAGTTTTAGTCTGAGTTTGGACGAGATCACGCAAGAAGATATGTAATAAAGGAAAGGTAATAAAGGCTAAGTTAGACAACTACAGGAAGCAACATTTTGGGTAATGAGCAAACGTGGCTAGACAGGTTTCAACAGCAAAGTTCGCAACGCGAAGGGGATCACCGCACACCGTTTCAACGCGATAAAGCCCGTATACTGCACTCTGCTGCCTTTCGTCGCCTGCAAGCAAAAACTCAGGTTTTAGGTGTCGGTATGAGTGATTTTTATCGCACCCGTCTAACTCATTCATTAGAAGCATCGCAAATAGGCCAAGGTATCGCAGCCCAGCTTCGCAGTAAATTCCCTCAGCTGACGTCCGATCTGGGTTTAAACGACACGCTTATCGAAGCACTATGCCTATCCCATGATATTGGCCATCCCCCTTTTGGTCATGGTGGAGAAGTAGCACTACATTATAAAATGCGTCATCACGGCGGGTTTGAAGGTAATGGCCAAACCTTCAGAATTGTCACTAAACTTGAGCCCTATACTGCTGATGCCGGCATGAACCTGAGCCGTCGTACCCTGTTAGGCTTAGTGAAATATCCAAATTACATCGATGCTTTAGAAAATCAGTCACTGCTTGATAAAAACTCAAACTTAACTCATCGTCAAATTCAAGCAGGCAAATGGCATCCACCCAAGGGTTTATATCTGTGTGATTCGCCGCTGTTTGATTGGGTAACAGAGCCTCTAAGTATTGCTGATAAAACCCTCTTTATGAGCTTCAACACGGCTGCCAAACACCATAGCAAAACCAGTTATAAATCATTTGATTGCTCTATTATGGAGTTAGCAGATGACATCGCCTACGGTATTCATGACCTCGAAGATGCCATTGTGATGGGTATTGTTAGTCAGTCTGAATTTTTGCACGAAGTGGCAGAACCCATCAGCAAAATTGGCAAGATTTGGTTATCTACTAATATGTTGGCGATAGCGGATAAACTCTTTAGCCATCAACACCATGAACGCAAAGATGCTATCGGAGCGCTGGTTAATAGTTTTATTACCGGCATTGAAATACTTGATGTTGAACCGGCATTTAACGAAGACTTGCTTAAATACAATGCGGTTTTTCCTGAGCAGTATCATCAAGCATTAAGCTTATTTAAAAAGTATGTATTTAATCGCGTCATATTGAAACCAGATATTCAATTATTAGAATACAAAGGCCAACAAATCGTTATGGAGTTATTTGAAGCGTTTTCTTCTGATCCCCTGCGATTATTACCCGATAATACCCGCCAACGTTATATCAAAGCCTGTGAACAAAACAATGGTCAGCGGGTTATTGCTGATTATATATCTGGTATGACAGACGGTTTTGCCTCGCGTTTATACAGTAATTTGTTTTTACCCGCATCACAAACAGGCATAGATAAAAGTGTCATTTAGACAGCTGCAAAATAATTTTAGTACCAAGATAAAAAAAGGAAATTTTTAGTCCTATTTGACTGTCTATCGTAACAAGCAGTATAAAAAATTAATAAGGCAGCCAGTAATGTTGATCAAAACTCCCAGTAAAAGTGCTTGTACAGAAAACCAAGTCACCGACGAGTCGGTTTATCAACAACGACGACAATTACTCAAGTCCTTGGGCTTTTTAGGCGCTGCGAGTTTATTACACACTTCGCAAGCCAGTGCATTTAGTTTATTTGGTGATGACGAGCCAAAAAAATTTCTGACTAAAGCGCTTAATTATTCTCCTGCCAGTCAATACCAAACAACTGAACTATTTACCCCTGAAGAAAAAGTCATTACTTACAATAACTTCTATGAGTTTGGTGCAAATAAATCTGATCCAGCCCAAAATGGCCAAGCGTTTAAGGTTGATCCTTGGAAATTAAGCATCAATGGAATGGTCGAGAAACCCATTACATTAGACTATGATGAGCTATATAAAACCGTCGAACTCGAAGAGCGTATTTATCGTCTGCGGTGCGTTGAAGCCTGGTCAATGGTGATCCCTTGGGTCGGATTTTCATTAGCTGATTTGATTAAACAAGCTCAACCTTTAAGCAGTGCCAAGTACCTCGTTTTTGAAACCCTTTACGATCCAAAACAAATGCCCGGCCAGCGCAGTCGTTTTGCCGGTGGTGGTATTGATTATCCTTATGTTGAAGGATTACGCATCGATGAAGCCATGCATCCTTTGGCATTTTTAGCGGTAGGTTTATACGGCAAAACCTTACCACCACAAAATGGCGCTCCAATTCGCTTGGTTGTGCCTTGGAAATACGGTTTTAAAAGTATTAAGTCAATAACCAACATTCGTTTAACCGACAAAAAACCGCCAACTACTTGGAATCTGCTCGCCTCAAATGAATACGGCTTTTACGCCAACGTTAATCCACAAGTTGACCATCCGAGATGGAGTCAAGCCACTGAAAAACGCATTACCAGCGGTGGTTTATTCAATACCAGCCGCATCCCGACTCAAATGTTTAATGGTTACGACGAGGTTGCGCCACTTTACGCTAACTTAGATCTGAAGAAAAACTATTAAGTCATGGGTAAATTCACATTTTTATCAACTAGCGGGCCATACTGTGGCGTTTAGATTATCTGTTAAACAAATAACCCTATTAAAAGTGTTTATCCATTTAGGTGCGTTAATTCCACTGGTTTACACTTTTTATCTGGCGACAATCGATCAGCTAGGAGCCGAGCCGGTGATGGCATTAATCCATTTCACTGGTATCGGTGCCTTTAACTTGTTGCTTTTGTCCTTAACGGTAAGCCCCACGGCCAAATGGCTTAAACAAGGGCTGTTATTACGAGTAAGACGTTTAGTCGGGCTTTACGCCTTTACCTACGCACTGAGTCATTTTCTCACGTATATCGTATTTGAATTGCAGCTCGATTGGGCTTTAGTGATTAGTGAGATTATTAAGCGCCCCTACATCACCGTAGGTTTTTCAGCCTTTTTAATATTAGCAACACTGACAGTCACCTCTACCCAAGCGATGCAACGCAAACTGAAAACAAAGTGGCAAAAATTACATAATTGGGTTTATGTTGCCCTACTCCTAATCGCCTTACATTTTATCTGGTCAGTAAAGTCAGATATTGTTGAACCCCTTATCTACTGGGCGATGGCCCTGACTTTACTCGCGCTTCGAAAAGACAAATTCCTGCTCGCAATCAAACGAATAAAAAATAAGCGTAAAAAAACACTTGCATGATTATTTGTACAGTACTACTGTATACAAAACCACTGTATATATAATCACTAGTAGGTGTTGTAATGGCAAATTTACACGCATTATCGTTTCAATCACAACGTAACACCGTTGTTCAGCAAATTGTTGCACCAGAGTTTAGTTTACAAAGTCAGGGCGTAAACCAACAAAAATGGACGTATTTGCTGGCCAATAATATTCAGTTCAATGAAAAAGCAGATTTTGTGATTAAGTTACCTAAACCACAAGTTGCGATGCTTAAAGATTGGTTAGAAAAAATAATCGTCAGCGAACAATGTAATTTATTGTTTGTAGAACAACTGAGTATGGATGAAATAAGCTATCGCCGTATCCAACAACTGTGTTCCTTGCATCATGTCACCTTGATCAACCTACTCCCCAATAAAAAACACAGTGCTCAAATTGTACAAGGTCCTTGGTGATTAAACCTGGGCCTAGGCATTAACAAAGTTTGATAAAGTTACTCTGTTGTTCTCGCCTTGGCTTAGTTAACATGCATGGCAAATGTAGTCATCAAACAAAGTCAGTATGCAATGTTATTGTAATAAACCCTTAGCTTTTGAATCGTGCTGTGAACCTCTAATACTCGGTAAACAGACGGCAAATAGTCCAGAAGAATTAATGCGCTCTAGATTTAGTGCTTATGTAATTCAAAATTATGATTATATTTTGGCGACTTATGCCCCAGTGCAACGCAGTAAGCTTAGCTTGAATGAGCTTACCGATAGTGCGGCATCAACCAAGTGGTTACGTTTATTTGTGCATAAAAGCGAGCAAAAAAACACATCCGGTAAAGTAGAGTTCAGCGCCTATTATCAGCTAGATGGGCAGGTCTACCTTATGCACGAAACCTCTGATTTTATTTTCGAAAACAAACAGTGGTATTACACTACAGGGCTTATACATAAAGACTCCGGCACCTACATTCAACAACGGAACGACCTGTGTTTATGCGCTAGTGGTAAAAAATTCAAAAAATGTTGTGGAGCTTAAATTAACTTCTTTTGATAAGCAGAACTGAGTACATAAACAGAATAGTCGGACTTAATTGGGCACCTCTATTTGACTGACTACAATGTCCTGGCATCCATTCTTCACGGGCATTACGCTTTCAGTTACCTTAACTTACGATATCAAATATTAATGTTACAGCTCGGGTTCATTTGTCTGAAATTTTTTATTTTTTCGCAGCTAATAACATCCGTTACGGAGCAGCTCCTACAAATGAATAAATCATTTACCTAATAGGCCTTTCTATTAATTGGTGGTTTAGAAACAGACACTGTTCAGGAACAAATAAATCAACGGCAGCTGTTAATTAAACACCAAGGCCAAATTATTCACAAGGATGGTCGTTCGTCGTTAGCGCAGCGTTTAAAAAATAAATCTAGTACATTTAAATTTGACGGATACACCAAGAATCATCCGCTTTCCAGTTTATTACCCATTCTGGAATATCTTCAGCAGGCATGGGACGAGCAATACCATAACCTTGCGCCAACTCACATCCCAATCTCAATAACGCGACTCCATGCGCGATAGTTTCAACACCTTCAGCGATAACTTCGCGCTGGAATGCTTTAGCTAAACCAACTACGCCTTCAACAATAGCCAAATCGTCGGTATCGACTAACATATCACGTACAAAGCTTTGGTCGATTTTAATTAGGTAAGCTGGCAGACCTTTCAAATAAGTAAGGGATGAATAACCTGTACCAAAGTCATCTAACGCAAAATGTACGCCTAATTCTTTACAGGCTTTCATCGTTGTGGACACTTGGCTGATGTCATGTAATGAGCTGGTTTCGAGAATTTCCAGCTCTAAAAAGCCAGGTGAAACATCGGGATGGTCTGCTAACAATCCAGCTAGGCGGGTGGTAAAGTTATCTTGTTGTAATTGATAGGCACTAATGTTCACGCTGATAGGCAGATTGACTCCCCTGCTTCGCCATTGGCTTATCTGGCTCAGAGCTGTGTTAATGACCCATTCGCCCAATCTTAGACTAACGATATTTCCCTCTATAACGGGCAAAAACTCCAAAGGTGGGATTAAGCCACTGCTAGGATGCTGCCAGCGGATCAGCGCTTCAACGCCTTTCACTTCGCCAGTTCTCATATTCACTTTAGGTTGATAGTGCAGTACAAACTCATTTCGTTCCAAGGCAGTGCAAACATTGTCGATACTTTTACGCTGCGTATTTATCGCATTATCTTGCGCGGTATCAAATAGATGATAACGATTTTTACCTGCCTGCTTGGCTACATACATAGCTTGGTCTGCGTGACGCATTAGTTGCTCCGCGTCGACACCGTCTTGTGGAAAAAGCGTGACACCTATACTGGCTGAGACTTGCATAACCACATTACCCACAGTAACAGGGTTAGACGCCGCTTCTAATAGGCGTTTTAATACAGGCTTACTATCCTCACTGTTTTCCAAATCAACCATTACCGCAATAAACTCATCACCGCCTATTCGAGCCAGGGTATCACCTTCGCGCAAAGCCTCTTTCATATGATGTGATACAGTAATGAGCAGTTCATCCCCTACATTATGACCATAATTATCATTGACGGCTTTAAAGCCATCTAGGTCCATAAACGCCACTGCTAATGACTGGTTGCGACGTTGGCACTGGACCATGGCTTGGCTTAAACGGTCAGCTAGTAATACACGATTGGGCAGATTAGTCAGTGCGTCGTAATGAGCAATTCGCTCCAATTGCCCCTGATAAGCCTTCATTGGTGTAATGTCAGTGGACAATGAAACGTAATGTTGCACAAGACCCGCTGCATCTTTAACAACGCTGATAGTGAGCATTTCAGGATAGATTTCACCATCTTTGCGGCGATTCCATATTTCACCCCGCCAATGACCTTGTGCTGTTATCGTTGCCCACATTTCGCTATAAAATTCTACAGTGTGGCGGCCAGATTTAAGGAAGTTTGGATTTTTTCCTAGGACTTCTTCAGAAGGGTAACCCGTAATGCGACTAAACGTATCGTTGACTTCAATAATAGTCGCATTAGCGTCGGTTATAATGATGCCCTCATTGGCGTGGGTCAATACACTGGCTGCGCGTTTCAGTCTTACTTCGGCTTGTTTTTTTTCAATAGCGATACTGGCTAAACCCGCGGTTCGTTCGATCACGGCAAGGTCTGCTGTTGTTGGATAATTTACGTTTCGATGATAAATAGCGAAGGTGCCGAGGACCTTTCCTTTTGCACAACGTATGGGTTCCGACCAACATGCGCCTAGTCCGGCTCTATTCGCCAACTCTTTATAAGATACCCAGTAGGGATGAGTCTGAATATCATCGACAATAACACGCTTGTTCAAAAAAGCGGCTGTACCACAGGAACCCACCCCAACCCCGATCTCTACGCCATCAATAGCTTCGTTATAAAAATCAGGAAGACTGGATACAGTGCAACCTAGTAGGTGTTTGCCCGCATCGTCTAACAATAAAACGCTACAAAGCATCTCTGGGTTTTCTTGTTCGACACCACTAACAATGGCTTGTAGAATTACAGACAAGGCTTCGCCACGTGTAATTAGTTCCAGTACCTGAGTGCGCGATTTTTCTCGTGATTCGTTTTGTTTCCTACTAGTAATATCATGCGTTATTCCAACCAAAAAATAGTTTCCTTTACTGTCTGAGAAACGATTCTTCTTAGTTAAAATGGTTCTAGTATGTCCGCCATTTGTAGTGAGGGTTTCTTCACATAAAATTTCTTTCCCTTCCCTAATTACTTGTTTATCTATCGATAAAAAATGTTCCCTTTCGCTCGGTGGTACTTTTTCGGCAAGAGTTTTACCTATTATTTCATCTCGATGTAAGCCAAACATGGTACAAAAGGCGTCATTGACCAAAAGTAAGCGACATTCTTCATCCTTAACAAATACTGGGCTTCCAATGTTATTGAAAACGGATTTGAGGTACATCTCAATATCATGTGACTTTTCTTCAAATTGGCTTAACCGCTTAGTGTCTTTGTTTTGCTCAGAAGTCATCTTACAACGTTCCTGTTAGATAAATAATGCCAGAGATACACAGTAGTATGATTATTACTTGTAATGGTATATGTTCTTGAGAATGCGCTTCATCCATGTGACAGCCTCGACTTGGTCTTAACTAAAAAAATAAAATATCTCATTAACATTGTCTGACAATCAGCATACTTACATAAAAGTATCTTTGTCATCGCAAATTAATGGCTCCTTAGCATAACTTAACTTCTCTAAAATAAACCATAACATTGAGAACTTTTAAAAATACGTTAAAAAATTTCAACTTATACTTAGATCGAGAAGTTCTATTTATGTTTACGTCATCAGTTATACCTAGATTAACTTTAAGTCTAAAGTTAGAATAACTAATTGATTTATATTTAATTTTAGTTATTTTAAATACTCTAAATGGAAAACCCAATGACTCAATTTACTCAAGAATTAACGGAACTATTGAAACCATTTGAGCCATATTTAGAGCTTCGAGGTGTAAAGAAAATAAAGCTAATTATCCATGCCGGCACACCAAAAACGGGCACAACAAGCTTACAAACTTACTTAGATAAAAAACAACGTAAGCTCAGGGGCTTGGGGATCCTTTACCCACACAATCTTCAGAAATCGCATAACCCTGCAGCCCCAAAACACCAATGGTTTGAGAAAAATTTAGTCACAAACCACGTGGAAAACTTTTTGGAAAACCTGAAGAATATAGTCTCCCAAGTTAAAAACAATACACACACCATTATTTTGTCATCTGAAGGTATCTATAATTACTGGTGGAATTTTCCGCTTGAATCAAAAGCCCTTTTAAGTGAATTAAATTTACTCTTTGATATAGAAGTCTGGGTCTGGTTTCGTGAGCCTCTGGCCTTTATTGAAAGCTATTACAAACAATGTATTCGCAACCCACAAGTGCAAAGCAATCCTTGTTATGGTAAAGACTTATCCTTTGCTGACATGCTTGATATTAAGTGGTTTGCTCAGCATTTAAACTATCAAGGCTTCGTTAGTGAATGCCAAAGCATATTTGGTAAAAATAATATTTTGGTATTCCAATACGAAGGTGATGTGGTTCAACAATTCGCAAAAATGTTAGGGCTGGCAAGCCCTCACGATAATCCGACGCCAAGACAAAATAAGAGCTTAAACAGTGCTTCGATAAAGATACTAAGAACAATAAATCACTATAATATTAAAGCTAAAGAGAAAGAGCTTTTGATACCACATCTAAAGCAAATCAATGAAATCATTGAGCCGTATGTAGTTGATACTTTGATTGATGAAAAATCTAAAAAAAGGGTGTTGGCGTTAGCAAAACCTGTAATTTTTTAGTCTATGTGTTGCGTAATTAAAGTCGATATGGCGTTATCTTATTGCGGTCTATAGTACGATTGACTCATTGTTAAATGCGTCATTAATCCAAGATCAGTAGGGGCCAGTTTATTTTGTATTGTCGTCATCACCACCCCGCTTGGTCGGACATTACCCCCTTTAAAATAATTAAAACCGTCATTAGTACCACTAATCCACCGTGATAAATCAGATAAATGTCTGCTCTCGTATGGTTCAGTTATAGTGTTTAATATTATTTTTCACTTTCAGTTATTTAAGGTCTATATGAATTTTGCAGAATTTGCGGCATCACGAAAAAGCGTTCGAGGATTTAGTAAAAAAGCCGTTTCTAAAGAGCTTGTAGATGCCGTAATAAACGCTGCAAAATGGGCTCCCTCCTCTTATAACACTCAGACATGGCGTATTCACGCTGTGACGGGCGATGTCCTAGACAAAATCCGTAAGGGCAATACTGAAAATACTCTTGCTGGTAAGCCAAATGTCCGTGATTTCCCATATAAAGAGGATTATCAAGGGGTGCACAGACAACGACAAATCGACGTTGCCATTCAGTTGTTCGAAGTAATGGGTATTACCAGAGAAGATAAAGAAAAACGTATGGATTGGATGATGAGGGGGTTTCGCCAATTTGACGCGCCAGTATCACTTGTTCTTACCTATGATAAAAGCTTAGAACCCGCTGGTATTACTCAGTTTGGTTTAGGTTCTTTGGCTTATGGCATTGTGCTTGCGGCATGGGATCTTGGTTTAGGTTGCGTGATCAATGGGCAAGGAATAATGCAATCAGATGTCGTTCACTTACATGCAAAAATCCCAGATAATGAAGCCATTATGATTTGTATTGCGATGGGCTATCCCGATGAAGATTTTGCCGCAAACAATGTACGATCGGTACGCGCCGACAATAAAGATTTTGTCAGCTATCACGGATTTTAGATGCCCAACTAACTGAAAATTTTCATGGTTATAAGGGTCTTTGTCCAATATTTCTGTTTAACCTAAAGGACTACATATGTATTTCGAAGATTATCAACCGGGTCAAACATCAAAGTTCGGCGCTTATCAGGTAACTGAAAGTGAAATCAAAGAATTTGCCAGTAAATATGATCCTCAGTTCTTCCATTTAGATAATGAGGCAGCCAAGCAATCACTGTTTAAAGGTTTATGTGCTAGTGGTTGGCATACAGCGGCAATGTTCATGCGCATGTTGATTGACAATTTACCAGAAGAACACGGTTCACTTGGCTCGCCCGGTATCAATAATCTCAAGTGGTTAAAACCTGTATACCCTGGGTATATTCTCAGTGTGAAAAGTTGTGTAAGCCAATGTCGGTTGACTGAGAGTAAACCGGGTGTTGGTTTAATTTGCGTTAATTATGAGATTGTAAATCAAAATGATGTGACGGTAATGACACTAGAATCAAATGCATTCTTTAAATGCAGGATAAACTGAGCACCTAAATTACCAATTAAAAGTTTAGGCACTCTTTAACATATCCAAATCACGTCCCGTTAAATATCCACCAAATTCCGTTATCAACATATTGATATAATGACGCGGAACTTGGTCACATGACTGAAGTTTTTTTATGGAAGATAAATGACATCCTAAACGCTGAGCAAAACAGCTGGCGGGAATACCCCTGTGGGTAAGGAAATTCAAGAAACGTTTACCGGTCATATTCACTACCTCTACAACTAACCGTAATTCATGTACTTTAAGATGTCTTTATAACACATTAGTTCCATCGCTTTA
Organism: Paraglaciecola sp. 25GB23A; assembly: GCF_040012495.1. Classification (NCBI taxonomy): domain Bacteria; kingdom Pseudomonadati; phylum Pseudomonadota; class Gammaproteobacteria; order Alteromonadales; family Alteromonadaceae; genus Paraglaciecola; species Paraglaciecola sp. 25GB23A. Next base: position 113,462 of record NZ_JBDYKM010000013.1, read on the forward strand.
GTATGTATTTACATTACATTAACCTATTAATAACATCTAAATGATTTTACAAGATAAAATAACCCAAATAGAAGTGACTTTTTAAGACAACTTAACCGCCTCTAAGGCATTTTTATGCGTGTTAGTGCAGTGTAATCTAAGAGTTATTAGACGATTAACAAACATTACTTAACTAGACATCCAAGTTAATTAATAGTACTTAACTAGACATCCAAGTTAATTAATAGGACAAACGACTAGAGAATATAATGCTTGTCAGCCACGATATTTACTAAAAAACAAATACAACATAATTTTAAGCTTATCCAAGGCCTTTTTACGCTTTGAAAATGCAGATGTTGCAAATTTTATCGCCTAAGTCTAAATGTCGGACAGCCTTGTTGAACAACTGGATGTTGTTACGTATTTTTTATAGGAGGTTATTCAGCTTAGGCGCGTTTTAATAAGGCCTTAGCCTGACTCATTCCTCGTATGCGTTGATGGTGGGTATTATTTTTATATTGTTGCAGCATCTGCTCGCTACCCACTGCCCTGCTGAAGTG
>NZ_JBDYKM010000014.1:0-99927 GCF_040012495.1 Paraglaciecola sp. 25GB23A
TGGGCTCCTGTTGGTAAAAGTTTGCTTACTTATTACGCTATCCCCCTAGGGGGAGGGAGTCCATACATCTCTGTGGTGAAAATGCTTTTGCTTTTGCTTTTGCTTTTGCTTTTGCTTTTGCTTTTGCTTTTGCTTTTGCTTTTGCTTTTAGCTTAAGGCTTTTAGCTCTTGTCAACGCTTTTGTGGGCTAAAGTGTGAGCGCCCACTTCCCAGTTTTGTCCATCAAATTCCGTCACTTTGACTGAGTTTGCTTTAGTATCTAGGCAATTAACGTTAATATCTATACCGTCAGGGTTGGAGCGTGGTATGTAAAAGGGTTTGATACCACAAGTCGAACAAAAAGTATGTTTGGCTACGCCGGTATTAAAACTATAGCTGGTTAGATTGTCAGCACCGCTGAGTAAGGTAAATTTGCTCAGCGGTAAGATTAAATGCAAAAAGCCCGATTTAGTGCAAATCGAGCAATTACAGTAATCGACTTCTAACTCAGCCGCGGCCTCTACTTCAAATGTAACGGACTTACAATGGCAACTCCCCTTATAGATCATCGCGCTTCCTTTTGATTATCAGCCGGCGTATTAACCCAGCTTACGGGCTTTAAACTTACGACCTTTTAATTTACCTTCACTGAATTGTTTTAAACTGCGCTTCACACTGCGAGTTTTAATCGCCACATAGGTGTGGGTGGCAGTGACGTTAATTTTACCTACATCATCAATGGGAATATCGGCATCTTTAATTAACGCGCCCAATATATCACCAGGTCGCAACTTATCTTTTTTACCACCATCAATGCATACCGTGACAAATTCAGGTTCAACTAAACGATTTTGATGAAAGCGAATCGATTGAATACCCACCCACTTAACTTTAGAACCCTGATAGTCTTCAATAGCATTGGCTCTGGCCATTTCTTTGGGTGCGACTAAAGTTAAGGCTAAACCTTTGGCGTCAGCTCGCCCGGTACGTCCAATGCGGTGAATATGTACTTCTGGGTCAGGGGTAATTTGATAAGAAATAACCGCGGTGACTTCTTTAACATCTAATCCGCGCGAAGCAACATCTGTTGCAATTAGTACCGAAGCGCTTTTGTTAGCAAAGCGAGTTAGCACTTGAGTGCGATCTTTTTGTTCCAAATCGCCATGCAGGGCTAATGCCGATACTCCAAGGCTAATGAGTTCATCAGCCACTTCCTGACAGGCAATTTTAGTATTACAGAAGATGATTGCCGATTCAGGTTGATAGTGACTCAATAAAGCCGCAACGGCTTTAACACGATGAGCCTCTTCTACTTCAAAAAATATTTGTTCAATGCTACTGGTATCATGAGCAGCGTCTATGCTCACTTCCACAGGATTGCTTTGTACTTGGCTGCTTATTTGTGCAATTGACTCTGGGTACGTCGCTGAAAACAACAGTGTCTGTCGATCATCTTGCACATGACGGATAACCGCTGCCATTTCATCTTCAAAGCCCATGTCTAACATGCGATCAGCTTCGTCTAAGACCAAGGTATTCACTTCACTCAAATCGAGGCGGCCACGGGATAAATGATCAATGATGCGCCCAGGCGTACCTACAATAATATGAGCACCGTGTTCTAACGAGCCAATTTGTGGTCCCATCGGCACTCCGCCGCATAGAGTAAGCACTTTAATATTATGAATTCCGCGCGCCAAACGACGAATTTCTTCCGCAACCTGCTCGGCCAACTCACGAGTAGGACAAAGTACCAAAGATTGAATACGAAAGCGTTCAACCTTAAGATTTTGCAATAGGCCCAAACCAAAAGCGGCGGTTTTACCACTGCCTGTTTTCGCTTTAGCCACCACATCTTTACCCTGTAATATGGCGGGTAAACTCAAGGCTTGAATATCAGTCATTTGGCTGAAACCCAGAGTGGCTAAATTGTCGAGTAAGGCTGCTTTTAGGCCTAATGACGCAAATTCTTTATTCAAAATATTCTCTATTTAGTAGGTAAATAAACCCCAGTAGTCTTATAACGAACTGCTTAGGTCTTTAATAATGGACTCATCCAAAATAGCCAGTAATTCGGCTCTGGCTTTTAATTTGGTTTGATAGTGTGACTTCATATCGAGTTTAGTCATTGCCTGTGCAATAGCTGCCGTCATTGGCAAAAATTCTTGTTCACTGACCACTTTATCTAAAAATCCGGCAGTGACGGCCTCTTGTGGAGACATCATTTCGGCTAGTATAACAGCACGATTAAAAAATACCGGAGATAATCGACCACGAGCAATTTCAACGCCCGCATAATGCATAGTCATACCTATGGCCACTTCATTTAAACCAATCTTAAATTTGCCCTCAACACCAATACGATAGTCTGCGGATAACAACAAAAATGCACCTTTGGCAACAGCATGCCCGCTGCAAGCGACCAAAACAGGAAAAGGAAAGGCTAATAAACGTCTAGATAAGCGTGAGCCTTTTTCAACCAGTTGCATGGCAGCACTCATGCTTTCACGCATAACGTTTAAATCATAACCGCCGGATAACATGCCTGCTTGACCGGTAATAACAACCACCGCTTTTTGTTGTTCTGCTAAATCAAGGGCTTGATTAAATTCATCAACGACTTGATGAGATATCGCATTCACTTTACCGTTGTTCAACGTTAACGTTGCCACCTGGTTTTCTATCACTACAGTAACTAATTTAGTCATAATATTTTGCTTAACCTTTTTTAAAGTCTATTTAATTCAGAGTGTTTTGCACTAACAAAAATCGCCACAACAACAACAAGCCAGAAATTCAACCTCGCTTTGTCGTTGCCACCATCAGCAAAACTACAACTGTAACTGCCAGTTAATTGTTTGACCGGCAAAAAACGGCACAATTGGATTACCATTTGGTAATACTATTGACTCAGGAACTTGCCAAGCTTGTTTATGCAGGGTGACCTTATTGGTATTGCGTGGCAGGCCATAAAAATCAGCCCCGTGGTGACTAGCAAAACCCTCTAGCTTATCTAAAACATTAAGGTCTTCAAAAACTTGGGCATACAATTCCAAGGCACTCCACGCACTATAACAACCGGCGCAACCACAGGCAGATTCTTTACGATGTTTTTCGTGCGGAGCTGAATCAGTACCCAAAAAGAATTTTGTAGAGCCACTAGCAACCGCTTCGCGCAAGGCCTGCTGATGAGTGCTGCGTTTAAGCACAGGTAAACAGAAATTATGCGGTCTAATACCACCCACTAACATATCATTGCGGTTCAACAATAAATGCTGTGGGGTAATGGTTGCCGCCACATTAGACGAACTTTCATTGACAAAATCTACAGCCCCGGCAGTGGTAATGTGTTCAAACACCACTTTTAACTGCGGAAAGTCATTCACTAGTTTACTCAGATAAAGATCGATAAATACCTGTTCGCGGTCAAAAATATCAATATGACTATCAGTCACTTCACCATGTACTAATAACAACATACCCTGTTCAGCCATAGCAGCAAACACCGGATATAAACTGGCAATGCCTTTAACGGCCGCATCAGAATTGGTAGTTGCCCCAGCAGGATAAAGTTTTGCCGCAGGTATGCCCGCTTGTTTAGCCTCTATTATATCCTCAGCCGTAGTTTGGTTAGTCAGATATAAGGTCATTAATGGCTCGAATTTAGTATATTGCCCTCTTGCTTGCAGAATCCTACTGCGATATTCCAGTGCCATTTTTGCTGATGTGATAGGCGGTACCAAATTAGGCATGACGATGGCTCGGGCAAAACATCGGGCGGTAGCAGGCACTGTTTCATCAAGCATGTCACCATCTCTAAAATGTAAATGCCAATCATCTGGTGTGGTTATCGTTAATGTCTGCATAGTGACCCTTTAAATAAAAACGAATGCTTTAGGAGCATATAATGGCTTATTATGCCGTAATTTTAACTGCAAAATAACTATTGTTTTTTTATTAAGGTCTATACCCTGTCATTATTGCCACTTAGTAAAATAATTTGAAATAAATGCCTGAGTAATCAGGTTTAATAGAGCCAAACAGTCATTTAAACATAGCCTTTAGCAGCGGAAATACAGTCAATGCCAGTCGCCATTAGCCTAATTAACCTCATCCCGGACCATCAAAGAAATCTGCTAACAAGAATAAGCCTGCGCATCGCGGATAAAATACTGGGCATTCATCACCTCGACAATCTTTATCAACAACATCAACTACTTGGTTTAGAAAAAAGTCAATTTGCACTTAGTTTAATTCAGGGCCTAAATCTGCACCTTATTGGCTTAGAGGATTTTTTAGCAAAAATCCCCAAGACCGGCCCCCTTGTTATTGCCAGTAATCATCCGTTTGGTGGCATAGAAGGCGTCATATTAGCGTGGGCGATTGAGCAAGTTCGGCCCGATATTAAAGTGATGGCCAACAAAGGTCTTAAAATATTTCCTGAGTTGAGTGACTACTTTATTTTTACCAACCCCTTACTTGAAAATGACCCGATCAATGCAGCTTCGATTCGGACCTGCCTCAAACACCTGAAAAAAGATGGAGCACTACTTATCTTCCCGGCGAGTCGAGTGAGTTATTTTCACAAAGACACAAAACGCATTGCCGACCATCAATGGAACAGATTAGTTGCCAGTTTGGTCAATCGCAGTAGCGCAAATTTTGTTCCGGTATTTGTCGCTGGTCAAAATAGTCCTTTGTTTTATCGGCTTGGTCGACTTTACTATCGCCTTAGAATGTTAATGTTGCCACGAGAATTAGCCAACAAACGCGATACACGTATTGAGATTAGCAGTGGTTATCCGGTTTCCAGTAAGGATTTCAAGTGTGAGAGCCAGCTAAATTTGCAGGCACAGTTGATGCGCGCTCAGAGCTATTTATTAGATCCAAAATGGCAATCTCCTTGGCCGCAAGACCCTGTAACTCAATTAAAACCTCTTTACCCAACCATAGCTAATGAAGTGATATTGCAAGAAGTGCACGCACTACCCAGTGAGCAACACTTGCTCGATCACAAAGATCTATCAGTCTATTTTGGCTACAAACAGCAAATGCCCAATACTGTATTAGAAATAGCCAGATTGCGTGAATTAGTATTTCGCCAACATAATGAGGGCAGCGGTGAAGCACTGGATACCGACAAATTTGATGACAGTTACACACATCTGTTTTTGATGAAACGCGCCACTGGGCAAATTATTGGTGCTTATCGTATGGGCCAAAGCGATAAACTATTAGCTGAGGGTGAGTTGGATAAACTATATCTACACAGAATGTTTGAATTCGGTCCTGAATTTGTCAACCGTCAGCAACCTTGTTTAGAAATGGGCCGCTCGTTTTTAATTCCTGAATATCAACGCAGTTTTCAAGGTTTATATTTGTTATGGCGAGGCATAGGCGCTTTTGTATGCAAATTCCCCCACTACCGCACCTTATATGGCACGGTTTCGATAAGTAAACTTTACGATCCACGCAGCGTTGCCTTAATCGAAAAAGCCATGGTGACCCAAACAACAACAGTTAGACCAAGAGCCTGTTTTGATTATCAATTACACCCAGAGGTTATAGATTTTATCGCCCAGAACAACTTGAGGCCACATCTTACTGCTCTGCTCAAAGGTATAGAGGCAGATGGCAAAGATGTGCCTATTCTGCTTAAACATTATGAAAAGTTAGGTGCCACCTTTCATTGTTTGGGTATTGATAAGCACTTCAATGACACACCGGGTTTGTTGCTGAGTGTAGACCTACCCTCTGCTCCAGAAAAGTTATTAAAACTCTATCTAGCAGAAGGTTGGAAAACCTATCTTTTTGCAAAATAAAAATTCCATTTATTCACTTTGTTTATGCTCGATAGACCTCAAAATTAATAGCATCTAAGCGAGCGCCTCTGAGTAAGGTTCCCGTGCTCAGAAAAATCACAAATTGCCAATATAAACTATTGAAAATGATTTCAATGTGCTGCCAGTTAAATGCATCGACACTCTTATTCAAGATAAAATAAACACTGATCAAAATACTGGTATAGACAAAAGAATGTAGATTGGCTCGAATCATTTTTGCTCTATCGGTTGCACTTTGATGCGGGTCCCTCTTTTGACCATATAAGAGATTAATGGTCACAAACACAAATAAACCATTACTCAACAACATTGACGACAGTAGTACGATTAAATCAAAACTTAAGGTAAAGTTTTCGAAATACACCATGCTCATTGCACAGGTGATAAACAGCACTACGGCACTAAACACTTTACCAGGCGAGATAAAACTAAAGAGATTACGGGGCGCTAACTCTGCTTGACGTCTGCTCTGATTATTTAGTGCGCGCATGACTTTTAGTTGCTGGTAATTAGACAACTCAAGCAATGCATAAGGAATAGCTTGGAACAGGCCCAAAACCAAAGGAATAAAAGCGAGTTGTCCGGCCGTTTTTAGCTCTTTTTCAAGAGTATAAATGACCAAGCACAAAACAAGCGTGCCTAACAACAAAATCCCCCAATTTAACCACTTAAATAAACCCTGCCCAGCCAGTAATTTAGCTTCAGATTGGGGATATAACTTAGGATAAGTGCTAGCCGGATAATCCTGCAGTAACTGTTTAATTCGATCAGCAATTTTTTTAGGGTAGTAATATGAAAGTAATATCAGTTGCGATAATAAAACCAAATAAGCGAGATAGTTAGTTTCCATGTTTTGTTCCTTTGTAGGTATTTAATAACGATTGGTTTGATTCATTGTCTGCGTAAAAGCAATACGAATTTCTGAATCTGTCACACCCCCGGAGCGCAATTGCCCTATGGCTGTATTTAATATTTCATTAGTCCAAGCAGCTAAATCAACACTGCAGTTTGCTTGAGCATCGGGATGCACAAACGTACCGCGATAACCTCGGGTTTGGATGACCGAATCACGTTCAAGTAACTTATATGCTTTGGCCACAGTTTTACTGTTTAACTCTAAATCACTGGCGAGTTGACGGATCGATGGTAAAGGGTCGCCCGGCGCAATATGTTTATTCGCCACCGCCAGCTTTATTTGCTCAATGAGTTGAGTAAACAAGGGAATGGGGTCGTCAATATCAATCGTAATGTGCATAATAATTTAATGAACCAGTTGAACCATGTGCTGTAATGGTACAACTAATTTATAATTGATCAAGCAATATTCAAAAAAATTCTAAAATAGGTGTTTTTAACAAATCGATTAACAGTAGAAGATCAGAATTAAATCAATATTTATCAAGCAGTTAGCAGTATATTCAGACGAATTTTAAAGCTTAACAAAAGATAAGGTGTGTATAAGAGGGGCAAAGCATTGAGCCAGACTGTTGGATTAAACAGTCAGGCTATCAACAATTTTAGACTTTTTTTACAAATTCTGATTTAAGTTTCATGGCTCCTATACCATCAATTTTACAATCAATGTCATGATCACCATCCACCAAGCGGATATTTTTTACTTTTGTGCCAACCTTTACGACCAAAGACGAGCCTTTGACTTTCAAATCTTTGATGACCGTAATCGTATCGCCGTCTTGCAAAATATTGCCATTGGCATCTTTAATCACTTTTTCGTTTTCGACTTCTGCCGTTTTAGACCACTCATGGGCGCACTCTGGGCAAACATAATTAAGTCCGTCTTCGTAAGTATATTCAGACTGACAAGCAGGACAATGGGGTAGTTCGCTCATTGAGCATCCTTTACACAAGGTATCAGCGATTTAAACGCCAATAGATAAAATGGGAGCGTAATTATCCTTACTTTTTGTATGGATTACCAGCCTAGATATGCAACTACGCACTTTGGCGCAAATAACTCGCCGTTGCTGGTGCCATCCCAAAATCACTATGACATGAGTCACCAAGTAAGGAACTGATGACTGACAGTAATGAAAAGTGATGAATAGCATGGCTAGAAGCAAACAGCAGTTCTCTACCTAAGCTGGAGCTTGTGGTACTACTTTTACTCTCAGTCAGCGACATTTCACATACTATTTTCAAGTGCATACTCGGGTCTAACGAGCCGACCTCGATCAGCCATGCTTTGATTTCTAACCAAGCGGCGATAGCACTTTTGGGACATAGCGCAACATTTGACTCTCTATGACGGTAATTATAATCAATCGTTTTAGTCTCTAAACCCTGTTTCAAAGCAATGTAATGATCGAGAATATGACGCATATGTGCACCAGAACTGCCAGTAAAATGGGGACGAAGAACATGCTGATAACGCTCAACGGAGATATTGCTTAAAAACTCAATGGCTTGTTTAACCGTCTGTAACTGACTCTCAAACTCTATTTTATTGTGGCCCATGTGCTTCCTATTTCAATCAAGGTAAATCAAGTCAATTAGGTTTTAACCTATAGGTGCGAGACCGTTAAGGTTTATACCATTCCGATTCACCTACCTTATTGACCTAGCAGCGTTGATTATTATTTCACAGCATGAACTATTTGTATAAATTAAAGTTTGGGGGAAATCATGCAATAACCTGATTAGCACCTGCTCACATAGGTAAGTGGCCCGTTTTAACTAAAATAATCGTTTCTTGCTCTTCAACAAAAGGTTGATGCTGACTTAGGTGTGGACTGCGTATCCAACTTAGGGCGGGATAACGACCATGTTCATCGCAAAATTCGCCTTGCAATACAAAGATTTCCTCTCCGCCCCAGTGACGATGTGGATTAAATTGAGTATGACTTTGCCATTTAACCAAGGCTGTATTTTGTGCTTCAAAAGTATGTAGGGGCATAACTTGTAAGCCCGCTACCATGCCTTGCAACCAAGATTGTTGCTGGGTATTAATAACTAATTGAGCGGTATCTAATGGGTCAAAATAGCAAAGTTTGACAAATAAGGTGCAACCGTCCTTAGAAAAAGGCGCGTGTGAACTGCCTGCTGGATTACGTAAATACGTACCTGCTGGGTAATCACCATTTTCATCAGAAAATATGCCATCGAGAACAAATATTTCTTCACCATGGGGATGATAATGAGTGGGAAAGGCCGAACCTGCAGCATAACGCACAACCGAAGTCGCTCTGCCCCGCTCAGCCTCTTCACGTTCTAATTTTTTGCGTGTAACCCCTTTAGCTGGGGAGTTTTCCCAATCCAATAAAGGCGTTTCAATCACTACTTTTTTAGCATAATCTTGATTTAACATAATCTTTCTTGATACTTTTTAATCAACTTACAATCTAAAATGGGATTGCCAAGCAAAAAAACAAGAGTGCCGAAGCACTCTTGTTTTACGTATTTGTCAGTCGCGCTAAAATTAAAAACGCATGGTGGCACCTAACATATAGTTTGTATCTGAACCGTTGTCATAATCGGCATAGGTTACTTCGGCCGATACAGCAAACTTGTCATTGATAAACCATTGGCTGCGAACACTGCTTACACCATCACTGAAACTGTCTGCCCATTGATAACCTAAGCCCACAGACAAATTACGATTCAAATAAAAGTCACTCGATACGGCAAAACTATCGTCACTTTGATCTGGGTTTGTATACTCTCCTGCAAGGCTGACAAAGGTATCACCGCCTAAGTTAAACAACTTTTTGCTGCCCAAACTAAAACCTTGATAATTTAAGTCTTTGTCAAATTCAGTGTTAACTGATACTGCCCAATCGCGGCTTAAATAATAACCACCACCAAAATTATAAGTATCGGCTGAATAGCCATTTATGTGAGAAACAGCGGCGTTTAAATATAGTCCCGTCCCTTGCAATACGTAAGTGCCTCCTATGGCCCAGGCATTGACATTATCGTCATCAAAGTCAAAACGAGTAAAAACAGCATCGACTGAGCTTTGTTGATCAAGAAAAGTCGCTTCAGCTAGGGGGCCTTTGTTGGTATTCACTTGGTCGAAATAATAACTGCCACCCAGCGCAAATAATTTTAGGTCATCTGATTTTAATACCGAGCCGTTTAACTCCGTATTAAAATCTGCATGAGCAACACCGCTGCTTAAACCAAAGGCGAAGAGTGATGCGATATAAGTCATTTTTTTCATTTGTTACTTTTCCTTAAATATAAAGTCGATGTGACTTGATTAAATAGCCGCAAGTTTGTCTCGTGTTGAGTTAAATAACATGTGAACTCAATTCGCTAAACTTTAGATATTTATACGTTTTTTCAACTTAACCAAAACTGAATCGACTCTGAATTAGCTTATAAGTGCCGCTCAATTGAAGGAGATTGAGGCAAATGTAAAGCTAGGTTTATTTATAATATTTATTGAGATCAATTCATCAGTGTATGAATTAAAGACAAAATGAAGTGCTAGACTAGGTCCACACGTTTTTCAATATAGTGAGACAGGACAATGCAATCATCTAAACAACTTTTTACTTTGATCACCGCTGCAGGTCAGTTGGAAATGTCACTCAAAGACACCCCATTACCAACACCTAAAGCCCATGAAGTCATAGTTAAGATCGAAGCGGCACCGATTAACCCTTCTGACATGTGGCCGATGTTCGGACCGGCAAATTTAGCAGAAGCAAAATTAGACAAAGCTAAGATGCAGCTCAACGCCCCCATTTATCAAGGTATGCTATCGCGGGTAAGTTCTAGATTAGATCAAGTACTCCCCATAGGTAACGAAGGGGCGGGCACTGTTGTTGCTGCTGGTGAACATCCGGCTGCGCAAGCTATGTTAGGCAAAACCGTTGCTATTTTATCGGGCGCCACGTATGCAGAATATTGCTGCGTGCCAATGCAAGCCTGTATTGTGCACCATGAAGGTACTACAGCTAAACAGGCTGCTTCTTCTTTTGTGAATCCATTGACCGCTTTGGGCATGGTTGAAACCATGCGTATGGAAGGCCATACCGCGCTAGTGCATACCGCTGCAGCATCGGCCTTGGGTCAAATGTTGAATAAAATCTGTGTAAAGCAAGGTGTGAATGTTGTCAATATTGTGCGCAATCAACAACAAGCTGACATTCTGAAAAAAATCGGGGCTAAATATATTTGTGATTCTTCTGCAGCCGACTTTAAAAAACACTTACTCCAAGCCATCGATGAAACTGGCGCAACACTAGCTTTCGATGCCATTGGTGGTGGAGAGTTGGTCAGTGACATTCTCACTGCAATGGAAAGAGTCGGCAGTAAAGATGCTAAAGGCTTCAATACTTATGGCTCAGCAGATAATAAACAGGTTTATATTTATGGTGGTTTAGACTTTTCACCCACCATTCTAAACCGTGCTTATGGTATGACTTGGGGTATCGGTGGGTGGTTGCTAATGCGTTTTCTGGGCAAGCTCAAGCCAGAGCGCGTTGTTGAGTTACATAAGTTGGTTGCTGATGAAATCAACACCACTTTTGCCACTACTTTTACGCAAGAACTAAGTTTTGAAGAGGCCATAACACCGGCTACTATCAATGACTACAATGCCAAAAAGACTGGCGCTAAATATTATATCAACCCAACTAAAGTTTAAGTTGTTTTGATCTTGGCTATCAAGACCCCTAAGTGGGATCTTGATAGCCAATTAAAGTACTCAGAGCAACTAGGATTGTTAATGCAATTCTCAATTTCAACTATTTGACTCTCGATAAGCAAATTTCAATTTTGTTTACACCACTAAAGGTAAAGCTTTATTGCACAGAAAATTACGTTAAACTAATGGTTCTTGCAGTAAAAACAGATGGCGCTATGCTTAAATCTCTTATCTTTTTCGTTTGCTTGTCGCTCCCCTCTGTGCAAGCAGAAAAATATATCGTAGCCTCACAAAACTTCAATTATTACCCCCACTATAATTTTCAGTCACAGACAGACAAAGGTTTTATCTGGGCTATGTTGCAAGAATTTAGTAAATTTAGCGGACACCAATTTATTTATAATACTATGCCTGTCCTGCGGCTCCAGAGAGAGTTAGAAAAAGGTAACATTGATCTCGTTTACCCTGATAACCCGCTGTTTAATGACAATAAGATTTTTGCCAAAGGCAAATACTATAGCGATACTATTGTGCGTACTTTAGGTGGGGCGATGGTTAAATCATCGAGACTGGGCAAGCCTATCAGTGAAATTGTGCGCTTAAGTATTCCCTTAGGTTTTACACCTCAGCTGGGCTGGGAGAGTCTAATTGACGCCCGGCAAGTCACACTTATTTCAGTAGTAACGCCTATGGCTGAATTACAACTTTTAGCGCTAGATAGGGTAGATGCGGCCGAAGTGGATTATTTTGTCAGTCAATATCAATTGCAAAATAACCCTGAATTTAATCAATTTAAATTTGATCTCAGTTTACCCCACTCACAGGTTGAGTTTAAATTATCGACGATTAAGCAAACTAGATTAATTGACGAAATAAACAACTTTATGCGAATACACCCTACATTAATAAATCATTTAAAGTTGCAATACGGTATTTTTGAATCCGAGCTTATCTTGCAAAAATTACATAAACTAAGTTCGCACAACACGTCTCAGATATTACCTTAGTTGCATCACCCACCTGCAACAAGGTCCAACCCAACTACCCTATAACTATTACTCAAACAATTTTTACATTGTCAGTCTCGGTTGGCTCTCAAGCTTTAACTTACCTCCAACCCATAAAACAATTTTTGCACATTACTATTGACATATATCAACCAATGTTTAAACTTTCAGAAATTACTGAAACTTCAGAAGATAAAATATGCAACTTACTCCAATGCTTGAATCCTTTGTTATGCACTTTGGTGAAATGGGTAGTCGCTGGGGCTTTAATCGCACCGTTGGCCAAATTGTCGCTCTACTGGTTATCAGTGAAGAACCGATAACCGCCAATGACATCGCTGATGCCTTACGTATTTCTCGCGGTAATGTGAGCATGGGGTTGAAAGAATTGCAGGCATGGCGACTGGTACAATTACAACATAAACCAGGAGAGCGTAAAGAATATTTTCAGGCAAATGGCAGTATCTGGGATATGGCTAATCGCGTTTTTGAAGAGCGCCGCAAGCGGGAAATGGATCCAACCTTAAGTTTACTGCGCGATATTCTGCTCGATAAACCCGCTAATCAACAGGAGTTGCATGCTCAGCAAAAATTGCAAGAAGTACATGACTTACTTGAAGGGATCACTAAGTGGTCTAGCGAACTACAACGTCTAAGCCCAGAAAAGCTCAATGCCTTGATGAAGCTAGGATCGGGTGTGGGCAAGGTGCTCGACCTTAAAGACAAATTGTTAGCAAAATCAAAAACGAAGTAAATATTAACTTTCAACAAAATAGAGGATTTTATGGCTGATGTATTGCTGCTTTCACGTATGCAGTTTGCCGCCAATATAAGCTTTCACATACTGTTTCCCAGTATTACCATCGCCCTTGGTTGGTTTTTGTTTTATTTCAAACTGCGTTTTAACCTTTCTGGCCATCCGGTGTGGATGCGCATTTATCGTTTTTGGGTCAAAGTCTTCGCCCTCACTTTTGCTCTTGGAGTCGTCAGTGGCATTACTATGTCATTTCAGTTTGGTACTAACTGGCCCGGCTATATGGCTACTGTAGGTAATATTGCGGGTCCGTTGCTGGGCTACGAAGTCCTTACTGCTTTTTTCCTCGAAGCCACATTTTTAGGTATTATGTTGTTTGGGATTAACCGCGTGCCGCCATGGGTGCATACCCTTGCAACAGTCATCGTTGCTATTGGCACCACTCTTTCAGCATTCTGGATAATTAGTTTAAATTCATGGATGCATACGCCTGCAGGCTTTGAAATGCGTGACGGTGTGGCCCATGCACTGGATTGGTGGGCGATTATTTTTAATCCGTCTATGCCCTATCGCTTGATGCACGTATTGCTTGCTTCAGGATTAACCGCTTCATTTTTAATTGCAGGCATTTCAGCCTATCGGATCAAACGGGGAGACGATAAGAAAGCGCCTAAACTTACTTTAAAATCTGCCATTATTGTTGCTGCGATATTAATGCCTATTCAAATCTTAGTGGGGGATCAACATGGTTTGAATACCCTTGAACACCAACCACAAAAAGTAGCTGCCATGGAAGCAGCTTGGGAAACCAAACAAGGCTTACCTTTAGTCCTTTTTGCCATACCCGACGCACAAGAAAAAACCAATCATTTCGAAGTGGCAATACCAAATGGCGCAAGTTTGATCCTAACCCATTCATTAGATGGTGAAGTCTTAGGTATAAATGAATTTGGCGACAACCATCCCCCTGTGGCGCCAGTTTTCTATGCTTTTCGCGTTATGTTAGCCACCGGTTTCCTTATGCTGGCTATCTCATGGTTTGTCAGTTTCACTATTTTTCGTGGTAAATCTCTGCCTAAGTTATTGCTTAATGTCTTGGTCATCATGACCTTTTCCGGTTGGGTAGCGACTATCGCAGGCTGGTATGTAACTGAAATTGGCCGTCAGCCTTATTTGGTCACGGGAATTTTAACTACTGCCGATGCGGTAACAACAATCCCCTCAGGCAACGTACTGTTCAGTTTTATTGGCTACTTAGTGGTCTATGCCTTGTTGCTAACTGCTTATATCAAGACCTTATTCAGAATGGCTCGCAACTCGGTATTAATTGAAGAAATTAAGCTGGAAGAACGCAGTACGCAAAAAGGCTTTAAACACAGCAGTGCAACCAAACTCAATACAGAGGCAAACTTATGATACTTGATAGTACTTTACCGGTTATTTTTGCCGGCCTCATGGCCTTATCACTGGTCGTTTACGCCATTCTTGATGGTTATGACCTAGGGGTTGGAGTGTTACTTCCCCTAGATAATGAAACCCACAGTGATGAAATGATTGCGTCCATTGGGCCTTTCTGGGATGCCAATGAAACTTGGTTAGTGCTGGCTGTGGGTTTATTGTTGATAGCCTTTCCCGAGGCCTATAATTTAGTGTTCAAAGAACTATACATTCCTGCTTTTATTCTACTGATTGGGCTAATTTTACGTGGCGTGGCCTTTGATTTTCGCGCCAAAGTACATATTGATCATAAACGAACGTGGGACAAAATCTTTAAGATAGGCTCAATTGTCGCTTCCGCGGCTCAAGGATATATGCTTGGCATGTATGTAATGGGATTTGAAAGCAGTGTTAGTGCTCACTTATTCTCTGCTTTAAGTTCTGTAGGGGTTACTTGTGCATATGCATTAATAGGCAGTGCTTGGTTGATCATGAAAACCGAAGGTGAATTACAACTTAAGGCCATACGCTGGGCTAAATTAGCCGGCAAAATAAGTTTCGCTGGGATTATTGCTGTATGTATCGTTAATCCCCTAATCAACCCCTTTGTATTAGAGCGTTGGACTAATGCGCCCTATGCCTATTTCATGGCCATTATCCCCTTTATAAGTTTTGTACTTTTGTTTGTGGGCAACGCCGTATTAAATCGCTTACCCCTGAAAGATGATAGTGGCTGTTGGCTGCCCTTTGTCATTACTCTTGTCTTGTTTATATGCTGTTTTAGTGGCCTCGCATTTAGTTTTTTCCCTTGGGTAGTACCACAACAATTAACTATTTGGCAGGCTGCTAGCGCACCGGAATCATTACGTTTTATCTTGGTGGGGGCGTTAATTGTTATTCCCTGTATATTGGCCTATACCGCATTTTCATACCGAGTCTTTTGGGGCAAAGTCGAACATTTGCGTTACTACTAGTGCATGTGGATTACTCTGCGCAGTCAATCAGCTCAGTAATAAAACTGCAACCGTTTGGTCACTAAGCCGTCATCAATTGTTAGTTTAACTGTCATATGTAACTTTTATCCTGTCTAAGGTCATAAACTTAGCAAAGGGATAACACATGAAGTTAGTTAAACGGATATCATATAGTGCCGTAGTATTGGCAATAAGCATGACGCTTAGCGGCTGTTTTTTGGAAGGCGATAACGGAGTACAAGGCCCTGCTGGAGAGCAAGGCTCGGTCGGTTCGCCTGGTGCAGATGGTTCAATGGGTGCAGATGGCCAAGATGCATCATTAGGGGTTCACATGGAACTGGTAGGGCGTATCCTACTCAACCCCAGCGATCCCAAAGGTGCAGCTGAAATAGTACAATTTCATGCTGCCAGCAAAATGATTTACGCGGTTAATAGTGCTGCTGAACAACCTACCATTGAAATGATAGATGCCTCTGCGTTAAGCACCGAGGCTTTAAGCAATCCTTTAACAGCCAACAACATGACGGCAATAGCGTTAGCATTGCCCTCTACGGCTAATAATATTGCCTTGGCAGGTCCAACAAGTGTCGCCGTTAATGGCGATTGGATGGCAGTAGCCGTGCCCGCTGACGCCAAAGCTAATAATGGTTTTGTGCTCTTCTACAACGGTTTAAACACTGCAACACCTGTGTTTGTTAAGGCGGTAGAGGTAGGTAACTTACCGGATATGGTGACTTTTAATGCCGCAGGCAATAAAGTACTTACGGCCAATGAAGGTGAGCCAAGCGGCGATTATGGCACCGATCCAGAAGGCTCAATCTCAGTCATTAATTTTACTGACAACATTCCAGCTGATACTGCAATTGCCATCACTTTTACAGCTTATAACGACAAACAAGCTGAATTGGTTGCTATGGGTATGCACTTTCCAAATCCCAGCGGTCGTACTATTAACGGTAAACTCATCACGACGACGATAGCCCAGGATTTAGAGCCAGAGTACATCACTATTAGCGGCAACACGGCTTATGTGAGCTTGCAAGAAAACAACGGCATAGCGATTGTAGATTTAACTGACAACTCAGTCTCTATCAAAGGACTTGGTTTTAAAGACTGGAGCCAATACCAACTGGATGGCATGGAAGACGGCACAGTCAGTTTTGGTCAATACCAAGATGTTTATGGTTTGTATATGCCTGACACCATAGCCTCGTTCTCATGGAAAGGTGCCAGTTTTATCGTCACTGCCAACGAAGGAGATGCACGGGAGTACTTCTTCGATACGCTTAATGCTGCAGGCGACCAAGACGAAGATTTATGCCTAGCCGCAGGGGGTCAAGACTTTGATTCAGGCGATGGTTGTTTGTCATTTACTGAAGAAACCCAAGCACGCCGACTTGACTTTGCTCCCGGTTCAAATCTTGACACCATTGCCGGCGGCGACCCCAGAAGCTCTGACTTTACCGCGAACCCCCTTGGGCGCTTAAACGTTACCAGTACCTTGGGTGACAGCAATAACGATGGCGAATACGAAGCTATTTACGCCTATGGTGCACGCTCATTTACCATTTGGGACAACAACGGTTTAGCCGTTTTTGACTCTGGCGATGACTTTGAGCGAATTACTGCATCCATCCATGGTAACGCCTTTAATAATGAAAACGATGAAAATGCGGGAGACGGTCGTTCAGCTAATAAAGGTCCAGAGCCCGAAGCATTGACCGTAGGCCAAGTAGGTGAGCGCACTTATGCCTTCATTGGTTTAGAGCGTATGGGTGGGATTTTTGTATACGACATTACTAATCCTTACAACGCCACCTTTGTGGACTATGTGATCAATCGTGATTTAACCGAAGGCGGCGCTCTTATGGGTGATAATGGACCAGAAGGCATGGTATTTGTTGATGCAGCAACTAGCCCGACAGGTAGGCCATTAGTTATTGTCGGCAACGAAATCAGCGGCACAGTTGCAGTTTGGCAAGTTGTTGCAAACTAAGTAGAGCTTTGAGCTTTGAGCTTCGAGCTTCGAGCTTCGAGCTTCGAGCTTCGAGCTTCGAGCAAATAGATTATTGACTCAAGTGAATAAGTAGGACAAGGATGTCTTGCTTTTATTTTCGAGTAATCGTTACGTTTTCTATTTTCTATTTTCTATTTTCTATTTTCTATTTTCTATTTTCTAACTCTTGTCTTTTTGCCAATACAGACCTAGCTAATAAACAATAATTGTTTGTTTTCACAATTACAGTGGCTATTTATTTCTTAACTTCTATTACAAATAATTTAATACTTGGCTATAGTTCGGGCAAATAACTATAGGAACTTTCATGTATCTATCAAGATTGATTTACGTTAGTACGCTAAGCGAAGGGTTTAACCAATCTTTACTGGAAAATATTCTCGACGTTTCCCGTAGAAACAATAGCAAAAACAAATTGACTGGAATGCTGTGTTTTCATCAGAAGTTTTTTTTACAATGTCTTGAAGGTCCACGGGCCAACGTCAACAGCACTTATAATAGAATTTTGAACGACAAACGCCATGAAAATGCCCATATATTAGACTTTCAAGAAATAGATGAACGCGTATTTGCCAGTTGGGCGATGGCTTATGTGCCAAGTTCCAGTTTAACTGAATCCCTTAATTTGAAATTTTCAGGCTCTAATCACTTCAACCCTTATGATATATCTGGAAAAAGTGCTTTTAAACTGATGCTTGAACTCAATAACTCATTAGTAAAGCTCTAACACTGCTAATTTATCTGAACTAATTTATGCATTTATTATCCTGATATTGCTGTGGAGAGGCTTGATGATAATACGCAAACACCCATGATATTCTTATGTTTAACGGTATTTATAATCGGGTTTTATTGAGAGTTTTACTTATTCTTTGCGCCACCCACCGTTGTTAGACAAAAGGCGCAAGAGGAGATAACCTGTTGGCTTTCATCAAATTATTTTTTGGATATTGACCATCCGTTTTTTATTATTGTTTTTATTTTCTTTTAGTTTTTGTGCTGTAAGCAAAGCGATTGACTTATCGACTGTTCCTAGTGAGTTATTCATTAATGAACACTTAAATATTCTACAAGACCCTAGTGCGGATTTGTCGTTCGAGCATGCTTTTAAACAATACACTCAAGGGAATTTCACCAAAAACGTGAATGAAAGAGTTAGCTTTGGATTTACTCACGATGTCATCTGGGCGTCAGTGTTAATCAATAATTCAACAGAGAAAGAAATAAAAAAGGTTATCTATCTGGATACTGCTTGGTTAGATCGTGCTAACTTCTTCTTCATTCGGCAGAATAAGGTAATAGAAACAGGTCTTATTGGAGATACATTACCCTTTAATATCAGAAAAAATCGAACCCGGATGTGGGCTCAACCACATACCTTTAAATCAGGCACCACCCAGGTGCTTATGCGTTTTGAATCAAAAGATCCTTTACTGATTCCGCTCTATTTATCTTCAGAAGAAGTCATAGAAAATAATCAAATTATTTCAAGCTATTTTTACGGGTTTATCTATGGCGCATTTTTCATTCTACTGGTTTACAACATCGCTCTTTCTTTAAGTTTAAAAGATGCTCGATATGTTTTCTATTCATTATATTTACTGTCATTTTTGAGTTTAAATATTGCTTACACTGGTCACGGTTTTAAATTTATTTGGCCAAACAATATATTCTTGCAGCAATGGTTAATGATAGTTTTTTTGTATTGTTACATTACTTTTGGTATGGCCTTTTGTTTTGAATTTCTGAAATTAAAGGTGTTTTTACCCAAAGTCTATCGGTTAAGACTTTGGATATACACTGGCTTGATTTCCGTAGCGGTATTGCTGTTTATACATGCAGACCAATTGCTTGCCGTTAAAGTGGGTGTAGCACTTACCTCGTTATTAGTAGTTATTTTTATGTCTTTAGGGTTATTAGCCTTAAAAAACGGCCATGGTATGGTTAAATTCTTTCTGCCTGCGGTATTGATGGGCGCAGGTGGAGCGGCCATTTCTGCAGCAACTACGTGGGGAGTCATTCCTTACAATACGCTGCTATTTCACAGCATTGAAGTGGGCATGTTGATTGAAATGTTTATCTTAGCTTTAGCCTTAGCATTTAATTTAAAAGAAATGGATAGAGCGCGCCTTACTGCTGAAGTTGAAGCACAAATAGACCACTTAACTCAGTTATTTAATCGCCGGGCTTTTGCCGCTGTTGTTAACCCCCAATGGCAACTAGGAGTCAGACATCAGCAAGAATTCTCGATGATCCTCCTGGATATCGATTGGTTTAAACAAATAAACGATGATTATGGCCATGCGGCGGGAGATGCAGCACTTAAAAGTATTGCTGGTGCCTTAAAACAGAAAATCAGAAAAAGTGATGTTTTAGCTCGTTGGGGAGGCGAAGAATTTATCATTTTTTTACCTAATACCAATAAATCTGCGGCAATGAATCTTGCTAATGTAATTCGCAAAATAATTGAAGAAACGACAGTTTTGCATGATGGGCGTTTACTATCAGTAACCGCTAGTTTCGGCGTGGCTGGGTATAATGAGCAAATGAAGAGTTTAGAGGATCTGATCAAACTTGCCGATGTTGCTTTGTATAAAGCGAAAAATAGCGGAAGAAATATTGTTTGTGAAATAGAAGAAATTCCCGAAGTAAAAAATACCCAAGCAATCCTGTAGACCGTGGTCTAAGTAACCCCAACTCGGGATAGTAATTGAATGGCAGAATAAAGGGTTGCCAAGCTTTCACCAACATAACTAAATAGGTGTTTGACTGACACCTTATCTACTTCGTATTCCTGTTGGCTCAAGTATAGTCCATTAGTTCAAAAAGCATGCCGTCAGCTTTTTGAACTAATGATAGCATCTAATAACTGTCACCTAATTTGCTAACCGCTTTACTTTAAAAAATTTGAGCTCTAAACCCAATGAGGTCAAATTTATTCAAGCATATTTATCGAAAAGCTCCGAGAAAACCCACTGATCGACGCGAAGCGGCGTCGGTGGGATGAATCGGGAGAACTAACCTTGCTCTTGAATGTATTTTCGGATGGTATCGGTAGAAGCATTGCCAACAGAGCAAACAAAATACCCATCAGACCAAAACGTTTTTTCAAACCAGAATTGCTTCTTGAGCCATTTGAATCTACCCCAGATACTTTGTGTTGTAGATTGCTTAATTCTCCGCACATAACTCGCCACACAAATGGAAGGCGATATCGTCAGCAGTATGTGAATATGATCCTTGTCCACTTCAATTTCTTCAACATTAAATTCAGAACGCGCTGAAATTTCGGTGATTTTTTGTTTTACAAAATCCCCCACAATGCCTTGAAGCAGTTGTTTCCTATATTTCACAACTAAGATTAAATGCAATGCTATTAGGTATTTGCAGTGTGATTTGGTTTGATATTCCATCTTGACAACCCATTTCTATACAGTAGTCTATACAGTATATGAAGAAGACACTCAGATACAATTACAGGCTGAGTCCTACGCCAGAGCAGGAGGCAAAACTCATCGAGTTTGGCGCGACAGCTCGCGGCATCTGGAATCTGTTATTGTCTGAAAATATGCGTCGATATGAGCATGATAAAACTTTTTTGTTCTACAAAGATATGGCCTCACTTCTCAAGGAATTAAAGCCATTCGAAGAGTTTGACTGGATTAAAGCGTTTGATTCAGCAGCAGCTCAACAGGTGGCCCGTGATTTAGAAACTGCTCTCAAGAACGCTTTTTCAAAGGGACGATTGCAGCGTTTCCCAAAGCATAAAATCTCATACAAAAAGAAAAAGCTTCATAACGACAGTTTTCGAGCCGTCAACAATTCCAATTGCATCCGCATCGAAGATAGCGCTATCAGCATTCCAAAAGTAGGTAAAATCCCGCTCATTTTACACCGTGATCTTGCGAGTAAAGTAAAAACCGTGACCGTTCAATATCGTCATGGAAAGTGGGAGTGTAGTATTACTCAAGAAGTGGAGTGTAAAGCAGCTAAACAAGTTTTAGAAAGTATTACAGGATTTGATATTAATTCGAAACAAACGGTTGTCGGGTCAAACGGCTTTGTCGCCGACAATCCGAAGTTTCTAAAGCAATCAAAGCAGAAGCTAAATCAATTGCAACGTCAGCTTGCACGCCGAAATAACGGCTCTAATCGCTGGCACAAAACCAAGCAGCGCATCAATAAATTGCACGGTAAAATCTCAAGGCAAAGGCTCGACTTTGCGCATAAAATTTCACGACAGATAACCAATGGAAATGACATTTTAGTGTTTGAAGATTTAAACGTTAAAGTGATGCAAAAGTTTAATGGCAGTATGGTAGCTGACAACGTTATGGGCTTAATCACTCAGCTTTCCAAATATAAAACAAAGCTTGAGGGTAAGCTCTACCATGAAATTGGACGCTTCGAAAAATCCACAGGGATTTGCAGTGAGTGCGGCCAGCGCCATGTACTTACATTGAACGATAGAAATTTCACTTGTGTAGCTTGTAGAGTTTGCCAAGATCGCGACTTATCTGCGGCTAAAAGCATCGCTGCTACAGGTGAATTAGATTTAATTGCGGCTGGGATCGTCGCAAGGGTAACCCCCGTATCTCAGCAGAAATCAGCGAGTAAAACGAAAGTCTTCGAGTTGTCGAAGTTTGCTGTTGGAACTGAGAAAAAAGAAGCAGCCTAGCCTTAATAGCTAGGTTGTAGAAGCCCATTGATCGACACGTAGTGGCGTCGATGGGTTGTTCACGTTTTATCATTTATCTTTAGCCGTCTTTAGTTCGTGACTAGAAGTTGCCAATTTGTCAGCTTAAATCTCGTATTTGTCTTTCATCAAATAGCCATATGCCACATCAAAGGCTATTTGTTGAAAACCTTTTAGACCGGTTTCAGCAAAGTCCAATGGCACTGGGTTACGTTTTATCGCATCTTTAATAGCTGTTGGCGCCATAATAACGGCGTCTACTTCTAAAATAAGCTCTAATGCTGCTTCCATTTTAAAACCCACGGCACCACCAGCAAATTTACCTTTCATCGGGCGTTCACGAATGACTATATGGTCAATTTTGTAATCTTGAACTAACTTTGCAAACGTCGCCTGAAAATAACGTAAATCTTTACTGGTCGCATTTTTCGGCAATGAAATTTTGCGGGCTCTACAATCAGGAATTTGAAATAACTCATTATCTAATGACAACAAACAAACATTTGCATCGTTTGCATTTAATTCTACGCCAATCACTTTCATATTTTTCTCAATAATTTAAGACTTCACTAGTTGGGGCGATTATAAACCACAAGACCGCACTACGGGTTAAACATTTTTAGACGCTTGCTTAAAATGCCCTATAATTGAGGGCGATTTATTACATTTAGCTAATACGCGGGGTAATATCACTGACAAAACTTGGTTTACCGAAAAAGTAGCCTTGGCCTATGCGGCAACCCAGCTCAAATAATTTCTGTGCTTGTGCTTCGGTTTCTATTCCTTCAGCAATAACGTTTTTCTCAAGACTATGACACATTGAAATTAGCCCTTTAATGACCAATTCGTTGCGTCTATCGTCCAACATAGTCGCGACAAATGAACGATCGATTTTAACAAAATCCATATCTAATTCACGCAAGTAGGCAAAAGAACTCATACCGGTTCCAAAGTCATCAATTGATAGTTTTATACCCAATGAATGTAACTGGGCAAAAGCGTTCTGGGTGATTTTAATATCTGCCATACTGGCACTTTCAGTCAATTCTACCTCCAACAAATGAGCAGGTACTTGATAGTGGTCTAATTGCTGTTTGAAAAAAGGTACTAATTCAACATCAGTCAAATTATAGGCAGATAAGTTTATTGATATAGGGATAGATTTACCGCCGGCCAACCATTCACTAGCTTGGCGTATCGCCTCAGTGATCACAAAACGACTGAAGCTGTGTATGGTGCCACTTTGCTCTATTAAATCAATGAATTCGGCCGGACTTAGCAAGCCTTCAACTGGGTGTTGCCATCGGGCTAACGCTTCGAGCCCTATTAATTTGCCGTCTGGTAAGGACACTTTCGGTTGATATACCAAGATAAATTGTTGTGATTCTATGGCTTGACTTAACTGACCGCGTAAAAGTACCTGTCGCTCACTAAAGTCAGGTAACTGCTTCTGATAAAACTCGAAGCCAGTGCGTAATTTTTTTGCTTGATACATAGCAATATCAGCATGTTTAAACAGGGTATCTAGGATTTCACCATCTTGCGGATAATAGGCAACTCCGATACTCGCTCCGACTTCAAACTGTGTATTTGCTAATGGAACTGGCTGACCACAGCAAATTAAAATTGCTGACACTAAGGGTATTACATCCCTCGAATCATCTAAATTAAGCAAAATAACAAACTCGTCACCACCATAACGGACCAACACATCTTTTTTAGTTATGGCTTCTTTTAAACGCAGCGCAATAACCTGAATTAACTGATCGCCCGTAGTGTGACCAAAGGTATCGTTTACATCTTTAAATTTATTCAGGTCGATCATCAATAAAGCGGAAGAGTTTACGTCAGTTGAAAGCTCTGTATTTTTTCGTTCTGCATGCTGAGAATTAAAGAACTCTACTAAGTAAGTGCGATTTTTCAAACCAGTGAGTGAGTCATGCATAGCTAGGTAAGCCAATTTTTCATTATTCTGTTCGAAGCGTTTAGTAATGAGTGCAGACATCACTAGAGCGGCCCATATTGCCAGCCAGAAGGTTAAAAATGCGGTAATCGACAAGCGATTGGCAATATAGTCTAAGGCATCTTCTAAACCACTAATTTTACGTACCACTAGTAAGGAAAATGTATTGTCTGATGAACGTTGAAATTGCCAAACCAGATGTTGGTCATTGACGTCCATTGCGCCATTGGCATTTATGGGAAAGTTCAGCATACCCAGCTCTTCTATTATCTGAGTAGTATCTACCGTGTTGCGAATTTGATACTGCAATTTGTTATTTACCAATATCTCGACTGCCACAAGGTCACTTTCAAGGCTTTGATAAAATGGGGCATTTAGCACTGCTGTTAATAGTTTATCAGGGTCTTCTATTTCACTATACAGACCTTCCAGTTCGCCAAAAACCCACTGAAACTGTTTATTAAATTCTTTTACTTCGGTTGATTCAGCTAAATCACTAGCTAGACGATATGCCACCACAATAAAAATTATTGAAACTGCAATGGCTAAACTAATAGAGCCTACTAGCAGCCTGCGCCGTAAGCTCGTATCAGAAATTGAAACATCTAGATTAGACAATATAAATCCTTAACAACAATCAGTCTTTGAAAGTAGAAATATTTGCTAATTTGTAGACAGGGCACCAGCCAATGGCAAAGGAAATTAAATTTAAAACCGCGAAAACAATAATAAGAGTTTGCAATAATACATCTCCGATTTTATCCGCCCAAAACACTGCAAATATAATCAAAGCAACGCTTAAAACACCTCTAATAACACGATCTAACTTACACAAATTCATTTTAGGAAGGGTCATAGTTGTTCATCACTCACTTATAAATAAGGGTTGTTATTGAAACAGCAAAAATGAGTATAACTTAATATATCAGTATTTAGCTGTATTATCTGACGCCCCAAATATTCAACAATATCCTGAACAAGAAACCGTTAAGAACCTGTAGAAAAACTGTGACTTTATTAATATCGTTTACCTAAGTCTTGGATACTTTAAAAGATGCAATTCTCCGCTACAGCTTTTGGCCTCTGTGCACAGCCAACATTTGGAATGAATAGACTAAAAGTTAAATTAAAAAAGGCCCCAAAAGTCTTACGACTTAAGGAGCCCTTTAACGGGACCTATTGCTGTTTAGTAGAATGAATAGTTAAAGTTCAACATATATGACGGACCAAACTGGCGACGCAGAGTAACGATACCATTATCATCTACCGTTTCTTCATCAACGTCAGTCAAATTAGTACCCTGCAGCGACACACGCAGACCATTTAAATAATCTACGTCTGAATCTTCAAAGTCATAAGAGATTTGTGCATCAACCAGTGTTACGCCGTTGCGAGTAGCCGTTTCGATCTTGTTTGATCCACCACGTTGATAGGTAGAAAAGCCAGAGCGATCAGTACCTGCAACACGCACCTCAAAACCACCCATGGCATAATATGCTGTCAATGAATAGGTTCGATCTGACTGACCTGGAATAGGTGAGCCGTCTTCTAGTTTGGCATTAATTAAGGTACCTGAGGCCGCAATACCAAAACCATCAAGTGCATCAGAAATAACATTCATTGGAATATTAGCGGTTAATTCAGCACCTTTAACCGTACCGGTCAAACCATCTTCAAAATAAGAGAAGGTGCCAAAGTTTGGCGGCGTTACCGTGTCACCTGCGTTATATTGTACGTTAGCTGGTCCATATAAGCCTGTGTTAGATACTACGCGGTCATGGAAGCCAGGGATAAAATAATCAGCACCGTTGTTAGTTTCGTCATTTCTAAAATCAATCAGCAAATTGCCATCACGGGTCCAGTTAACCAAGTCTTTATAAAACAAAGCTAAAGATACGTAACCTTCGTCTTCAAAGTAGTTTTCAAATGATAAATCAACGTTGTTAGACTCAAGTGGCTTAAGTAAGGGATTACCGGCGAATTTAGACCAAGGTGAGCCGTATTCTTCTACTGCTGCCTGTGTATTAGGAATCGAAATTAAATCTATGTTTTGGTCAAATTTAACAAAACCAGAGGCTTTCATTTGGTCGATACGTGCCCGGCTAATGGTTTTATTGGCAGCAAAACGCACAAACTGATTGTCACCCACTTCAACACTAACGTTTAAGCTAGGCAATACGTGGCTGTAATCTGTGCCCAACGTAGTGCCGCAATCCGCATCAATTTGTTGGTTGTTATCGGCGTCACACACTGCGAAGTTAGAGCCTACAACACCGGTATAACCTGAAGAGCTCTGGTCGGTGCTGACATATTGCACACCCACATTCCCCATTACTGGAAAATCACCCAACTCGGTTGCAAAATCTGCTTTTATATAAAGAGTTGTTACTTCTTCATCAATAACATAGGTATCACCCAAGCGGTCAGGCTCCAATAAACCCGCATCATTTAGCGTGTAAGTACCGTCTTCATAAGGTGCAAAACCGTCATAGGCCACCACATAACCCAAACCAGCCCAGGTTAAATCGGCTAAACCATTGTATAAGTAAGAACTTGGTATAGCACTAGACAGGGGATAAGATTCTGCTGTGGCAAAGAAACCCTTGTTTTCTTTTTCTTTATTGCGGTCGCTGTAATTAATGCCCGCTGTAATCTGGGTGAATAAATCACCTTCAAGCAAACCTACTACTTCAAATTTAACTGTAGTCAGTTTTTCACTGAAATCGGCGTAGTTTAAGAAACCGTCTTGTGCGTTAAAGTAGCTGTAAGGATCACCATTGGCTTTTGTTACATCAGTTTCAAATTGAGAAGCCAAATTAGCTAAACCACCGCCCCACTCTTGTGGACCAGCAAGTTGCAAAGCTGCGGGATCAGAAAAAGCATCTAAACCCGTCGAGTTAGTGAAAAATATACCATCTGGGCTCATCTCAAAACTACGCGTACCGAAGCCATCGTTTGTTAAGGCACCGTTGCGGGCCAAGCCAGAATATGACTCACCACGTAAATCACGTTTAGTCGATTTACTTTTGGCGACATCTATTTCAACTGACCAATCATTATTAATATTGTATTCAACATTTAAGCCGAAAATCTTTAAGTCACCGTCTTTTTGTGCAGGGTCAGTTCTTAATACTGGGTTAGCACCAACTTGTGTACCAGTAGAATTGGTCCCTGAACCACTCACGTTGGTAGCATTAAAGGGTTCAATAAAACCGCGGATTACACCAGAATCAGAATAGTCTATGTTCAGGGCATCAATAACTATATCGAGGTCATCAGTAGGTTGGAATTGTAATATGGCTGAAATGGTGTCGCGTTTAAGTTCAGTGCTGATAGCTTGGGTATCTAGACCGCTAGGCAATATTTGACCAGCATCATTCTCACTGTAACCCCACACTCCGTATTTACGTTGGTTGTTAGGCGACTTTGATGTAGCCAACGCTACGGCTAAACCAATAGTATCGTCAGCAAACTTTTCAACAAACGACAAAGACAAACGGTGTCCTTTATTATCAAATTCAGGGTTGTCCGCACTGCTGCCACTTAATTCGTAATTGCCGTTTAAGGTCAAGGTTTCTTGGGCTTGTAGGGGACGTGCGGTTTGTAAATCAACTGTACCACCAATGCCTTGCACCATTAAGCTTGCATCAGTTGTTTTATAGATGGTAGCACCGGTCATAATTTCTGAAGGGTACAAATCGTATTCAACGCCACGATTGTCACCGATGCCAATCAATTCGCGGCCATTTAATGAGGTACCGGTAAAATCTTCTTTAAAACCGCGTACCGAAATACCAGACTTACGGCCACCCACACGCTCACCTGATAAACCTGGTAATCTTGAAAGAGATTCGGCAATGGATGAATCAGGCAACTTACCAATATCTTCGGCTGAAAGCGCTTCAACAATCGATGCATTATCTTGTTTAACGGCTTGCGCTCTTATAAGTGAGCCGCGTATACCAGAAACAGCAATAACTTCAACATCACTCTCTGCTGGAGTTTCTTGTGCTGTAGCTAAGCCTGTTAATAAGGCAGTGGAAACAGCAAAGCTGAGCATTGCTGGTTTAAATTTATGTGATTTTTTCATTGTGTATCCTCATTCATGTCCCGAAAACAGCATTTCATTAACATCTCCCGTTAAAAGTACGTTACAAAGATGTAAAGATCAAGCTTTTTGTTAATTTTTCTTAATTGATTAAGAAGGCATTAAATATAGCTATTAAGATATTTGTTGCGCAAAATAACCATAAATACTTAAACGTTTTAAAAAGAGAGAAAAACAAAAGAAGGCGACATTAGAAGCAAGGAATAAACCTGAAACGAAAGTGATATTGTAAAAAATTTTAAAATGAAGGAGCTACTAGGGCATTGTAGTCACGCCAGCTGACTACAATGTCTATTCATTAAATTACTCAAGGCTTAGCTAAAATGAGTGCAAGCCCGCCAAATAAGCCTGAATGTTGCCCTAAACCTGGTAAGCAAATAATGTTGTGCAAGGAACTGCCCTGCGGAAATGTGACATATTCAGCTAGCGATGTTTGTGTATAAGCAATGACCTTATCTAACAAATTAGGTTTAGCCATAACACCACCACCAAATACGATTTTTTCGGCACTATAACCAACAATTAAGTTATGGCACAGGCGCGCTAATACTTGCGCTTGAATATCCCAAGCTTGATGATCATCAGATAAAGTCTCGGCAGATTGTTGCCATATTTTACCCATAGCCGTGCCTGAAGCTAAACCCTCAACACAGTTACCATGAAAAGGGCAAGCACCTTGAATACCCTCTGGTGCCGGGATCAACATATGGCCAATTTCTGGATGAATCAATCCATGTAATGGAGTACCATTAACAATAACCCCGCCCCCAACACCTGTACCGATGGTGATATAAATACTAACAGAAGTGTTTTGCGCAGCGCCCCAATGGTGCTCGGCTAACGCGGCCGCATTAACATCAGTATCGATAAAAACTTCACAATCCAGTCCATCCTTTAGCCTAGAAAGGATGGCGGTATTACTCCAATTAGGTTTTGGCGTTGCCGTGATATGACCAAAGGTGCTCGAGCGCGGGTTTAAATCCACAGGACCAAAGCAGGCTAATCCCAACTTATCAAAGTAAAAAGTAGTCCGTTGTTGTTGGAAAAACTCGATAACCAAAGCCAAAGTTTCATCAGGTTCGGTGGTGGCGATACGAGTTTGTGCATGCAAGTTACGCTGCTCATCAACAATGGCGCAGTTAAACTTAGTGCCACCAGCTTCTATCACCGCATAGTAGTTCTTTTGCATCATGTTATTAGTGCCCATATTCAGCAGCCTCCACCTCAGCTAAACGTTTTTCGGTTGGATTAAACAAATAGTTATACAATAGCCCCGCGAATAATATGGCAGTAAACACTGTCGCCACTATAAAGCCATACTTTGCATCACCACCATAGGCATCACTAATAACGCCCATAATAAATGGTCCAGCTGCGGCTCCTGCTGCGGTAAAAAACAAAATAACACCGGCTACAGTGCCATGTTCGTGTTTTCCAAAGCAACTTATACCCTTGGAATTAAAGGTGGGATAAATCACCGACATAAATAATCCGGTTAAGGGAAAGGAATAAAGTGCCAGTGTTTTACCACCAATAAGTCCGACAACAAAACACAGCATGATGGCAAAACTAAACAACATCAGCACCAAAGACCAATTATAACGCTGCATCATCCAAATTCCGACAAATCGACCGGCCGCTCGCAATGAGAAAAATACAGATACGGCGTACATAGCTAACATTTTGTCTGGGCCGTCAGTATAACAAGCAAAGGTATCGCTTAGACTTGATGCATCACAGACTAAGTAACTTGGCATCCACACATAAATCGCACTTTCAGCAGCCACATATAAAAATGCTCCCAGTGAAAAGCCCATTGCATAGGGGTTTTTTAACAATTTTATACTGCTCATAAAATTCATAGCGTCTTGCTTAGAGCTTTGCTTTTGGTGAACTGGGTAGTCAACCTTCCAAGCGAGTAAGATTAATAGAGTGCACATGCCACCAGCCAGAACATAAAGTAATTTCCAGTCAACGCCTTCTCTTACCATCCACGCCACAATAAGGGGCCCGATAATGGCGCCAATACCAAAAAAAGCCTCAGCCCCATTCATGGTGCCAGTATGCTCCTTAGTAGAACGTGAAATATCACCAATAAGCGCTAGCGCAGCGGTCTTAAAGACCCCAACCGCTAAGCCTGACAGAGTAATAAGACCCAATATAAAAGCGAAGCTATTGGCCGCCAAAAAGAAATAACATGAAAGAGCAAACAGGCTAAGGCCCAACATAATGGTGAACTTTCGGCCAAATTTATCTGCTAGAAAGCCCAAGAATAATCCAGAAAAAGCGATACCTATCATAAATAATGAATGCAGCAAACTTGCTTCTGTGTTGCTTACGTCAAATTCTCGTTTTACTTCCTTGATGATCTCTCCTACCGAGTCAGACGTCATAGCAAACATCATAAACATCAGATAAGTCAGCCAACGAATAAGCGTAGTGTTATTGGCAACGTGATTGTCTTTCATTGCTTATTACCCTTAAATTCTGTTTAAAAACGTTAATGTTAAACTTCAATGTGTGAGCTGCAGGTAATCTTAAGTCAAAATTACCTTAACCGTTACTTGCCTAAAAAACTTAATCGTTTAAGATCTTACTGAATTACATTAACAAATCAAACTTTATTTGTAAATAGCTTGTAAAAATAACTATTCAAAGTATTTACATTAGAGGGAAAAAGTACTATTAATGACCATAAGCAGTTTTAACTTAAACGTATTAGAAGATTATTTAATTATGAATTTACATCTAGAAAGTCAACGTTCATTGAATCGCATCATGTCGAGCCTTGATCGTTCACAGTTATCAAAAACTGATATGGCCGTGTTTGAAGCCAGACTCAATACTGAATTCCCTCGACTGTTTGAGTTGTTATTTCAATTGTATGGTCATCGCTATGACTTTTATTACTATTTACAACAACTGGTCGACACCTTAGCCCAAGGCTACAGTCAGCGCTCGAGAGCCCTTAAAAATAAAGACAAAAAACGTTTAAATGAGCCACATTGGTATCAATCTCAAAATATGCTAGGTATGGCTTGCTATGTCGACTTATTCGCCGGCGATTTAGTAAAGTTGCAAGGTAAAATTCCTTACTTAAAAGAGCTTGGAATAACGTATTTGCACTTGATGCCATTATACGATGTACCCAAAGGAGACAGTGATGGCGGCTATGCGGTGTCAGATTATCGTAAGGTCAATGAGAAACTTGGTAGTATTGACGATCTCAAAACCCTCGCCAAAGCACTTGAAAAAGCGGGGATTAGTTTGGTTCTGGATTTCGTTTTTAACCATACCTCTGACGAACATCGCTGGGCAATGGCGGCAAAAGAGGGTATCAGTGAATTCACTGAGTTTTATCACATGTTTGATGACCGCACTCTGCCTGACCAATATGAGCACAACTTACGCGAAATATTCCCACAAGTAAGACGAGGTAACTTTACCTGGAACGAACCAGCCAAAAAGTGGGTATGGACCACCTTTAATAGTTTTCAGTGGGATTTAAATTACTCCAACCCTGCAGTTTTTAATGCCATAACTGATGAAATGCTATTTCTAGCTAATTTAGGCTGTGAAGCACTGCGCCTTGATGCCTTGGCATTTATCTGGAAAGAAATGGGTACCAGCTGTGAAAATCAAGACAAAGCTCATACCTTGATCCAGGCCTTCAATAGTTGTCTGCAGATAAGTGCGCCAGCTGTGGTATTTAAATCAGAAGCCATAGTACATCCTGATGAAGTGCTCAAATACATTGATAAACAAGAGTGTCAGCTCTCTTATAACCCTCTACTTATGGCCTTGGTATGGGAAAGTTTAGCGACACGCAAAACGCAATTATTAACTGAGTCAATGCGTAAAAGTTTTGCCATTTCTAATCACTGTGCCTGGGCAAATTATATTCGCAGCCATGATGATATTGGCTGGACTTTCGATGATGCTGTCGCCCAAAAATTAGGCATAAATGGCAATGACCATCGTTACTTTCTCAATCAATTTTATACTGGGCGTTTTGAAGGTTCATTTGCTAGTGGCGTAGCTTTTGGTGAAAACCCAAGCACAGGCGATTGTAGGGTGTGCGGCTCGTTAGCCTCGCTCGCGGGCTTAGAAAGTGCTATTCAACACAACCATGCACAAAATATCGATCATGCAGTCAAACGTATACTCCTGATACACAGCATTATTTTGAGTATTGGTGGGGTGCCATTACTTTACTCAGGCGACGAATTAGGTTTGTTAAATGACTACTCCTATCAACAAGATATCAATAAAAAACACGATGATCGCTGGGTTCACAGAATTGCCTTAACTGACAGTGCCATTCTACAAGCTAGCCATCCACAAGCGGCGCAATACAAAATTTCTCAGGGTTTGCATCACTTGATTAAAATTCGTCAGCAGCACGCTATTTTTGGCCAAGCTGAAACGCAAATTTTAGACTGTGATAATTCACATGTGTTTGTTTTTACTCGACATAATAGCGAAGGCAAAACTCTACTTGTACTGTGTAATTTCAGTGAGTTTGAGCAACACATAGACAGTAAAATCATGGATCAACTTTATGATTCTACTGGCAAGGATCTGATTACCCAACAAGACATAAGGTGTTCAAATGGACATCTATCCTTATTGCCTTACCAAGCGATGTGGATAGTGTAGACCAACGGCGTCAAGCGAGGCCTATTTACACGTTTGGCGCACAACTAAACGGGTCGAAAGTACCACATTATCTTGCGCATTTCCTGCGAGCAACATAGTGGCCGCTAATCGACCTTTTTCCATACTTTGTTGACAGACTGTGGTCAATGCTGGAGTGCTGCGGGATGCTTCAGGTATATCATCAAAACCTGTTACTTGTAGTTGTAATGGGATAGTAATATTCAATTCATTTGCCACTCGCAGTGCTGCAAGGGCTATCACATCACTCATGCACAACAATATATTAGGTAAGGGGCTGGAAGTAAGTGCTTCACGTGCAGC
Organism: Paraglaciecola sp. 25GB23A; assembly: GCF_040012495.1. Classification (NCBI taxonomy): domain Bacteria; kingdom Pseudomonadati; phylum Pseudomonadota; class Gammaproteobacteria; order Alteromonadales; family Alteromonadaceae; genus Paraglaciecola; species Paraglaciecola sp. 25GB23A. Next base: position 33,373 of record NZ_JBDYKM010000014.1, read on the forward strand.
AATTTCTGCATACTCTGGCGAGTTAATCGGGATATGCCAAATCCTATCGGGGTTAATAGCGATATTTTTAGCTTGGCTTGCCCGCAGATAACCATTCAGGCGACTGCGTGATATCTCGCCACTGGATATCACTAAATCATCGGCCGTTAAGCGACAAACTCGTGCAGAATCAATTAATCTTAAACCCAAGACTGCTATATTGGCTTTATCTTCTTTAGCCAAGGCGTGCTGAGCGATGGTAAAAGCGCCTTGCTCATTATCAATATTAACTGAACCTGTTTCAGCATATTCAAAGTCTACCGCGACTACCGGTTTGCCGGTACGTCGCACATGTTTAAAGGCGTTACCTTTTAAGGCCCCATATAAAATAAAACCATCAGGTAGCGACTCTGCACTACTTTGCTCAGCGGAAGCGACACCACTAGACAGCAACAATAACTGTTTTTGTTTTTCTACCAAGACTTCGGCAATACCCTGCAATAGCTGATTAGCAACAGGATCAGAAAAGCTGTAACTCAAGGAGTCTGCCAGCATTACGCCAATAACCCCAGATTCACCACGACGCAAAGACCGAGCGGCTAAATTAGGCCCGTAATATCCCAGTTCTTCAGATTCTTTTAAAATACGCTCGCGTAATTTAGCTGATAATTGGTCCGGGCGATTAAATGCATTAGATACCGTGGCGGTAGAAACGCCTAATTGCTTGGCGACCTGTTTTAAATTGAGTTTCACGTGACAACATACTCGATTGATACTCTGCTATCTAACAAGCTTACCTAAGACCACTGAATTACACCACATGCAAATGAGTTTGTTATGTTTATCTATCAATAAAATTATGTTGCGCCTTAATCTATGCTAAGTCATTGTATGTAGTCTGATTAACTTATATACATTGGATGGTTTGAATGATGTTAACTCTGCATGGTTTTGATGTAAGTAATTACTACAATATGATAAAACTGGCCTTAGCCTACAAAGGCATTGAATATACTAAAAATACCGTATATCCCAACCAAAGGCCTGAATTTTTGGCCTTAAGTCCAATGGGTAAGGTGCCAGCCTTAGAAACACCGCAAGGTACCCTATGTGAAACCAGCGTGATCCTTGAGTACTTAGATACGCTTTATCCAGAAAACCCTATTTACCCAAGTGATAACTTTGCCAAAGCCAAAGTAAAAGAGCTGGTAAAAATGTGTGAACTCTACATTGAACTCCCTGCCCGCCGCTGTCATCCAGAAGCATTTTTTGGTCAAGCAGTTAATGAATTAACTAAAAAGGAAGTGAAACGCGCCTTATTCAAAGGAATGGAAGGTTTGTGCAGAACCGCCAAATTTGGTCCATTTTTGGCTGGAAGTGAATTTAGCGCCGCCGATATTATGTTTTTATATAGCGCCGATTTAGCATCAGTGGTGGCACAAAAATGTTTTGATGTTGATTTATTGGCCTTGGCTCCGGGTGCTAAAGAATTATTGGCTTTATTGGCTGAAAACCCTCATGTGCAAAAAATTGCCGAAGATCGCAAGGCAGGAAACATTGCCTTTAAAAAATATATAGCGAGTCTGAGCTAGAGATTTGAGGATAAATTAATTTTATCTGCATTTTTGGTCTATGTTTGATATCGAGGCGTATTACTTATCGAAAAAATCTCACATCACAAGGATATAAGATGAGCCTAACCACCAATGCAGAATTTAGTTGTCCCTATTGTATGGAAGTAAACGACATAGAAGTCGATCCAGACAATGATTTAAATCAGCAACAAATTGTTGATTGCCAAGTGTGCTGCAGTCCCATTGAAATTACCGTAACCCTTGGTATTCATGATCAGTTTAATATCCTTGCCATGACTGACAGTGAGTAGCATGATAGCTGACCTTAACTATAAACACTCACCTTGGCAGCTAGCTCAGTAACTCTGCTGCTATTGGGGTACTCCAATATTAAAGGTCATTGATCAGTTATGATTTCCATGTATTTTGCGCCATCCATACTACAACAAAGACTCAGTCTGGTTAAAAGTGAACGGGAACTGCTTAAACTAGTCACCCAAGAAATCGCTTCATATGATTTCGCTACACAAGTTGACAGCTTCGAGCTGGACCTCGCTTTTGCCGCAGCGGGCGGAGTCTCCCCTTGGGTAATGGCTGACAAATTACCGGCCATTCTCCCCCCAGCCCCACTGCGCAAAGCAACCTTTGGCGATCTATTAGTAGAAACCCAAAACGGCTATGTGAACATTGCCACACCGGCAGGCTTTATTCCTCTGGTAGATATTGAATACAACCACGGTCAATTGCGTCAGAAGCAATACAATTAGAGCTTAATATGCTTTAGACTTAAGGGATGGTTATAAACACGTTTTTCTAAATGCAATTTGAATCAATTTTAGTCGATCTACTTCAATGGGTCGCATCCTATCGCACTAACTTACTGGTGAGCTGCCTAGCTCTTTTTGGTTATATTTTAGTAACACGTATAACCTTGCCTCGTTTAACAAAATCAACTGACGATAGCGGCTTCAAAAGTGAACAAGTCGCTAAGGCTTACCACATGGTAAGGTTAGTCTTTGCGACTGTTACAATTGCGGTGGTACTGCTTATTTGGGGTATTGATTTCAGTGGCCTATTAATTTTTTCCACCTCGATTATTACCTTACTGGGTGTCGCACTTTTTGCTAGTTGGTCTATTCTAAGTAATGTGACCTCGTTTTTTATTTTGCTATTTCATACATCTTTTCGAAAAGGAAATTATATTCGTGTCATCGATGCAGATAATTATATTGAGGGCTATATCGCTGAATTGGGATTATTGAACACAAAACTGACTACCAGCAATAATGAACATGTGATTTATCCGAATAATTTGTTATTAGCCCGCCCGATATTCGTTAATCCAAATAAAAAACTTAATGCCTTAGGCAAAATTACCGATAATTTACTTAATCTCTCAGATAATGATTCTACATTGGTTAGAGAAGATTTGGCGGAAAGCAAAAATGAATTATTGCAACACGAACCAACAAATAACACCAAGGAGCCAAAAAAATAGTCATGATGACGAGTCTAATTGCATTTTTGATAAGCATTTGATTTCTCAGCGCAGTTGCCTGTTATGCATCATTTTTTGTATTTGCCTAGGCTTGTTTGTAACGCCAGTTAATGCTGAGCAAGTTGTATATAAAAAAGTTAAAAAACAATCCCAACTGAATTTTAAATATCAGTGGTTAGACAGTTTTTCTCAAAACCAAGCCCTTGAATTTAACCTCCCTATTAAGCAATCAGCTCGGCAGATTCACAAACGTTTTGTGCCCGAATTAGCGCAACAGTACGTCTTCATTGAATTACACAAGGCCGCGCGGCTAATTGATCCTCGTGAAGCTCGAATCTCCATTCAGCGGGGCACACAAGATATTAAGGTGAGTGTCACCAGTCGGTCTCAAACAACCTTAGAAAAATGGCAAGAATCTATGGCACATACTGAAGTAGCCGCTTTTGATAAGTATTTACAGGATAATTATTATGCTCGATTTACGTCTTACTTAGGTCAAGAAGCCGTAAAGGCCGACCATATTCGTTATATTAGTGAAAACAAGACCCCTTTACTTCCTGTGGCCCAAGCGATTTATGAAACATTAGCGGTTAATAGCGAAAGTCGAATTTATGTCAACTTGCTATTGAGTTGGGTCCAAAGTATCCCGTACAACGAGTTAGAAGATAGGATGAGCTCAAATGGCGCGGGTTATCTTCCTCCTTTAGCCATTATTAGACAAAATCAGGGGGACTGTGATAGTAAATCAGTCTTAATGGCAAGTTTAATTCGCTCACTATTACCCGATGTGAAGCTGGTGATGATATATCTACCTCAACATGCATTATTAGGTATAAGTTTACCCACAAGAAGCAACGAACAAACCTTTAGCTTTGATGGTAGTGAATACTTACTTATGGAGCCTACAGGACCTGCAGTTATGCCCCTCGGCTCCATTGCAACCACCACAAGTAGCGCGATTAACTCTGGTTTAATCAGCTATGAGCAAATCCCTTAAATACACACTTAATACCAATCGAGTGCACTTCAATAGACTTATTACTATCACATTTGTTCTTCTGCAAACTCTGCCAAACGACTGCGTACTACACCGTCTAAGTTAACCGTGGCACTGCCCGAGAAGTTTTTAAATTTCTCCACCAGATAAGTTAAACCCGAGGTAACAGCACTCAAGTAATTACTATCAATTTGCGCTAAGTTACCACTACAAATAAGCTTGGTTCCCTCGCCACAGCGGGTAATAATTGTTTTTAATTGTGAAGCCGTCAGGTTTTGTGATTCATCTAAAATTACGATGGCATTTTGAATACTGCGACCACGCATGAAATTCACTGATTTAAATTGAATATTGGCTTTTTCCATAATGTAACTCATGGAGCCCTTAACGTTTTCATCATGTTTGTGCAATACTTCCAGACTATCAGTAATAGCAGCAAGCCACGGCGCCATCTTTTCTTCTTCGGTACCCGGCAAAAAACCAATTGATTCAGCAATTTCTGGCGTACTGCGCGTGACGATAATTTTATCGTACATGTTTTTTTCGATAACCATTTCTAATGCTGCAGCTAAGGCAAGTAAGGTCTTACCACTACCTGCTGGGCCGGTTAAAATAACTAAATCAATATGCGGATCAAGTAAGGCATGCAAACTCATCGCTTGGCCGATATTTTTAGGCGTAATACCCCATGCTCGTCGACCCATTAGCCGTTCAAAACCCAAATCGAGGACTTCAAGATGGTCTTCGCTCAACGACTCCACTATGCCAGCAAACGTGCCAGATTCATCAATTAAAAACTCATTAACATAAGCTTCCGGCAATACTTTGCGTTCAATGGTATGAATAGTATCACGGCCTTCAGTACGACTATTTACCGACTTAACCCCACTCCAAAATTCACCATTGAAAGTGTGATATCCCTTGGATAAATATTTGATATCACTGATCAATTGGTCGGTTCGATAGTCTTCAACTAAAGCCAGACCCGCGCCTTTGGCTTTGAGCCGCATATTAATATCTTTGGTTACTAAGACCACTTGGCGTGGCGCGCACTCTGCTTGTAAATGCAAGGCACTATTAATGATACGATTATCATTTTCATTACTGGTAAAGACGTGCTTGTCGATGGGTAAACCGTGGTCAACAAAGATAGATAAGCTACCAGTTGGTGCACTAAGCCCCTCCCCTAAACCTTTCATGGAAACCCCATCAACCATCTGCTCAGGTGTAGCGTCGTGCAATAAATCTTCCATGGCTCGAATTGAAACACGCGCATCTCGAGCTACATCTTTTTTACTGTCTTTAATGTAATCGAGTTCTTCTAGTACCGTCATGGGCACTACAACATCATTTTCTTTAAAGGATAAAAAGGCGAGTGGTTCGTGAAGGAGTATATTGGTATCTAACACATAAATTTTTGAATCTAGTGCTGTTTTTTTGGGCATCCGACTCTCCGCTTCAATAAGGCCTAATTATCTGCGGTAAGGCGTTGTTTGTTCACATTGATAGGACCAAAAGCCTCTCTGTGCACTAAACAAACCACACTCACAGACTAGTCATACCTCTTTTGTTAAGGTACTCACAAACAATAAACCACTTTTTAAGCACATTCATCTACTTTTCGGACATAGTCCTAATTAATTTTGCGTAAAAACTTGCGGTTAAGCAGGTAAGCCAATTTTAATTTGTTACAATAGGAGCCTGCGCTCGGTATAGAACAGTGGCGGCCCTTACAAAGGAATGCGCCCGATGCCTGCATTCACACGCGTCAATATGACCAATTTTTCTTAGTAACACTGATTTTTATATTTAATGGGGAACCTCAACAACTATGGCGAAACAACAACTATTTGCATTGGGACAACGTTGGTTAAGTGATACTGAAACTGATCTCGGATTAGGCACCATAATATTACTCGACAGTCGTACTGTTACCGTTTTGTTTCCCGCCACAGGAGAGACCCGCGTTTACGCAGCGCAATCAGCACCCTTAACCCGTATTCAATTTGAAGTAGGTGATACCATTCAATGTCACGAAGGTTGGGAGCTACTGATTGAGCGCTTAACAGAGCAAAATGGTCAACTTACTTATCACGGCCTGCGACTCGACACTAAAAATGCGGCTGTGCTTAAAGAAACTTTTATTGATCACCATTTTCAATTGAATCAACCCGAACAGCGTTTGTTCAATGGCCAATTTGATCATCCAAAATGGTTTGATTTGCGCGAGCAGTGTTTACGCCATCAGTTTAATCATAGCGTTTCTGACCTCTTAGGTTTTGTAGGTGCTCGTGTGGATTTAATTCCCCACCAATTACATATATCGTCAGAAGTTGGGCGCAGGCATGCGCCACGTGTTTTGCTGGCTGATGAGGTAGGCCTAGGCAAAACTATCGAAGCTGCGCTTATTATTCATCAACAGTTGCTCACAGCGCGCGCGCAAAGAGTACTGATTATCGTGCCTTCCAGTCTCGTTCATCAATGGTTGGTCGAGATGTTACGTCGCGTTAATTTGGCTTTTTCAGTGTTTGATGAAGAGCGTTGTGAAGCCATGTCTGAAGATGCGAGCAATCCCTTTGAAGCAGAACAACTGGTGATCTGTAGCTTAGACTTTTTGACCCATAACAGCCGCTACTATCAACAAGCCCTAGCTGCCCAATGGGATTTAATGGTGGTAGATGAAGCCCATCACCTTAAGTGGTCACAAGGTCAGCCTTCGCAAGAATATCAAGTGATAGAAGAGCTAGCCCAGGTTACCGCTGGCGTATTATTACTAACCGCTACACCAGATCAACTAGGTCACGAAAGTCACTTTGCTCGTTTGCGATTACTCGATCCTGCACGTTTCCATGACTATCAGCGCTTTGTGCAAGAAGAACAGCAGTATAGTCTTTTAGCGCAAGCTATCACTCCTTTACTGAGTGGTGAAACATTAAGTCCCACTGATATAGCGGCTATTAGCAAATTTGCCGATGACGATATGCTCACAAATATTAATCAAACAGAGCATCAACAACGAACAAAACTGCTGCATACCTTGCTTGATCGCCATGGTACAGGCCGCATGCTTTTCAGAAACAGTCGCGCTGGCGTCAGTGGATTTCCTGCTCGCATATTGCATTCTTATGCCCTCACTCAGCCATTAGAATACCAGATGTTATTAGCCTTAGAGCCGAATAATTTGCAACTGCATCTCACCCCTGAAAGGCACCCTAACGTAGTCAATAGTTGGGTGGATGTTGACCCTCGAGTCGAATGGTTTGCTGATAAACTCAGAGAGTTAAAAGGAGAAAAAGTATTAACCATTTGTGCCAATGCAGCTACCGCTATGCAGTTATCTGAAGCTTTACGAGTGAAAACTGGCATCAGGTCAACCGTGTTTCATGAGGGTATGAGCATTGTAGAGCGTGATAAAGCGGCCGTATATTTTTCTCAAAATGAAGAAGGGGCACAGGTGCTAATTTGTAGCGAAATTGGCAGTGAAGGCCGGAACTTCCAATTTGCCCATCACTTAGTTTTGTTTGATTTGCCCCGTGTACCAGATTTACTCGAACAACGCATCGGTCGTTTGGACCGTATTGGTCAAAAACACGATGTGTGTCTGCATGTTCCCTACTTTAAAGACAGCGCTCAGCAGGTTTTGCTAGATTGGTATCATCAAGGCCTCAATGCCTTTGAACAAACCTGCCCTACTGGCATGATTGTGTTCGAAGAAACCCAAGAAATATTACTTAATTGTCTGCAAAATCCAGAAGACGAAGTGCAGTGTCATCAACTGATAAACCAAACGGCTCAACTGCATAAAACCTTGAAGTTAAAAATGGAGCAGGGGCGGGATAAGCTGCTTGAACTTAACTCTTCGGGTCATGGCCGAGTGGAAGACTTTTTGGCGCATATTTTAAGCGCCGAAGAATCACCGACACTTGAATTATTTATGACTAAATTATTTGATGCTATTGGTGTATTACAAGAAGAAAAAGACGAAAGTTGTTATTTGCTTAGACCGACAGAAACCATGTTAAGTCCCTTACCAGGTTTGGATGAAGAGGGCATGACCGTTACCTATGAACGCACCACAGCAACACGTTTGGAACAAGCGCATTTTCTAAGTTGGGATCACCCCATGATCACTCATGCCATGGATATGATGACAACAGAAGTGATAGGTAAAAGTTCAATCGGCTTGTGTCAGGATAAAAGCTTACCCACTGGAGCCTATTGGCTCGAATGTTTATTTGTATTGTCCGCCAAAGCCGAAAAAAGTATGCAACTTACACGTTTTTTACCGCCTACGCCCATTAAAGTATGTATCAATACTAAGCTCGAATTAGAAGACAAAAAATTCTATAAAATTGAATCAATTCGTCCAAAAATGGGCGCTCAGCTGATTAATGCTCTGCGCAAACAAATTATTTCCGCACTAGAGACGGCTCAAGTAAAAGCTGAAGAGCTGGCCATCACGGTAAAAAGTGAACGCCAACAACAGATGGATAGTTTATTAGGAGATGAGTTAGCTCGTTTGCAAAGTTTACAAAAGGTCAATCCGGCGATTAGACCCGAAGAAATTAGCCATTTAGCCAATCAAATCGATAGTCTGAATGGTTTAATCAGTGGAGCCAAGCTCAATTTAGAAGCGGTTCGTTTGGTGGTAAACAATCCTTAATGGCTCTGATTCATTATGCTCCTCCACTGACACCTTATTTGGAGATAATTTATCAAGATGACGATATTATTGTTTTAGATAAACCCAGTGGATTGCTAAGTGTACCCGGTAAGGCGCCAGAACACGCGGATTCGTTACAAACCCGCGTGCAACGGGTTTTCCCCAATGCTAGCGTGGTGCATCGCTTAGATATGGCGACCTCAGGTATTATGTTGATGGCTATGCACAAGACATCCCACCGTCATTTATCTCGCCAGTTCGAGTTGCGGCAAACAGAAAAAGCGTATCAAGCCATCGTATTTGGCCGACTCAGTCTAGAATCGGGCGAAGTTGATTTGCCCTTAATCTGTGATTGGCCTAATCGTCCCAAGCAGATAGTGGATTTTCAACGCGGTAAACAAGCACTAACCCGATGGCAGGTGGTAAGTCAGGAAGACAACACTAGCCGTGTGGATCTATTTCCTGTTACAGGGCGTTCTCACCAATTGCGCGTGCACATGTTAAGTCTAGGCCACCCTATCATTGGCGATCGCTTGTATGCTCATAAATCTGCCCTGGCCTTAGCAACGCGTTTAAATTTGCATGCTAAAATGCTGCGCTTTACTCATCCAGGCACTGAGACTTTGCAAACATTTCACAGCACAGTACCGTTTTAAGTTAAAGTCTTAGGTCTATATGTACGATATAAGATTAAGGTTTATAACAGTGGGGAAATGTGATCATCAGACTAACTGCAATAGCTATCACGGCCTTATTGTTTAGCTTGCCTATATCAGCAGCCGTAGATAAACAATTACTCTCTACTATAGATTTGCAAAGAGCTTTATTTAGTGATCAGTACATCAAGCTGAAAGTGGCTGAGCAAGACCTATTGGTGGTCCTCAATGAAAACACCAATGCAATTGCCAGAGGTGTTGCTATTTTGCTCACCCAAGGTAATACCACCCTGACCAGTAATCAAGGCTTGGCCCCCTTAGTGGGCCAGTTAACACAACTTGGTTGGGTAACTATGTTGGTGCCCAGCCCCGCCACCGAATTTCTCACTGCACGTGAACTATTGATTGATGGTGCTGAAAGTCCTCTCGAACCGGCGTCAGTCAAAATGCCTGTTCAACACATCTCTCAAGCTACCTTTGATGAGCATTTAGAAAAATTAAGCCTCATCATGCAGGCAGCGCTTGAAAAGGCCAAAGAATACCCAGGCTTCATTTTAGTCATTGCCCAAGGAACGAGCGCTGCCAGTTTGACGCAATTATATGCACAACAAACTCTCCCATCACCCGACGCTCTGGTAGTTATTGCTCCTTTTTGGCCAGATCGAATATACAACAATCAACTGGCCACAGAGTTAGCTAACACTTCAATGCCAGTCTTAGACTTGTTCAGTACTAGAGATAATACTTGGAGTTTAACAAGTGTTGATTTACGTAAAGTGGCGACAGTCAAAGCGCTCAAATTACAATACAGACAAAGGCAAATCATTGGCAGTAATGATATGGAACGAGTGGCACCTTATATTAGTAAAGAAATATATGGCTGGCTCAGTCATATGGGTTGGTAATACCAATTGACCAGTAAATTGCGATTAAAATTCACGTACATAACATTTACCTACAATTTACAAAGGTAGAGCTACGCAAATACCAGAATTACTAACTATAATTGTCAGCAACTACTCTCTTAGCGCAGAACTCAAGAACTCGTGCCAACAGTCCAAAAATTTATTGAAAACAAAACTAAACAATTAGCCTACTTTGTTAGGGCTTACCTTGACCAAAAAATTATCTATGCTGAACTCGATTTGTTTTTTTGGGATACGATGGAAGAGTGGGCGCAAATTAAGCAAGGTAAACATCTGCCTTATGGCAGAAATGAAAATGTGTTTTGGCATTTAATGCATCAAATTCATTATTGGCCACAACACAGTTTGCTCAATGATTTATGTTTACGCGGAGAATTAGAGTCTTGCATTGATGCCTTGTTAGGAGCCGGCCAATATCCGTTCCCAAAGGATTGTATCGGTATCAGACCTTAATCTAACTTACGTTCTGGTTAACATGTTCTACCCAATATACTTCTCACCTCGCTCTAAGCGACCAATATGTTCTCGAAGCGTCCATAAAAACACCAAACTGGGTATCACCATCACCGCAGTCAGAATGAAAAATGCACTCCAGTTGCCATCCATCCAATCAACTAAAAAGCCACTACTTGATGCCATAAATGTCCGACCCAATACACCGAGTGAGGCCATAAGGGCATATTGTGAGGCTGAAAAAGCCTGATTACATAACAGGGAAATAAAGGCCACTAAAGCAACTGAGCTCCAAGCCGCAGTAAAACCATCAACAAATATGGTAGCTGCAAACAAGGTTTTATCCGGTCCAACATGGGCCATCAAGGCAAACATTAAATTGCTCGCAGCCATTGCGATACCGCCGGTCATTAGGCCGCGATAGATACCATAACGAATGTTTACCATGCCGCCCAGCACTGAAAATACAATAGTTACCCACCAATTCAATAATTTTGAATAACTGCCAATATCGCTATTGGAAAAACCTATTTCCTTATAAAAAACGATACTCATTCTGCCTAAAAAAGCCTCACCAATTTTGAACAGAAAAATAAACATTAAAATTGAAAAAGCCAATTTGAAGGTATTACGCTGGAAAAAATCTCGGAAGGGTTCAAGCAATGTCACTAACAACCAATTGACTACTTTTTGTCTAGTATTTAATAAGACACCCTTAGTCGTTTGCCATTCAGAATATGCCTTAGCGGCAAGCTGTTGACGATACTCTCTGTCGGTAACTGGTTCTTCAGAGACTAAGACGACTAAAGACAATAAAGCCATTATCCCAGCCAGCACAAAGTAAATTTCAGACCATTGCCAATTAGGAAGGTCAGCAATAAAAAAAGGGATAGAACCTAAGCCACCAAAACCTGTCCACCAGCCAGCTGTTGCCATTGCAGAAGCAGCAGACAATTTATCTTTCTCGTCTGGTTTAATAATATCAATGCGATAAGCATCTATTGAAATATCTTGGGTCGCTGAAAACAAAGCAATGGAAAAACCAACTAAACCTGCAATCAACAATTGTTCTTTAACGGGTACGATGGCTAAGCCAATGCACCCCATGACAATGAGTATTTGTGTGGTCAGAATCCAGCCTCGGCGCTGCCCTAAAAAGGGTGGTTTTACACGATCGAGTAAGGGTGACCATAAAAAATTGATAGAATATGCAATAAACATCGAGCCAAATAAGCCGATAGAAGAGCGGCTTAAACCAGACTCTTGCAACCAAGCGGATAGTGCTGAGCCGATCATGACCCAAGGAAAACCACTGGCAATACCGAATAAAAAAATGAATAACAGACGTCTATCTTTATAGCACAACAGGGTTGATTTAAAAGTGTGGCTCACGAGCAAAATCTTGATGAAATCAGAAGGCTATTGGATCATGTTCACCGACTATATTCAATCAATTATTCACACATTCCGTCTTAGTCTTCTTACTTCATTCAGGTGCTACTACAACTTTGTTTCGACCTGACTCTTTAGCTCTGTATAAAGCCTGATCAGCGGCCTCGAGCCAATGAGTGTGACTCTTAAAATCTCCTTTGAATCCGGCAATACCAATACTAATGGTAAAATTAATCTCATGGTCTTCGTGAATAACCGTGTACTTTTCGACTAAACGACGGATCCTTTCAGTCAAAAACTCCACGTTTGCTACCGGTGTATTAGGCAGCAACAAGGCAAACTCTTCTCCACCATAACGGCCGCAGACATCTGTCTCACGCGTTGCTTTTTTAATGATATGAGCTAAGGATCTGATGACATCATCACCCGCTGGGTGTCCATAGTTGTCATTCACTTTTTTGAAATGGTCTATATCAATCATGACCACGCTCGAATGGTGATCGTGACGCTTTTCACGCTTGTATTCTAACTCAAACTGCTCTTCCCAATAGCGCCGATTGTACAAACCCGTCAGGCCGTCTACCCGACTGATTTTTTCTAACTCTTTGTTTAAGGTTTGAATACCTTGGCGATTGACTGCTTCATCAGTCACGTCATATACCAAAATACAAATTTGCTCGACTTGCCCACTTAAAGACGCTAGCGGGAATATCGTGATATTTTGATACATATGCTCAGTTTGCGATGTAATCGGACGTATTGTACTGAACTTGAATAGATGTGGACGTTGCTCCCAAATTACAAAAACCGGACAACGCAGTTTAAATGCAGGCTCAGCTTTACGTTTAAACCATTGCTCATCAATTTCAGGGAAAAAGTCGAAAATAGACTTATTAAGAATAAAACCGGGCACGATACTGCTATGGTTCTCCATAAACTGGTTCCATACTTGTACCTCGTAGTTTTTATTCAGTACCACGATCCCCATCTCAATTGAACCAAGAAGATCATGTTTCCAATGCATTTCTGCTAGGCTTGAATCAACTGCCATCACCACACCTCAAGGTCAAATTTGCACCAATTTATCTAAGATCAAATCAATGGATTGATTTGGAAATAAAAGCAACAAGTCGAAATTAATATTCTGGCTCTTTATCGAATAGGCAATTTCTATCGCCAGTATCTTATCTTGCTTTTTAATATTACTTTTAAGTATGTCATCTAAATCGCAGTGCCGACCTAAAATAATCGGGTGATTATGACTAAATGTCACATGTAGCTGCTCTGACAAAGCATTTAAACACGCCCCAATCAATATGTTTGATACATCCATTAGGGCTTCTAGTTCAAGGGTTTCACTGCCAACTGCTTTATCGTACTTAAGCAGTTTGACCATATTAGTAAAGTTCGACTCATTAAAAATGACTAACGCTTCGCCATTAATACCTGAGCCAATAAACCCCTTAGAAACCGCCGATACTTGCTCATTACGTTGAATATCAGTAATGGCCATGTGTAATTCGTTATTGGTAATTAAATTCACGTTTGGAATAGGTAAATTAATAAATTCGTCTAACATCGTTGCTAGACTCTCACCGGCTTGCCCCATTGCTACGTTGGCCATTTCTCGATAGGCATCTAAACTCTCGTCTCGAGACTCCATCTGAAAACTTGGAACCGTTTCAGCCCGATGACTGGCAATCGCTTCACCAGAATAGAGACCATATTGATTGAGAATTTCTATTAGTTTGGCATTATCTATGGGTTTACGAATGAAATCGATGGCGCCCATACCCATCATGCGTGTTCGAGCTTCTGGTTGCACATCACCGGAAACCACAATAACCATGGTAGGTAAATCCTCATCCCGAATAGCTTGCATGGTTTGATAACCATCCATGACTGGCATGTTGAGATCGAGAAACATAACATCAGCCTTGCCAGCTCGAATCATTTCAAGCGCTTGCAAACCATTTTCAGCATGGCTAACTTCAACATCCCAACCATCGGGAATCGACCTTTCCATTTGCCGACGGGCAAAACCAGAATCATCACAAATGAGTACAGGTGTTGTCATATGACTTTATTACCTTTTACAAAATTCAAATAGCTATGGGTGCTTTGATGTGTGCATGTGATTGATAATTTTTTAATTCAAAATCATCAATAGTAAAATCAAAAATATTTTTTATACTAGAATTAATCAGCATATTGGGCAAGGGAAAAGGTTGACGAACCAATTGTAATTCAGCTTGCTCTAAATGATTAACATACAAGTGCGCGTCTCCAAAAGTATGAATAAAATCACCTACTTGCAAATCACATACTTGGGCAATCATCATAGTCAGTAAAGCATAACTTGCAATATTAAATGGCACGCCTAAAAACACATCGCCACTACGCTGATACAATTGGCAAGACAATTTGCCATTTAATACATAAAACTGAAACATGGTATGACACGGAGGCAAAGCTTGCCGCCCATGTTGCGCGTTTTCCTTAGGAGAAAATTGCGTATCAGGTAAAACACTTGGGTTCCAAGCACTAACAATCAAGCGACGAGAATCAGGATTATGTTTAATTTGCTCAATAAGTTCGCTGATTTGATCGATAACTAGGCCATCGGCCCCTTGCCAACTGCGCCATTGTTTACCGTATACAGGACCTAATTCACCTTCTTCCGTTGCCCACTCATCCCAAATTTTAACATTATTGTCGCGTAAATAAGCAATATTGGTTTCGCCTTTTAGAAACCAAAGAAGTTCATGAATAATCGAGCGCAAATGACACTTTTTAGTTGTGACCAATGGAAAGCCTTGGCTCAAATCAAAGCGCATCTGATAACCAAAAACACTCAGTGTTCCGGTTCCCGTGCGGTCTTCTTTTTTTGTGCCTGTATCAAGCACGTGGCGCATAAGTTGTAAATATTGCTGCATATTAGTGTCTCTAACTCTTATAACTTTAAGATTTTACTTTTTTCTGCATATTCTTTTTTGACTTAGGTAAAGTCGATTCTGTCTTTGTTTTGCTCTGGTAGGCCCAGATAATCAAGGCTAATCCACCGATAACCATGGGTAAAGACAATATTTGTCCCCGTGAAATAAAATCATGGTACAAACCGATATGTTGATCCGGTTCGCGGAAATACTCAATAATGAAGCGAAATGCGCCGTAACCTAATAAAAACAAGCCACTCACCGCCCCTCTTGGCCGCGGTTTGCTCGAATAAAGCCAAAGAACAAAAAATAACACTAGGCCTTCTAAAGCAAATTCATATAATTGCGATGGATGGCGCGGTAAATTGCCTGCATTGGGGAAAATCACCGCCCATGGCACGTCAGTTGTTCTACCCCACAATTCGGCATTGATGAAATTACCAATACGCCCTGCACCTAAACCAATAGGTACAAGTGGTGCGACAAAATCACCCACAGTTAAAAGATGACTTTGGGTCTTGCGTGCAAATAACCACAGCGCACAAATGACGCCCAGCAAACCACCATGGAATGACATACCGCCGGTCCAAATTTTAAACAAATACAGAGGGTCGTCGAGAAAAGTCGCAAATTGGTAGAAGAATACATAACCAACACGTCCGCCAAGAATGACGCCTAAAAACCCCCAGAATAACATGTCACTGAGTTGCTCCTTTGTCCAGAGAGTGCGATTTAAGCGCCTACCCGCTAACCAAAATGCAGCAACAAAGCCAATCAGATACATAAGCCCATACCAGCGCAAGCTAAGCGGACCTAGACTTACTATGATGGGATCTATATGGGGGAACACAAAATAACTATCATTCATTGTTTAAACTTATCCTAACAACATACGCAGGCTGACAAGAACTAAAAAGCCGGCAAAAATTTTCTTTAATAAAAGTGTATCTAAGCTTTGTCCTAACTTAGCACCCCAGGAGGCAGTAAACACCGATAATGACACTATGCCCAAACTGGCAGGCAAATAGACATATCCAAAGGACAATGGTGGTAAATCAGTATGATGCCAGCCCGCTTGCACAAAACTAAGTGAACCAAATATCGCGATAATTAAACCACAAAATGCAGCACAACCTATGGCTCGTTTAATATCGATATTAAACCAAAGCAATGCAGGCACAAAAATAGCACCACCGCCAATTCCCATTAGGGAAGACAAACTACCGGTCGTTAAGCCGATAATACTTAAATTAGTTTTATTAACTTGCCGAGCTGACTCTACCCGCTTACCAAAAATCATGTACATTACGATCACAATAACCAACACGGCAAAGACATTTTTTAACAATTCACCCGGTAATACACTAGCAAATTGGGCGCCGATTATAGCCCCTAGCGCCATACCAACACCACTATAAAGCAAAACAAATCGTTCTAAATTCCCCAATTTATAATGCGCAACAGAGGCAGAAAATCCAGTAAACATGATAGTTGATAATGACGTCGCGATAGCCATCGGCATGGCAAAAGAAAGATCGAGCTGCAATTTATGCATGAACAAATAGAGTAGTGCTGGCACCATAATAAGACCACCACCAATACCGAGTAAGCCGGCTAGAAATCCAATCACAGCCCCCATTGCTAAACACCACACAAAAATGCTGATGACAGCGTCCAATTATTCACCGTTCCTGATGGTTCTAAACACCTTTAGATTCCCGCTCGAATTAATCCGCCTAAGCCAATAGTTTCTAAGTAAACATTTACTTCTCGTCTTACCGCTTGGGGATTGTCGAGTAATAAAACCCGTTGCAACAAAAGCTCCGACTGCTGCAAGCTGACATTGCGCACGACCCATTTCACTTTAAGTAAATTGTGGTTGTTCATACTCAATTTACGGTAACCCATACCTAATAATAACACTGCACCACCGGGCTCACCGGCTAATTCCCCACATACAGTAACTGGCACATCTAAACTATTGGATTGTTGAACAATATAATAAAGGGCAGCTAATACCGCAGGATGATAGCTATCATACAAATCCGCCACTCTGGCATTGTTGCGATCCACCGCCAACAAATACTGCGTTAAGTCATTACTGCCTACCGAGAAAAAATCAACATGTTTGGCAAGTTGCGGCAATTGATAAATCACCGCAGGAACCTCAAGCATCACACCTATTTTAGGACGAATACACACCTCACCCTTTTCGGCGGCCTCTTCAGACACTTCAAATAAAGCTTGGGCGATGAGTCTTTTTGCCTCTTTGACTTCGTTAACGGAGGTGATCATTGGCAGCATTATATTTAGGTTATCTAAACCGATACTCGCCCGTAACATGGCACGAATTTGCACCAAAAAGATTTCTGGATGATCGAGAGTTAACCGGATCCCGCGCCAACCTAAAAATGGGTTTTCTTCACTAATAGGAAAGTAGGGTAAAGGTTTATCGCCCCCCACATCCAAAGTGCGCATGGTAAAGGGTTTTTGTGGCTGGTTTTGCAACAAGGTGCGATACAGTTTGACTTGCTCTTGTTCTGTTGGAAAACGTTCACGCATCATAAAAGGAATTTCAGTACGAAATAAACCTACCCCATCAGAATAGGGATTATCATTTTTTTCCGCTTCAAGAGACAAACCCGCATTAACCAATAAACTCATTGCACAATCATCAACGGTAATTGCTGGTAAGGTATCTTGTGAATGAATACGCTCGGTTAATGCGTTCTCTTCTTGGATCAATAAACCAAATTCATGACGTATCGTGGCGCTGGGTGAAACAATCACATCACCCGTGTAACCATCTAATAATATGTCTTTTTCATTGAGCAGAGAGAAAGGCACATTGGATAGGCCCATCACTGCAGGCACGCCCATCGCTCTTGCCATGATGGCAGCATGTGAGTTAGTAGAACCGCGCATAGAGATAATGCCAACTAATTTTTCACTAGGAAACTCAGCTAACATTGATGCCGTGACTTCTTCAGCAATTAGTATGGCTTGGTCCGGATACTGACGCTCAATCACTTTGCCGCTTGATATTCCCAGTATATTTGCCAACACACGGTTACCCATGTCTTCTACATCAACCGAACGCTCACGCATGTAAGGATCTGACATAGTTTGAAACTGGCTGATATAGGTTTCTACTACCATCTTCAAAGAGCTTGGCGCATCCCAACCGGCATTGATTTTTTGTTCAACTTCTCGACCTAAACTATTGGCATCAAGTAAGTGGTGATAGAGTTGAAAAATAGCCTGCACGTCATCAGGCACCTCACCTTGAATACGATCAGCTAGCACACTGACATCTTCTCGGGTTTGTTTTACCGCATTGCGATAGAGGGAAATTTGTTTGGCCGCATCTTTATTTCGAGTAGGAACTTGATTGCGAATATTAACTAGCAGATTACTGACATAACCCACACCCACCGCCAAGCCAGAAGAGCCCGCCACGCCTTTCAGCGATTTTTGCCAATCTTTGGGCACGTTTTGCTCAAGCAAATGCACCGAGCCACGCGCTTTAGCATTAGCAATTTGCACTGCTAATTGGGTCGCAAGGGTAACTAAAAACGCTTCTTCGTCTTCACTAAATCGTCGTTTCTTTTTTTGCTGAAGGGTTAATACACCTAAGACCTTACGCTGATGGATAATAGGCGCACCCAAAAAGGCATGAAAATGATCTTCTTGCACTTCGGCATAATATTTAAAACGCGGGTGGGATGGAGCGTCACTCAAGTTAATCGGCTCTTCCCTTTGCCCGATAAATCCAATGAGTCCCTCAGAAAAACCAATAGTGACTTGACCAATAGCTGTTTTAGCCAGCCCTTGTGTCGCGACTAACAAAAAATGCTGTTGATCGTAATTGGCCAAATAGATACTACATGAGTCGACCTTTAGCGCTTCGATCAGACTATTGGCGAGGCAATTTAAGGCCTCATCCAAATTTGGCGCTTGATTGACTTCCTGTACTATCCTTTTTAACGTTTTCAACATAGCCTATTGTGCCTTGCGCCGACGCTTAGATTTATTACTTTGAACTAAGCCTACGTTAGCCATTTCAGGCATCGCAACTGGCCCAAATTCTTTCATGACGCGACGATAAACCTCGCGTTTAAACGACACCACATTTCTCACTGGGTACCAATAACTAACCCAGCGCCAATTATCAAACTCAGGATGGCTTGAATGCAATAAATCTACATCTTCTTCTTTACAGGTCAATTGCAACAAAAACCATTTTTGTTTTTGTCCAATACAGACGGGGTTGCTCCCTTGTCTTACTAATCGTTTGGGTAATTTGTATCGCAACCAATTTTTGGTTACCGCCAGAATTTTTACGTCTTCTGGTTTTAAGCCCACTTCTTCATGGAGTTCGCGATACATCGTTTGTTCGGCAGTTTCATTTTCATCGATTCCGCCTTGCGGAAACTGCCAAGAATGTTGTCCATAGCGCCTTGCCCAAAATACTTGTCCTAGTTCATTGCAAATTACTATGCCAACATTGGCGCGGAATCCTTCGGCATCAATCACTTAGACTCCCAAGAACTCTATTCTTTTAATGTTTGGCATTCTTCCATAAACTACTGGGCTTTCAAAGGAATAAAATGTGTCAAACAGACGCAAAATGATTATTTCTGTAAACTTATCACCTTAGAGATATCGATGAATCGTCAAAACATCCGTTTTAGCCAGCTATTCTATTGGCTCTTAGCTATTAGCTATTTGCTCCTTAGTCAGTTTTATCCTTATCCTCTGCAGGCCTTACATAAAGCAGGTCCAATCTTATTTTTAGTGATTCTCACTGGTCTTTTATGCACCGGCCGTTTGCGACTTTGGTTAGCTATGGCCCTACTATTTAGTGCAACTGGAGATATTTTATTAGCCAGCACCATAGAGCATAGTTTTATTTTTGGTTTATTGTCATTTGCCGTTGCCCATCTATGTTACGCAGTGGGATTTTGGCCTTGGTGCAGATGGTCGAATAAGGCCCTACTAAAGGCTTTACCTCTTGTAGGGATACTGTTGGTTGTGTTGTTACTGGTATTGCCACACACCGCAGAATTACGCCTACCCGTGCTGGTTTACATGGGGATTATTAGTTTGATGGCAGTATTGGCCATTTTTAGTCAAGTACAAACTCCCTATTTACTCATCGGTGCTTTTCTATTTGTTATTTCTGACAGCTTAATTGCAGTAAATAAGTTTGTAATAGCCTTACCAGCACAACATTTATTAGTGATGTTGACTTATTATTTAGCCCAGTATTACTTATTTCTAGGCTGTATTAAGCAAGGGAATACTTATGTTAGGCACTAGTATGCCACCACAAGATTGCGATGAGTTACTTAAGCGTGCCCAGCAAATTGCGGGCTTAACCCTTGGCGAATTGGCTGCGACCCTCAATATAAAGGTACCCGCTAATTTTAAACGCGAAAAAGGCTGGACCGGTCAATTGCTGGAGTTGTGCTTAGGGGCCAGCGCGGGCTCTAAAAGCCAGCAAGACTTTGCCCATCTGGGTATTGAACTCAAAACCATTCCCATTGATTTACAGGGAAAGCCGCTAGAGACCACCTATGTTTGTTATGCCCACTTGACCCAAATCGCCGGGATCGAATGGCATAACTGCAACGTTAAAAATAAACTTAACCAAGTGCTATGGGTGCCGATTGATGGCAGACGTGAGATTGAGCCTAGTGCTCGCATGATAGCAACTCCGTTTTTATGGTCACCCAGTGCGGAGCAAGAACAACAACTGCGTCAAGATTGGGAAGAATTGATGGAGTTAATCGCGCTGGGTAAAATAGAACAAATCACCGCTCGCCTCGGGCAACATTTGCAACTCAGACCCAAAGCAGCCGACGGTAAAGCCCTTACCAACGCGATTGGTCCTAATGGCACGCTTATACAAACGCGTCCTCGCGGATTCTATTTACGTAAAAATTTCACTCAGGCCATATTGACTGAAGTGTTTAACTAGTTATTGCCTTTGACGCTGGTCTGTTGTTGTTCGACTAGCTCAACTAAACGCGTTAACTCGGCGATCTGATACCAATGCTCGCGACTGGCGCTTGCAATATAACGACTAGTGGGATGCAGCACAGTTAGACTTTTATAATATTGACCTGCATCTTGCTGCCAAGTAACAAGGTCTTGTTTCTCGATAAGATCTTTTTCTTCATCGATCAATTTCGCTTCAAAATCGGTGTCAATCACAATAAGTGGTATGGTCGCTGGCCATTGAGTCGCAGCCGCAGCATCTAGATCTTGGTCGTAAATAGCAATTTCACGGAATAAATTGACTTGGTTTGTAATGTTAAGTCGAGCCTGTTGCAACTTCTCTACATATTGCCAATCGATAAACGATGCGACCATACCTAATGCTTTTAACTGGGCAATCTCAGCCGCATTTTTTTGCTCTGTTCTAGTGATATAATTTCCAGCTTGGATATAGTCGATATAGCTCGTCAAATTTTGCTTAAATTGGGCAGCATCATTTTTATATCGATTGATAGAAAAAGGCGAGAGGACATCGGGATCGATCATAATGACTTGTTTGATAGCTCGCTGCTCGGGGTTTTGAGCTAAGAATAACTGCACACTGATATTACTGCTGGCAAAGGCGACCAAGGTAGCCTGGTCGATGTTGAGTTGATTAAACACCAGTTCGAGATCGCTGGCGAAGTGTTGATAACCCACTCTAGCATCAGGAGTACCCACTACCACACCGGCTCTGTCTAAAGCAATTACTCGATAATTTTTTGCCAGCTTTGGACCCAAGCTAGCCCACCAAGCGGAATCAGAATGCCAAGTATCAATTGGGCCAGACAATAATACTATAGTCGGTGTTTGGGCCTCTTCCTTCGATCCCCACGTCTCAAAATGCAGTTGATGGCCGTCAACTGACAATAACTCCGCACCAAGTGGCGAACTATTTAAAACATAAATAATGATAAATAAAACCAAAAATAGACGCATTTGCATACTGAGTCAGCTTAATATGTCAGCAGTCTATGGTACTTTTGCTGAATATATTGTCGATGTGCGGCAAAACGCGAAATAAATAAGACCAATGAGTTATGCCAGTCGGCACCCGTTTAAGCGAATAATAAGAAGGTTAACACTATGCTTGAAGGATTTGAAAAAGCAGAACTAAGTCAACTTACGGCGACAGTGGCTTACCAAATACTGACAGGCTTTGATAAAAGCTTTCGCTGGTACTGCCGCATAACAGGTGGCGCGCAACAACGTTTTGAACAAGGTCAGTGGCATGCCACTCAACTGGCAGTCAAAGAACGCATTAGTATATACGAGCAAAGCCTATCGGCCGCGGTCAGTGATATTTATCATCACATATACCCCCTGCAGCAAAATAACAAATTTTGGTACGACCTAAAAAATGCCTATCTAAAATTACTCGATGACCATCCCCAATTTGAGTTAGCCGAAACGTTTTATAACTCTGTCATTGGCCGCATATTTAAACATCAAAAGATTGATGATCAAATGATGTTTGTTTTGCCCAGCCGTTGTTTTTTAGCTGGCCATTTTCGCCACAAAGTGATCAACAGTTTTGATACCACCGGCACGGTAAGAAAACTGCTAGACGATATCTTTAATACCTATCGTTTTAATATTGATTTTGCGCACTTAGAGAAGGATCTTGCTCTGGTTGATCAAATTATTCGCCAAAACTTGAATAGGCAGCAATTGGCCAGTATTCATACCATTGAAATATTAAAACCCGTGTTTTATCGAAGTAAATCAGCTTATTTAGTTGGTCATATTTGCATGCCAGAACGGACCATCCCTTTTGTTATTGCTTTGATGCTTGATGAAGATAAAAAACTTGAAATTGATGCTATTTTATTAGAACCAAGCGAACTCAGTGTTATTTTTGGTTTTGCCCGAGCGTATTTTATGGCAGATACCCAACACCCGGCGGAAGTCGTAGCATTTTTACATGAGCTATTACCCAATAAAAAGCACTTTGAACTGTATATTTCATTGGGTTTGTACAAACATGGTAAAACCGTTTTTTATCGCAATTTTCTGCAACACTTAGCACACAGTGACGATGATTTTACCTTTGCACCCGGTATACGTGGCTTAGTGATGTCCGTTTTTCATCTGCCCTCTTACGGCGTGGTATTTAAGATCATTAAGGACCATTTCCCGGAAAGCAAAAAAATCACTAGGGAACGCGTCAAAGAATGTTATCGACTGGTCAAAATGACCGATCGCGTCGGTCGGATGGCCGACACTCATGAATATGTCAATTTTCGTTTACCTAAAGCCAGAATTGAAGCGTCTTTATTAAGCGAATTACAGCAAGAATGTGGCAGTAGTATTGAAGTGACTGAAGATGCTGTGATCATTAAACATCTATATATTGAACGAAAGATGACCCCCTTAAATATCTATTTAGAGCAGGAGACCGATACAAACAAAGTACGCAACGCCATTGACGAATTAGGCTTATGTATCAAACAAATCGCCGCGGCTAATATTTTTGCCGGTGATATGCTACATAAAAACTTTGGCATTACTCGCCACGGCCGCGTTATTTTTTATGACTATGATGAAATTTGTTATATGCATGAGCGAGAATTTAGAGTTTTACCCAAATCGGATGACCCCTATGCTCTGGATACTTTGTCCGTTGGGCCCACCGACGTCTTCCCAGAGCAGTTTGAGCATTTTATAGTAGGAAAAAAACACCTGAAGTTATTACTTAAAGAACTACATGGCGACTTAATGACTCAGGCATTCTGGTTAGAAGCTCAACAAAAAGCTGCTACCCGCGAAGTACAATACTTTTGGCCATATGCACAAAGCAAACGTTTGCTTAATCAAAAACTGCTTAGCCATCAGGTGCAGTGACGTAGCGCCTAATACAGAGCTACAACCATAAGACCAATGGAGCAAAAGAAGCCTAAACCCCAACAAATACTGCGAACAAGGTGAAAATCAAACCAATAACTCAGTAAATAGGCTACGCGCGCTAGAATAAATGCGATACACAGATACTGAGCGATAGGACCGACTTGGTTCAAGGCAATGACGCTCAAAGCGCCTGGAGTAAACATAATTAAAGCTTCAAAGCTATT
This sequence comes from Paraglaciecola sp. 25GB23A, assembly GCF_040012495.1. NCBI lineage: Bacteria > Pseudomonadati > Pseudomonadota > Gammaproteobacteria > Alteromonadales > Alteromonadaceae > Paraglaciecola > Paraglaciecola sp. 25GB23A. Next base: position 57,560 of record NZ_JBDYKM010000014.1, read on the forward strand.
TTCGTGGGCGGCTTTGGCCCGAGCACCAAAACCCACTAAGGCATTTTGTTGGGCGCGCGGATGTCGATTATCATAACCACCTTGCTGTTTATTTTGCGCAAATGCTAAGGGCGCTTTAGCCAATATGGGCATTATTACCGCTATCAGTAAACAGATTAAAACCAGTGACATAACAACCTCGATAAAATAATAGTTTGTGAATGTAAAAGAGTTAGTGGCAACATTTGCAGTCCATGCCATTATAGTAAAACATGCCTGATGTTATAGTAAAAAACACCTCTTAGTGGCTTTTAAAATAACACCATATAACCAAGCGTTACTTGACTCTAATAAAATAGAAGTAAAGTTTAATTTAGCTCAGGCTAAGTTTAAAGAAGGATAAAGATTACGATGCTTAATCTAAAACAATTGAATCAAATCACCTCAGATAGCAACTTGTCACATAAGCAAAAGATGACATCACTGCTTCAATTGGGATTAGAGCATTTCGATCTTGAACTTGGCATAATTAGTCAGATAGATGGCGATGACTATATTGTTCGCCACGCCATATCACCTGACAATGGATTAACAGCCGGTACCACTTTCTCCGTTGGCGATACCTATTGTGTGCATACTTTAGCGACTAATCATGCCCTGTCCTTTCATCACGCGAGCAAAAGCAGAATTGCTCAACACCCATGCTACCTAAACTTTGGTTTAGAAAGCTATATAGGCGCTCCAATTTGGGTTGATGGCAAACGTTTCGGTACTATAAACTTTTCAGCTAAAGCTCCAAGAACACAGCCTTTCAATGAAGAAGAACATGACTTTATTGAGTTACTCTGCCACTGGGTCAGCAATGAAATAGAACGACATGAAAAACAGTCATTGCTGCTAGACCAACAAAATAAAATGGCTCGCCAGCAAGATATTTTAAAACAAATGGGCGAGTTAGCCGGAGTGGGTGCTTGGGAAGTGGATCTGGTTCAACAAAAAGTATATTGGTCAGAGGTCACCAGAAAAATTCATGAAGTAGACACGGATTATGAGCCTACATTAAGCACAGGCATCAATTTTTATAAAGAAGGCGAAAATCGAGAACGGATTACCGCCTTAGTTAGCAAGATAATAGCACAAGGTGGTCATTTTTCTGACGAATTTGAAATTGTTACCCACCAAGGAAATGCTAAATGGGTGGCAAGCAAGGGCCGAGCTGAAATGTATAATGGACAATGTATAAGGCTAATCGGCGCCTTTCAAGATATTACCGAACAGGTCTATTATCGCGATCAATTAGAAAAAAGACATAAAGAACTTACTTTAGCACTTGAAGCTCGCAGTTTGTTTTTAGCCAATATGAGCCATGAAATTCGCACACCTATCAATGGTGTATTGGGCATGTTACAAATATTGGGCGCCTCTTCGCTAAATAAAGAGCAACAGCGTTTTTTAGGTTTAGCCAAAGATAGTGCAACGTCTTTATTGGGCATTATTAGTGATATCTTAGATTTTTCTAAGGTTGACTCTGGCAAGTTAACACTCGAAAAAGTACCAGTAGACTTAGATAAATTACTGAATAACTGTGTCGATATTTTCAACCCTCGAGCACAAGACAAATCAATTAAGATGATTAAACAGTTTGATTCTATTCAAAATGTTATCGCTGTTGCTGACCCCACTCGCCTGCGGCAAATTTGTTCAAACTTACTATCAAATGCTATTAAATTCACCCATCAAGGTCAGGTTACAATAAGCACTAAACTGACCGTAATTGACAAAACTAAAGCCTTACTCACTATTAGAGTTGCAGATTCTGGCATTGGCATATCCAGCAAACAACTTGCTCAACTGTTTTTACCCTTTAGCCAAGCAGATGTCTCTACTACCCGTAAATTTGGTGGAAGCGGTTTGGGTTTATCTATAATCAAAAGTTTGTGTAAACTCATGAATGGTGATGTGACGGTTGAGAGTACACTGAACAAAGGCAGTGTTTTTAGCGCGACTCTTGAGCTAGAGATTTCGTCCAATGGACCAAACAAGATTAAGCCCCTAGTAGAAGCTTCAGACTCACTAGATTTGCAAGGTTTGCGTATTTTAGTGGTAGAAGACAATGAAATAAATCAAGTTGTGGTAGGTGAAATGTTAAAACAACAGCATATTGATTTTGATATTGCCAGTGACGGACTCGAAGCCCTAGCCATACTGCAGCATGAAGCCAAGCATAAGCGCTTTTATTCTTTAGTTTTGATGGATTGCCAAATGCCTAATATGGATGGTTATGAAGCAACAAAGCTGATCCGGCAATTACCACTTCCTTTGGCAAGTCTACCTATTATTGCCCTAACAGCTAATGCCCTGACTGGCGAACGTGAGAAATGTTACGCCATGGGCATGAATGACTACATATCGAAACCAATAGAACAAAACATACTGTATTCAGTTTTAAAAAAGTTTAGCTAAGCTTTTTGTTACTTTAATCACGTCCAACTAGAGTGAGTTTTAAAATAGTACTTACCCCATTTTTCACTTAGAAATTAAGTTATTTTTATACAAGGTAGTAATGTTGTGTCTTCTTTATTAATGGTCATTTTAGCCACGACCTTGGCGGGTTTGGGCATGCCTTTAGGCGGCCTCATTGCTAACTTAGAACATTTTCAATCCAATTGGTTAGCTCAAGAATTTCGTCATGGTGTGATGGCTTTTGGTGGAGGAGCCTTGCTCTCTGCAGTGGCCTTAGTACTCGTTCCTGAAAGCATCAAGCATGTGTCTATGGTCTTAGCTAGTGTGTATTTTTTGGCCGGTAGTTTGGCATTTATGAGCCTTGATATTTGGCTGCGAAAACACCGTACACCTGCCAGTCAATTGGCCGCAATGCTCGCTGACTTCATTCCAGAATCTATTGCGCTTGGCGCCGCCATTGCCCTTGATAGTCCCAGTAGCTATTTACTCGCTGGCCTTATCGCCTTACAAAATATTCCAGAAGGGTTTAATGCCTTTCGTGAATTGCGCTCTTCGCGGCAGTTTGCTGCAACTAAAATACTATTAGCATTTTGCTTATTGGCGCTCTTAGGCCCAGTGGCAGGGGTAACTAGCTACTTATGGTTGACCGAATATCAACATGCCGTTGCTGCCATTATGTTATTTGCCTCAGGAGGCATTCTGTATTCGATTTTTCAAGATATCGCACCGCAGGTAAAATTAGAAAAGCACTGGTTTCCACCCATGGGCGCCGTCTTCGGTTTTCTATTTGGTATGTTAGGCTTTATGTGGGTGCATTAATGGACAGCAGCAATCCAAATTACACTCCTGCTTTTTTGAATCAGCTCACCCAGTCCATGGCAATACTGCAGCCCACGCCAGTGCACAACATCAAGCTAGTATGGCCCAATATCGAAAATATCAGCTTGCATATAAAACGAGATGATCTGCTCCATCCCATAATATCAGGCAATAAATGGCGTAAACTCAAATATTCTTTGGCCTACGCGCAACAGCATAAGGTAAGGCATATCATCAGTTTTGGTGGTGGTTTTTCCAACCATTTACACGCTTTGGCTTACTGTTGTCATCGTTTAAAAATCGAGTTTAGCGCCATAGTACGCGGTGATTATTCCGCCAATCCCAGTCCTATGTTACAGGACTTGACTGCTTGGCAAGCTAACATTCACTATGTGAATAAACTCACCTATCAGCAACGCGCCGAGCCAAATTACCTTGAGCAACTTCAGCAACAATTTCCACACGCAATGATCATTCCTGAAGGCGGCTCAAATGACTCAGCACTAAAAGGTGTAGCAGAAATCATAAGCGAGTTAGTCAGCTCTTATGACTATATTATCGCTCCCGTTGCCAGTGGTGGCACTTTAGCAGGGTTGATCGCTGCAACCCACAACACCGCGACACAAGTATTGGGTATTGGCGTACTAAAAGGCCAAGGTTATCTGGAAGAGCTGGTACAATGTTTATTACCCAAGACCTATGCTCATTGGTCTATTTGTCATGAGTATCATTTTGGTGGTTACGCCAAACGAACAGATGAGTTAGTTGATTTTTGCGCAAATTTTTATCAACAAAGCAACATCCCAATCGAGCCTGTGTATAGCGGCAAATTACTCTACGCTCTTAAGGATTTGTTAGAACAAAGTTATTTCCCCAAAGGCAGTAAAATTTTAGTTTTACACACGGGTGGATTGCAAGGCAGTCGCTTAAACCCATAAACCAGTTTTCTGAGTGACTTGCCGGGTTCATGGTATATCTTGTAAGCTATTCAAAATAAGTTCTTTAACTATCTTTCAAGGAAGAAAAAATGTCTGCAAAACATCAATGGCGAATACTCTATATTGGAATCTTCCTATTGTTCATATCCGCATGTGCAAGCCCTTATAAGCAAAATACCAACAATGAATTCAGCCTACCACAAGGACTCTTTGGTCATGCTGTGGTGAATAATGGAGAAAAGCTTTTTGTGTTCGGTGGCTCTGGAAACAAAGGTTTTGCTAGAGATATTTATATAGTTGACCCAAACACTCGCAAAATCGAGCACTTGAGCGATTCATTGCTGCCAAGACGATATCATTCAGCCGTTTGGGATGGGCAAGACTCAATTTATATTCTAGGCGGAGTGAGCTTGTTGAATAAACGACTATCGCTGCAACCATCGATAGAGGTTTATGATATACCGAGTAAAAAAGTCACAATCATCGGCGAAATGCCAGTTCCAAGACGTTTTGGCAGTGCTGTTTTTATCGACGGTAAGATTATAGTCAGTGGAGGTGAGATGTTTAGCCGCCAGCCCAACGACAGAGTCAAAGCGACTGACACAGTGGCAATCTATGACATATCCGCCAATACTTGGAAAAAAGGCGCAGACTTACCTTACCCACAAAGCACTAGAACGGTTGTACTAAACCAAGAAATTTATGCGATTGGTGGATTTAATGGCAGTGTCGCCTCAGATCATTTTGCTCGCTATAACTATCAAACAGCACAGTGGATTAGCTTACCTGCTTTACCGCAAGTATTGAGTGCTCATTCCGTGGTTGCCAATCAGGATAAAATATACACCTTTGGTGATTACCAAGATCTGAGCGCGAGTTATGTTTACGATGCCACATTGCAGACATGGCAAAAGACAAACTTTAATTATCAGCCAAGTCGACATAATGCTGCCACGGTTTTAAATAACATCATTTATGTCATCGGCGGTAACATTGGACCTAGCGGGCCCTTCTTAAACACAATTCAAACATTTCCCATTGAGTAAAAATGAATCTAACTGAGTGGCTACAAGGTTTTGCCGGTGCATCGCCCCTTGAATGGACTGCAACTATTGCGGGCTTTTTATGCGTTTATTTATTGATTAAACGCAGTATCTGGAGTTTTTTCTTTGGCCTGATACAAGTCAGCATTTATGCCTGGATTTTTTATGAGGTAAAACTCTACTCCGACATGATATTGCACGTGTTATATATCGGTTTTCAATTTTATGGCTGGTTTATTTGGCGCCGCGCGCAAGATGAGCATAATCAAGTAGTGGTGATACGCGGTAGTAACCAGCAATATGCTTTATGGGCTGGCGTCGTGGTAATTAGTACAAGCATAGTGGGTACTATTATGGCCAAAAATACCGATGCTAGTTTCCCGTATCCAGACGCATTTACCACCTGTGCTAGTTTAGTCGCGCAGTGGTTGTTAAGTCACAAGAGGCTGTTTAATTGGCTTCTATGGATTGTGGTTGATGTTGTCGCCATTACTATTTATTGGCAAAAACAACTGTACCCAACTTCTGCCCTGTATTTATGCTTTTTAGTCATGGCGATGATTGGCCAGGTTCAGTGGTACCGCTCATGGCGTGATGCATCAAAAGCTGTGCATTAGATGAAGCTAGGTTTTACTTTAGGAAAATTTGCCCCTTTGCATAAAGGTCATCAATGGCTTATTGATACGGCCTTATCTCAGGTTGATCAACTGATGGTAGTTATTTATGCCTGTGATGAATTACCACAATGCCCTCTCTCAATGCGCTCTGCTTGGCTTACATCGCTCTATCCGCAAATAACGGTGATACTTGCACCAGATGGCCCTAAAGAAACCGGTTATAGCCCGGCAATAATGGGCGCTCAGGAACAGTATCTCTTATGCTTATTAACCGGTTACCAATTTGATATGTTCTTCAGTAGTGAACCTTATGGTAGACATATTAGTAAAGCATTTAATTGCCAAGACATTCGCATTGATCAAAATCGAGCGAGTGTACCCGTCAGTGCAACGATGATTAGAAAAAATATAACTCAATACCAAGACTTTTTGTCTCCACTGGTATTCAATGATTTAATGGCAACTAATGCCTTACAATAAAGAACCTTAAGCATAATGAGCAAAAAAATCGTTTTCCTCGGAGGGCCTTCCACTGGAAAAACCACATTGTGTGAAGCACTGGCTGAACAGTTGAATACTCTGACAGTGGCTGAATATGGTCGAGAATACTGGTTAGAGCATCAAGTAGACCGACGTCTAAGCCCTGAGCAATTGCTGCATATCGCACAAACCCAAAATGAATGGGAAGACAGAGCACTGTCAAAAGCAAACGCACTATTGTTATGCGATACCAATGCCTTTACCACTTGGCACTTTGCCCTGCACTACCACGGTAAAGCCCTGCCAGAATTAACTAAGTTAGCCAATAACTCGTGGGCTCGTTATGACCTCGTGGTGCTCTGTGGTGATGACATACCTTACGACGATACTTGGGAACGCTCAGGTGATGCTAACAGACATGAATTTCAACGTTTTATAAAACAATATTTAGCACAAAATAACATCAAACATCTATACGTATCCGGTTCGCTTGAACAGAGAATAAATGCAGTTTTAACATCACTATGCCATAATCATGGGCTAGAAAGTTGCTGCGTATAACTGGAACTAACAAATAAAAACAGCTATTTTAATGCAGCGCTTGCATGCTCAAAATTTACTGATAGCATGCGCGTTTTTTTATATCTTTAAACCTAAAAGGATCATCCTATGTCTCGTGTCTTGATCATTGGTGCTGGCGGCGTTGCTGCGGTTACTGTTAAAAAATGTGCTCGTTTACCTGAGTTTTTTGACGAAATCTACTTGGCCAGTCGGACCGTATCAAAATGCGAAGCCCTGCAAAAAGAGCTGGGTGCCGAACGCATCAAAGGTGTATTTGCAGTTGATGCTGATCATGCCAGTGAAGTAGTTAAGGTGATTAAGCAAGTCAAACCAGACTTAGTGGTTAACCTTGCCCTACCATACCAAGACCTAGCTATTATGGATGCGTGTTTAGAAACAGGCGTGCACTATTTAGATACAGCTAACTACGAACCCAAAGATGTGGCTAAATTTGAATATTCTTGGCAGTGGGCTTACCAAGAAAAATTCCAAAAAGCCGGTTTAATGGCTTTGTTAGGCAGTGGTTTTGATCCCGGTGTTACTAACGTATATACCGCCTACGCTGCAAAACACTATTTTGACGAAATTCATTACCTCGATATCGTTGATTGTAACGGTGGTGATCACGGACAAGCTTTTGCCACTAACTTTAATCCTGAAATCAATATTCGTGAAATTACACAACGTGGTCGTTTCTGGGAAAACGGCGAGTGGAAAGAAACCGACCCCTTGAGCGTGCGTGAAGATCTGGATTATCAAAATATCGGCGTACGTGCTTCTTATTTGATGTTCCATGAAGAATTAGAGTCCATTGTTAAGCACTTTCCAAGCTTAAAACGTGCGCGTTTTTGGATGACCTTCGGCGATGCTTATCTAACTCATTTGCGTGTATTGGAAGGCATTGGCATGACAAGTATTGCGCCGATTGACTTCCAAGGGCAGCAAATTATACCTTTAGAGTTTTTAAAAGCGGTGTTACCAAACCCTGGTTCATTAGCAGAAGGGTATACCGGTATGACGTGTATCGGTACTTACATTACCGGTATGAAAGACGGTAAAGAGCGAACTATTTTTATCTATAACAATTGTGATCATGCCGCTTGTTATGAAGAAGTAGGTGCCCAAGCGGTTTCATATACGACTGGTGTACCTGCAATGATTGGTGCAGCGTTGATGCTTAACGGAACCTGGAAAAAACCAGGCGTGTGGAATATGGAGCAATTAGACCCAGATCCCTTCATGGAATTACTCAATGTACATGGCCTACCCTGGCAAGTAATTGAAGTTGAGCAAAGCCCGTTTAAAAAATAAGGCTAAAGCTAAGAGCTGCGAGCTGCGAGCTGCGAGCTGCGAAAAAGACTAAAATCTTTGCGTTCGCAGCTCAAGGCTTCTTGCTCTTTTTTCTTTAACAGATCAATGATCTCGGACCTTATTGGTCCTCACCGAAGCTAAATAAGTTAATCCTATGAATGATCCTATGTTGAACCCCGCGATACCTTCACCTTGTTATGTTTGTGAAGAAGCCAAGCTCGAAGCTAATCTTAAATTGATGCAGCGAGTACAAGAGGAAAGCGGCGTTGAAATTATATTGGCCTTAAAAGCCTTTTCAATGTGGTCCACATTTGATTTGGTCAAACAATATTTACAAGGTTCTACCGCCAGCGCGGTATGGGAAGCGCGCTTAGGTAAAGAAACCATTGGTAAACAAGTTCATGCCTTTTCACCCGCGTTTAAACCCGCAGATATTGATGAACTCGTCGATTTAGTCGACCATATTTCTTTTAACAGTTGGGGCCAGTGGCAGCGTTACAAACAACAAATATTAGCTTCATCGGTTTCACCCGGGATTAGATTAAATGCAGAACATCGTGAAGCCGAAACCGAACTGTATGACCCAAGCGCGCCCGGTTCTCGCTTTGGTATATTAGCCAAAGATCTAATTGATGTAGATTTAACTGGTATTGAGGGTTTTCATATTCACAACCTCTGTGAATGTGATTCTTATGCCACCGAACGTACTATCTTGGCGGTAGAAGCAAAATTCGCTCAATACTTTAGCCAAATTAAATGGATAAATTTTGGTGGCGGTCACCTGATGACAAAAAAGGGCTACAACCTTGAGCATCTCATCGCCACATTAAAAGCGTTTAAAGCCCGTTACCCCCATCTTAACGTCATATTAGAGCCAGGCTCTGCAGTAGCATGGCAAACAGGCCCCTTAATTTGTGAAGTGATTGATATTGTCGAAAACCGTGACAAAATTGCCATAGTCGATATGTCTGCTACTGCACACATGCCAGATGTACTTGAAATGCCTTATCGCCCTGAGGTACGTGGCGCTGGCAAAGCCGGTGAGTTAGCTTATACCTATCGCTTTGGTGGTAATTCTTGCCTAACCGGCGATGCAATTGACTTATATAGCTTTGACCATGAACTGCAAATTGGTGAACGCATTATCTTTGAAGATATGATCCATTACACTATGGTTAAAACTACCTTTTTTAATGGTGTTGAGCATCCATCTATTGGCATACTGCGCAAAGATGGCTCCTTTGAGTTAGTGCGTAAATTCACTTACGAAGACTTTAAAAACAAATTGTCATAAATAACCAAGTAATACTTACCCTCCATTTTAAAAATGTGGGCTAAGTATCTGTATTTCAAGACTGAACCATGCCAACCTATCAACCAAATCAAGGGGCTTAGTTTATACTTCAGCCTAGGTTAGCTGTCTCAAATTAGATACAAATTTTCCAATAATGATAATAATATCTCCCACTAAAAGATGACAATGCGGCTTTAAGCACGATGAAGCTACATTTCTTCTGTGTTAAATGCGCGACATTGTTGCAGCAAAGCGACATTACTATAAATAACCGGGATAACTTTTAGAGTTGGTACACATTCTGCTTTAAACACCCACAAGTAAGTGGTTAATTAACATTTGTAGCAAGGAAATTTTATTTTGCGCAGTCAATTTTTTTATTCTCTAATAATGTCTAGCATGCTTCTTATGCTATCTAGCTTGGTCAAAGCCCAAGATGATCGACCAACCTACTCTTTCAATAGGCAATGGTTCGAAGAGCAAGCTAAACAACTCGCCTCTGAACCTTATGTTGAACAAAAGCTCCCCGTCGACAGTCCGCTTAACAATCTGAGTTACGATGACTATCGCAAAATTCAATTTCAACGCAGTGCTACTGTGTGGAAAAACGAAGATCGTAACTTTCGATTAAGTCCTATGCACCCAGGCTTTTTATTTAAACAGCCAGTAAAACTGAATCTTATCGTGGGCGGAGTTTCCAGACGTATTTTATATACCAGTGAAATATTCAATTATGATAAAGAACAAAAAGCGGCCAAAGAAACACAAGCTGGGGGTTATTCTGGGTTTAAACTAACCACCCCTATCAACAAACCAGATATTTGGGATGAATTTTTAGTTTTTCAAGGTGGTTCTTATTTTCGTGGTTTAGGTAAGGATAATTGGTATGGCTTATCAGCCCGCGGACTAGCCATCAATACGGCAAAGCCCTCTGGCGAAGAATTCCCCTCATTCACTGAGTTTTGGATAGAGCGACCAAAAGAAAAGGCGACAACTATCGTAATCCATGCCTTGTTAGAAAGCCCCTCGCTCACCGGCGCCTTTACCTTCAAAGCGACACCGGGCGAAAATACCGTTATTGAAGTATCAAGCACCTTGTATCCTAGAAAACAAATTGAGGCATTTGGCATCGGTTCTTTAACCTCTATGTTTTTATTCAATGATGTAAACCGAACCCGTTTCGATGATTTTAGACCTGCGGTGCACGACTCTGATGGTTTATTTATGATCAACGGACAGAATGAACGAATTTGGCGTCCACTGACTAACCCTCGTAAGTTGCAAGTATCAGTATTTCAAGATACTGCACTCAAAGGGTTTGGTTTGTTTCAACGTCATCGCCAATTTACTGACTTTGAAGATATGGAGGCCAACTATGAAGCACGGCCTTCTGCTTGGGTTGAGCCTATAGGCACGTGGGGACCTGGCCATGTTGAACTGGTTGAAATTCCGACCAATTCTGAAATTCACGATAATATAGTCGCATTTTGGCAACCCTCTGAACCGCTAAAAGCCAACAGAGCCTATTCTTTTGAATATAAGATCTCTTGGGGCTCGCTCTTTAAGGCTGAAGACAAGGGCGGCCGTATCCTGTCGACAGCTACCGGTAAATCACTAGGAAGTGAAAATATCCGAGATTTTGTTATCGATTATGATTCGATGAATCTGCCAGAGAATATAGAGATTCATGCTACAGCCAGCACTGGCAAAATTGTCGGTACCATCCAGAAGTTTATGCATCAAACTGGTTTGTATCGGGTTGTAATTAAATTTGAACCAGGCCGAGAAGATCTTTCTGAACTTCGGGTATCCTTATCCAGCAAAAACCAAACTTGGGGCGAAACGTGGCTGTACCGATGGAACCGTTAAATATGCAAGGTGAGCAAAATAATATGCATCGGCTTGCCACACCAGCTGAATGCCCGTTAGATATGCCACCACAGGATTTTAAGCGGCACAGTAAAATCGTTTATCGACGCCAAGCTTGGACAACTTGGCTGGCGCGCTTAATTACTTTTGGTGGAGCCACTAGTTTAACCGGATTTGCGACATACCAAATGGTATTAATAGTGTCACAGGTTGAAGTCACGGTTTTGCAATGGTTGATGGTTGGATTTTTTGCCCTAACCTTTGTTTGGATTGCCTTAGCTGCATGTGGAGCAATAGCAGGATTATTTTTTCCAAACAAAATACCCAGTCCACAAGCAGACAGTCTTCTAGGTAAAAAAACCGTATTGCTGATGCCCATTTATAACGAAGATGCTGCGCAAACGTGTGCGGCATTAATGAGTATGGGCAAAGCACTGGTTGCTGAGGGTGTCGGCCAGCATTTTGAAATTTTTATCATTTCAGACTCAAATAAACCCGAGGTGTGGGTCAAAGAAACAGCAGCGGTGCATCAACTGCAAACCGCTTTACATGGTGACATTAAGGTATGGTATCGACGTCGATTTAACAATAAAGCCAAAAAAGCTGGCAACGTGCACGAATTTGTTAGTCGCTGGGGTGGGCATTATGACTATATGCTGATACTCGACGCTGATAGTTTATTGTCAGCATCAACCTTACGCACCCTAATGACTGAAATGGCCTCTGATCCGCACAGTGGAATTATTCAGACCTTACCATGCCTTTATCGGGGTAATACCTTGTTTGCTCGGCTACAGCAGTTTGCTGGCACCATTTATGGCCCAATCGTAGCCAAAGGTATTACTGCGTGGCAAGGTGACGATGGCAACTATTGGGGCCACAATGCCATTATTCGCGTTAATGCTTTTGCGCAAACGGCAGGTTTACCCACCTTGGGCGGCAACAAACCATTTAGTGGTGACATACTGTCTCATGATTTTGTTGAGGCGGCATTAATGCGTCGTGCAGGCTGGTCTGTGCGCATGCTACCTGACTTAAAAGGTTCGTGGGAAGAAAGTCCACCGAGTTTATCAGATGTCGCAATTCGAGACAGACGCTGGGCACAGGGCAATATACAACATTTGGCGGTACTGTCGGCCAAGGGTTTAAGATGGCCCAATCGTTTTCATATGCTAACGGGCATTATGGGCTATATGGCCTCACCTATTTGGTTTGCTTTGATCCTGATCGGTATTGTAATGGCCGTGCAAATCCATTATGTCAATGTCGAGTATTTTTCCGATGAGCTCAGCTTATTCCCTCATTGGCCTGTGTTTGATTCTGAGCGCATGATTCAATTGTTTGTGCTGACCATGGGTATACTGTTAGTACCCAAAATTTTGGGTTTACTGCGCGCCATATTCACTAAACAACTGAGACAGCCTTTGGGAATTATCCGTCTATTGCTCGGCGCGATAATAGAAATTGTTTTTTCAGTACTCTACGCACCCATCTTTATGCTAATCCACAGTAAACACATGCTTGATATTTTTCGCGGGCGTGACTCTGGCTGGTCTACCCAGCAACGTCAACATAAGGGTACGGATTGGCTGCACCTGTTTCGAATGCATATTTGGCATACCTTAATTGGCGTCGTGATGACTGCAATCTTAGTTTATTATTCTCCGCCTTTACTGTTTTGGTTGGCCCCAACTTTAATCGGCTTGCTACTGTCGATACCACTTTCAGCTTTAAGTGGCAGCAGCATACTGGCAAAAGTCCTGAAGTTTTGTGGCTTACTTAGCATTCCTGAAGAAGTAAATATGCCTGCTTTGATGCAACAAAGAGATGAGTTTGAACAACTATTTTCGGCACAAGTCGCTGAACTTAATATTGAGTATTTGTTGAGTCACCCCTTGCACAGGGAGAATCACTTTTCAATGACTCAAGCACCTCTTGTACCTGTGCGTGGTCATCCTCCTTTAGATAAAATCAGTGTTGAACACAAAATTGCTGATGCCCAATCACCACAAGAGGCTATCGCTTGGATGACGGATAAAGAAAAATTAGCCTTGTTAAGTGATCGCCAGTTGTTTGCATCCTTATTGGCCATTGCATCCACCCAAAACTGAATTTAACGATACCCAACGCTGATGCCCAGCCCTTTTGATTAGCGGGGTTTCAGCGCTCGGAACGGGGTGATTTAAACATTAAATGCATTAGATAAACCACAACCACAAGATTAACCAACAGGGCTGACACGGTCAGAAAATTAAAGTAGATGATGATTTCACGGATCTCAAAAGGAATATAAACCGCGCCACTAATCAACGCAAACCACTCTGTCCAAGGTTTTTGATGCCACAATCCATAAGCTTCAATAAAGCGGATTAAGGTATAAAGAATTACGCCAGCAGCCACTAAATTAACATTTTTATCTGAGACTTGAGCAGCGACCGTTATTAACACATTAGGATAGTGGCTGGCAGGGTTGAGGTGTAAATGTGTGACTAAACGCTCGGCAACAAGCTGCAAATTTTGACCCGCCAATACATGTAACCCTAAGGCGACAATAAACGCCAGCCCCCCTTTAGCGGCCTCCAATATGGCGATCGTACGCAATCCATTCAGTTTCCCTGACATCTATTACTACCTTTACTGCTAAAAAAAGTAAAACAGCTTTAATTTGCCGTGCCGACTAATACTTGCGGTGCACCGCCAGAAGAAATGCGTACTGCATCAGCGGCCACAATTTGCATCGCTGGACTAGCCAAGGTTTGCTGCAATGCGTCCATTGAAGGAAAAGGTAAGCTAAACATTTGATAGAAGGGGGCAGGTCCTAACGGCGTTGGTAGAAACGTAGTTGAAGACTACCACTACCTTGGTAAACCACCAACGAATTCAAAGCATGAAAAAGCAAGGATGACGTAGTACTATTAAGTAAAAATGGGAATACCGGGTAAAGAATGAATACAGACTTATTCAGTCCATATATAGATGAAGGTTTGCGCATAGCTCAGCAGGCTCTAAGCACGCCATATACCTACACGCAGATAGGTATTGTTTTGTTGGTCTACGTTTTTGCTTATTTTGTAGCAAGAAAAATCCGCAACAGTATTGGTATAACCCATAATATTCCTTCTGAAACCGCCCACCCTCTGCATAAGCTCGCCTTTCGTTTAGGTGGGATTATTTATCCTTTGGTTTCCATTACCTTACTGCGTATCTCCACTGAAATAAGCGGACACACTGCCCATTCTGCTTGGGTCATCAACAGCGCTTATTTTATCGCTGTCCTGTTGTTTTTTCATTTTTGCATCAAAGCCTTTGTGACCAATCGCTTTGCCGCTAATTTATTTAGATGGGTAGGTTTACCCACATTAATTTTACATCTTTTAGGCTATTTGCCGATTTTCATTAGTGAATTAGAAGAAATATCACTCGAAGTAGGCAATGTCAGTGTCTCGGCTTACGGCGTATTGCGCGTATTAATTTTTGGCACCTTACTCTTTTGGCTAGGCCGTGCATCCAGCAGTCTTGGCAAAGATATTATTCGTAAACAAGAACATCTTGACGTACCTACTCGTGAGGTTTTCTCAAAGTTGTTTGAGGTCGCCTTATTTTGTGTTGTATGTTTGCTGCTACTCAATGTAATGGGAATTAATCTAACCACTTTAGCCGTATTTGGCGGAGCGGTAGGTGTCGGTCTTGGTCTTGGTTTACAGTCCATTGCGTCTAACTTTATTTCAGGCATTATTATCTTGCTCGACCGCTCATTGACAGTTGGCGACTATGTTGAATTAGATGAAAATACCAAAGGGTTTGTGCGCGAGTTTCGCATGCGTTATGCCGTGCTAGAAACCTATGACGGTAAAGATATTGTTGTCCCCAATGAAATGTTTATTTCATCGCAGTTTATTAATTGGACCCACAAAGATCCGAAACAACGTTATCGAGTCGACTTTTCAGTACCCTATGCTACTGATGTACGTGCCATGGTTGAAATCATCAAAGTCCTAGTGGCTGAGCATCCCCAAGTGATCAGCGGGGAAGACGTGCCATTCGAGGAACGCCCTGATTGTGAAATAGACAGCTTTGGTGATTCAGGCATTAATATGTTTGTAGAATTTTGGATGCAAGGGGTTGATGACGGTAAAAATCGGGTAGGGGGAGACTTAATGTTGAGCATATTAGAGACATTAAAAGCACACGACATCCATATGCCATTCCCACAACGTGAAGTCACTATTTTAAACCCCGATATGATTAAAAACCCGGTGAACAAATAATGCTCACTATAATCGTCGTCCCAAAACGAGAAAATAATGTCTGATTCGCCAATTATTACTGATAGCTTTAAACGTCAATCTTTGGGTTTTTTCCCCACTCCCTTTCACTATTTAGCTAATTTTAGTGAGGTTCTCGGCGGACCTAAAATTTTCATTAAACGTGATGATCTTAGCGGCTTAGCCTTCGGTGGTAATAAAACACGTAAGTTAGAATATTTATTGGCGGAGGCTTTAAATAATGGCTGCGATTGCATAATCACCGCTGGTGCCGTGCAATCAAATCACTGTCGTCAAACGGCTGCGGCCGCAGCTTTATTAAAACTGCCTTGTCATTTGTTATTAGGTGGTGAAAAACCACAAACAGTTAACGGCAACCTACTATTAGATTATCTATTAGGCAGCAAGATATATTGGCAAGGAGAACACCGTAAAGGTGAAGGTATCCCTGACTTAGTTAGTTTGCTCACCCAGCAAGGTCATAAACCCTATGTCGTGCCATATGGTGGCTCTAATGAAGTAGGCGCACTTGGCTTTGTTAATGCCCTGCAAGAATTACAGCATCAGCTTGTTAACACACCAATTAGCCATATTGTGTTTGCCTCTTCATCGGGTGCAACCCATGCTGGTTTGTTGGTTGGCAAAGCATTACTACAACAGAGCTATCAGTTGATTGGTATCAATATTGATAAAGACGAAGATGCAAAAAAACCCTTTAAGCAGGTTATTGTCGACTTAGCTAATCAAACGGCAAGCTTTCTTGGCAAAGACTGTCGTTTTGAACTCGACTCCATTGATTTATTGGAGGGCTTCACGGGCCAAGGTTACGGTGTTTTAGGTTCAGCCGAACAAGAAGCCATCAGCTTGCTCGCTAAAAGTGAAGGCATATTGCTTGATCCGGTTTATACCGGGCGTGCTATGGCAGGTTTGATTGACCTGGTGCGCAGCGAACAATTGCCCGCATCTGCCAACGTCTTGTTTTGGCACACGGGCGGCAATCCAGCATTATTTGCTTATGCTGATAAATTTACCGAGTGGTAATCAACCACAGAGCCTTAAGAGTTAAACTTAAGGCAGTAAACCAGCTAAGTCCTCGCCGAGACTAGTGACGGGTCTTTCGATAATTCGCCCTAGTTCATTTTCACCATCAAATAAAATAATAGTCGGCGTATAGCGCAAATCTAAACGACGATAAGTCCCAGAAGGCTCTTGCTTGTTATGATTCACTGCCATGAGCTTTAAGTTAAGTTGGCTTAATTTGGCGGCGTCTAACAACTTGAGTAATCTGGGCACTTCTCGTTCACTGTCGTGACACCATGCACCAAATAGCACAGTGATAGACTTACCTTCAAGTTGCTGGGCGGCAATAATTTCCGCTGGACTAGGTTGATAAACTTGATATTCCGCCAAAAAACCTGGATAGCTAGATAATAATTGCTGGGCAGTGACATCACCGACTAAGTCTTCTGGTGTCTGTGCTACCGTGCTTGTTTGACAACCCAGAATAAAGCTGAGCAATAATCCTATAAACACCATGCGCATATGCCATTTCCTTTTTGCTTGACAATCGTTCATTACATATTAACTACGACTGATTGACCGCTATGCTTAATATTTCATCTTGCTTGGGAAGATTGAGCAAAAATTCGATGAACTCAGTCAACCCCACATGATTCACTTCTTTCAAAAACGCCACGTTTAACGAACAACTAAAGTCACCACAATCATCCACCTTAGTCAGCAGGCCTTTTGTTACATACTCTTCCGCTATTGATACCGGTAATAGAGCCATACCGCCCTGAGTCAACAGTAAATCTAAGGCAATACGAATAGAACTGGTATTAAACTTTGCCTCCTTCGTTTTAGGAAAAAGTTTTTCTACTTCGTCACAGGCCTTGCCATGCCAATCTAAGCTAATATAGCGCTTAGCGGTTGAATCAATATCCTCTCCCCCCACCTGCTTTATATATAAACCCAGCGGTACGGTTAATAAGGGTAAAGTTTCTATTTGGTCTGATTTGAGTGGTTCGCTAACCACGGCTAAGTCAATCGTCCGGTTATGTAACTGGCGTAACAATAGCTCGTTAGTCATAATTTCAGCACGCACTGTCAAAGCTGGAAAATATTCGCTAATGCAATTTAAGGCATTACTTAAATATAACTCCCAGGCATTGGGTGTGCCGGCTAATGCAATATGCTGTACATTAAAATTGTTGATCGCCTTTACGGCATCGTTCAAGGTCGCCGCTAAGGTTTCAGCGAAAGGAACAAGTTTTTGTCCAGCCACCGTTAACTGAATACTATTTCTGTTTCGTATAAATAAGGGACTATTAAAATACTCTTCGAGTTGTTTAATTCGGGCACTTACCGCTGACGGGGTAAGATAAAGATTTTCTGCCGTCTTACCAAAATGGCGAGTTTTAACCACTTCAAGAAAGGTAACGAGGAAACGCACATCCATAGATAAAGCTTGTTGCTGGGTTGATAAGTAATTCATACCTTGATTAGGGCTGAAATTCAATACTTAACATGGGTTTTTAGCATAACCATGTTAAGTATTGTTCAGTTACACAGAATTAGTCTGGTAACTTAGTGATAGGAGCATAACCTTCTGACTCTAATTCTTCATTTACGCAGGTCAAAAGATATTGGGCCATTTTATCTGCCGTGATTCCGTCGTCCTCAGCCATTTCTGTACAGAACTGCTTTAATTCTTTTAACAATGCTTGGTCAGCCACCGGCTGCTCTTCGGCATAAGAAGAAAAACTTAACAAACCCACCAATAATAATGCAACAGTTTTCATGCTTTCTCCGCAATGTAATAGTTCAACCTGACCAAAATAATGGCCAGATATACAAAAGGCGCATCAAACAGTCACCTGTTGATGCGCCTTATAACCGAGCACTCAAAATTCTCTCTAACCAAGACCAACGACAAACCTGTTTAAACAGGGATTGTTATTCAGGAGTTAAATGTTTATTTTTTGACTCAATATTCTTTTGTCTTTTTTCCCGCTGCTTTTTCTCAAGTTCAGCACGAACTTTAGCGGATTTTTTTTCTTTAGCTGAATCATCAAAATCGTCTTCATCAAATTCTTCTAAACTAACGCGATTATCTTTACCCATAACTTTATCAACGGTTGCTAACACAAGGTGATTCTAAAGCACTTAGTGTAAATGCAAAGTGAAATAAATTGAACGTCATGATGAAAAAATTTTGTTCAACTACTTACATATTGCTACGCTTAATAAGAGTACCATTCATGCAAATGTATATCGTCCCATTTGCAGCCCCGAAATCTGCACTTTAAAAAGGTAAATCATGTTTAAAACCTTAGTTGTTGTTGACCATCCACTCAACTTGCCCAATAGCGAATTAACCATTGTTAATTTTGAACAATACCTTGCTGAATATCCTAAAGCAGGTGAACCTAAAATTCGCATTCTAAACTTATGCAATACTGAAAAGTATTTAAGTCAGGGCTACTATTGCTCCCTCTTGGCTGAAGCTCGTCAGCACAAAGTCTTGCCTAGCGTAAATACGATTAATGACTTGTCCTTGATGCCACCAAAGGATCAAGAGTGGGTAGAAATCCCCTTAAGTAAAAGTCAAATCCCGGCAACCGTCACTGCTGACGAAAAAGAGTTTGTGGTATTTTTTGGCTGGACCAAAAACGAAACATTACGCAAATTAGCTAAATTTGCTTTTGAAAAATTTCCTGCGCCTATTCTTAAATTGTCAGTCTCCCGTGATGAGCATCAAACTCAACTTATTTGCAGTGCAATTGGTGTTAATGCCATTGCGCCCGAATTGTGGGATCAGTTTACTGCTAGCTTAGAGCACTTTACTTTAAAAGTATGGCGCAACCCTCCTGGCCGCAAGCGTGCTCGTTGGGATATGGGCATTCTAGTCAATCCTGATGAAAAAACGCCGCCCAGCGATGCTAAAGCAATCCAGCTTTTTATTAAAGCGGCGAGTAAAGTCGGTATCGATGCAGAAACATTTACTGCCGCCCAAAGTGCGCAGTTGTATCAATATGATGCTTTGTTTATCCGTGAGACAACATCAATAAAACACCACACCTACGAGATGGCGCGTAAAGGCGAAAAAGAAGGTATGGTTGTGATGGATGATCCAACGTCTATTTTGCGTTGCTGTAATAAGGTGTTTTTGCACGATGCCTTTAGTTACCACAACATATCAGCACCAAAAACCCATTTTGTGTCTAAGTCTGACAAAGACACGCTTGATCGTTTAGAGATTGAATTTAGTTACCCTATCGTACTTAAATTGCCCGAAAGTTCGTTTTCTCTTGGCGTATTTAAAGCCAAAGACAGAACAGAATTGAGCACTAAATTAGAAATGATGCTGAAACAATCAGCTTTAGTACTAATTCAAGAATATTTATACACCGAATATGATTGGCGCATTGGCGTGCTAAATGGCCGTGCTATCTATGCATGTCGTTATTTTATGGCGCGCAATCATTGGCAAATCTATAACCACAGTTCTAAACGCAATACCGCAGGTAACTTTGAAACCATACCCACATTTGAGGTACCACGCGCCGTATTAGCAACGGCAATTAAGTCCTGTGAAATAGTCGGAAATGGTTTATATGGTGTTGATTTAAAACAAGTTGATGACAAAGTTTATGTCATTGAAGTGAATGACAACCCTAACTTGGATAGCAAAGTAGAAGACAAATATTTAGGCGATGAGCTATATCGCGTCATCATGCAAGAATTTGCTGATCGCCTTGAATATCGGGGCCGCTAGATTGCAAGCACTCAACCAGCACTTGTCTCAAGTTGTGATACCGAGTCAAAATATCCTAGTCCGAGATGCCAAGTACTCGGACTTAGGGCAATTGATGGCCCTTGAAAACCGCTGTTTTGCTGGTGATCGTTTAAGTAAACGTAGCTTTCAACATTGGTTAAAGGCCCCCAACTGTGTGTTTCAAGTCATATTGCTTGATCAAGTTGTGGTTGCCTATGGTTTAGTGATTATGCGTAAGGGCACGCATTTAGCACGTTTGTATTCCATTGCAGTTGATAAAGAAATTCGCGGTCTAGGTATTGGCAAAAAACTACTGCTTGCCTTAGAGCAACAAACCCTTGAACAGGGCAAGATGTTTATCCGACTTGAAGTAGCGAAAAACAACGACACCGCAATTAATCTATACAAAGGGCTGGGTTATAAAATTTTTGGTAGCTACGAAGCTTACTATGAAGACAATACCGACGCCTTACGGATGCAAAAAAACGTCAGGCAGATGCAATCATTGCAACAACTGACCCCCTATCCTTGGTATCAACAAACCACAGAATTTACCTGTGGCCCCTCGTCATTAATGATGGCCATGGCTAAGCTCGATCCTCAAGTAACCTTAAATCAGGCACTTGAACTGGATATCTGGCGCGAAGCTACCACCATTTATATGACCTCAGGCCACGGTGGGTGCCACCCTTATGGTTTAGCTTTGGCCGCCCATAAACGTGGGTTTGAGGTGCTGGTTTATGTCAATCTTACCGGACCTTTGTTTATCGGTGGAGTGCGTAGTCAGCATAAAAAAGACATCATGCAAGCGGTCGAAAATCAGTTTCGTACTCAGGTTGAAGAAGCTAATATTGAAGTTCGTTTCACTGATGTTAGCCCTGAGGATTTGGAATATCACATTCGCCAAGGTGCTGGTGTCATCAGTTTAATTAGTACTTATCAACTAGATGACAAAAAAGCGCCCCATTGGGTGTGTGTAACAGAAATTGATGATGACTACCTATATTCTCATGATCCGGATCCTGATGATCATGATGTTGAATCGCTGGATTGCCAGCATATTCCCATCGCTAAACAAGACTTTTACAGCATGTCATGTTTTGGCAAAGAGCGTTTGCGCACCGCAGTGGTTATAAAGAGACGTCAATAGACTGAATTTTCACCCGTTAAACTTGCCAATTAATGGGTGTTTTATTTTGTGCAAGTAGCAATTTATTGGTTTGCGAAAAGTGTTTACAACCCAAAAAGCCCCGATAAGCCGATAATGGCGATGGATGAGGTGCGTGTAGCACATGATGTCGTGTTGTATCAATCATTGCGCCTTTTTTCTGCGCGTGACTACCCCACAACAAAAAAATCGTACCACGAGTATGTTGATTCAACAGTTCAATCACCCTTGAGGTAAATCTTTCCCAACCAATTTTACTATGGGAATGGGCTAAACCCTGCTCGACGGTTAAAACCGTATTCAACAATAAGACTCCCTGCTCTGCCCATTGCTGTAAAAAACCATGACTAGGTAGGCTGAACCCCTCGATATCAGTTAGCAGTTCTTTGTACATATTGGCCAAAGAGGGAGGCGTTTTAATACCAGGCAACACAGAGAAGCTCAAACCATGGGCTTGATTCGGTCCGTGATAGGGATCTTGGCCCAAAATAACCACTTTTACTTGCTCAAATTCAGTGGCCTTAAAGGCGTTAAAAACATCGGACTGTGCCGGAAAAATCGTTTTTCCCGCAGCTCGTTGCTCGGCGACATAAGCGATTATTTGCTGAAAATAAGCCTGCTGCTTTTCTTCCGCTAACAAAGTCGACCATGTCGCCACTTTGCTTATCCTAAAAGAGCAAAAAGATGCGCTTTTAAAGCGGCATAATCATTCGCTATTTCAACGGAGAAGCTCTCTTTGCCTACACAATCAGCCAAAGGCTGGGGCAAGCTAATAGGCTGACCTAAGACGTTTTCAACCGTTTCACGAAATTTCGCTGGATGCGCAGTGCCTAAGAAAATACCGGTTTGACCTGGCTCCATATTTCTTACTAATGCTTTATAAGCAATCGCAGCATGGGGCTCACTCACATAACCTAACTGCGCCAATTGACGCATCGCAACTTGAGTGTACTCCTCATCAACCGTATCACCGCTGAGCACAGATTTATCTAGATAACCTTGCTCTATGATGGCTTCAATGCGCGGCCAGTTGTTAGGTTGGCTCACGTCCATAGCATTGGATAAAGTTGCGATAGTGCTTTTAGGTTGCCACTCACCGGTTTTCAAATAACGTGGAACGGTATCATTGAGGTTAGTGGCAGCCACAAAATGACTTATCGGTAAACCCATTACCTTTGCAATCATACCGGCGGTTAAATTACCAAAGTTACCGCTTGGCACAGACACCACAACGTCTTTACGCTGTTCAACAGTAAGCTGCGCTAGGGCCTCAAAGTAATAACATACCTGAGCGACCAAACGACTGATGTTAATAGAATTTGCAGAGTTTAAATGCAAACCAACACGCACATCCACATCATCAAAGGCGGTCTTAACCAATTGCTGACAGGCGTCAAAATCGGCTTCAATAGCAACGGTGTGTATATTGCCACCGAGGGTAGTGAAAAGTTTTTCCTGTAACTGGCTGATTTTACCTTTGGGGTACAGAATAACCACATCGATATTTTCAATACCATGAAAGGCATGTGCAACGGCCGCACCGGTATCTCCCGATGTAGCCGTTAGGATCGTAATCTTTTCACCTTTGGCAATTTCAGTCAGGGTCTGGGCCATAAAGCGACCGCCAAAGTCTTTAAAAGCCAATGTTGGACCGTGATACAACTCTAGACTGTAAATATTATCAGTCACTTTAACGAGGGGAGCGGGAAACATAAATGCACGTTCAACGATGCCTTTTAGGGTATCTTGAGGTAACTCATCACCGATTAGCGTGCTGAGAATTTCTATACTGCGCTCGACAAATGGCTTGGCCAACAATGTTTCAATATCATCGAACGTAGGCAACTTTTTGGGAAAGTATAGACCTTGATTTTTACCTAAACCTTTTTTAACTGCTTCTGCAAAACTAGCGATATCTGAAGCGTCTTTTAAATTTTCGAGTTCCAAAATTAAACTACCTTATCTTTACTTGTTAGCAATGGGGGCTCAATAAATGATTGCGCCTTGCTGATCTAACTGGCAAATATGACTGAAGCCAGTGTCATTTTGAATATAATTATCCGCCAACCATTGGTTGATAACTATAGCCTGTTCTAATGAATCACACACGGCAAAAACTGAGGGGCCGGAACCGGATATTCCAAAAGCTAAAGCTCCTTGTTTTTCAGCAAATTCACGGGATTCATCAAACCGCGGCAAAAGTGATTTTCTATAAGGCTCAGCAATAACATCCGACATCATTGCTGCGGCCAGTTTTTCGTCTTGTCGATACAAAGCATCAACAAATACCGCGAGTTGCCGACCAAACTGAATAGTTGTGGCCATTGGCACTTCTTTAGGCAAAATGGCGCGAGCAGCGGCAGTAGATACTGTTATGCCCGAATAACACGATACCCAATACCACTGCTTAAAGGTGGGCAAAGATAAGGCAACTTGGTCCCTGTGCTCTGCCATTAAGGTCAAACCGCCTAAAAAGCACGGTGCGACATTGTCATAATGTACACTGCCGCTAATTTGTCCCTCTAATTCACCCATCATCAACAACAACTTGCTATCGTTAAATGGAGTCTCACCTAAAACAGTACTAAAAAACTGATTAAGTCCATGAAAAGCCGCAACAATTGAACTAGCACTAGAGCCTAAACCACTGCCTATGGGCAAATGTTTATACAGCGTCATGGCCACTACGGGCAATGATTTAACATCACAACCTTGCTTGGCTAAACATTGGATAAAATGGTGATAACACAGCGTTACAATGTTGCTTGCAGGGTCAGCAGGCAGTTTATCAGCAAAGCGGCCTTCGACCTTTAGCTCAAATTGCTCAGCTAATTCAATTTTAACTTCATCACCCAGCAAGCTACCATCAATCGGCTTAAGAGCAGCCCCCAGTAAATCAAAACCTAAGCTGACATTACCAATTGAAGCAGGTGCATAAGCCGTAAGTGTTTTTTGTTGCATCGTTGACCTACTCATTACAGATTTTGTTTCCACGGCATGGTGCGCAATACATCAGCAAACACACCAGCGGCAGTTACTGCAGCACCGGCACCGTAGCCTCTAATAACAAAGGGGATAGGCTGATAATAATGACTATGAATAGCTAAGGCATTTTCACCTTCTTTAATCATATATAAAGGATGTGAGGCATCCACTGCTTCGATTGAAACTACGCAATTGCCTTTACTTATTGAACCAACATAACGTAAAACCTTACCTTGCTGCTTTGCCGCTTGGACTTTTTTATTAAAATAATCATCCAGCTCTGGAAGGCGCGTCATGAAGTCGTCAACTGAACCACTGGCATCAAAAAAACTTGGCAGAACCGGTTCCACTTTAATGTCACTAAGCTCTAATTTGAGGTCAGCCTCACGTGCCATTATCAGCAGTTTACGCGCTACATCAGAACCGCTTAAATCATCTCTTGGGTCCGGCTCAGTAAAGCCGTTTTTCTTAGCAATTTCGGTTGCTTCTGATAAGCTCAAACCCTCTTCCAGCTTGCCAAATACAAACGACAATGAGCCGGATAGGATGCCCTCAAAACGAACCAATTCATCACCCGCATAAATAAGCTTTTGCAAGTTATCGATCACTGGCAAACCGGCTCCAACCGTGGTTTCATACAAAAATTGACGATTGGTTTGCTGGGCGGTATCGCGTAATAGTTGGTAAAATTCGGTTGACGCTGTATTGGCTTTTTTATTTGGTGTAACCACATGAAAACCATCTAACATCATTTGTGGATACTGATTCGCAATCAACTCACTACTGGTGCAATCAACAATAACTGGATTAACCAAACTATTGTCTTCAACAAACTGTTGCAAGGTAGACAGAGTGAACGTTCTTTCGCTAAGGCTCAAATCATTGGCCCACGCTTTATTCAAATCAATACCGCGT
Source organism: Paraglaciecola sp. 25GB23A (assembly GCF_040012495.1). Taxonomy (NCBI): domain Bacteria; kingdom Pseudomonadati; phylum Pseudomonadota; class Gammaproteobacteria; order Alteromonadales; family Alteromonadaceae; genus Paraglaciecola; species Paraglaciecola sp. 25GB23A. The sequence goes on from NZ_JBDYKM010000014.1 coordinate 83,047, forward strand.
CCTTGCAAAAGTAATTTTTTACTATTAGCAATACCATATACTTTGACGCTAATTTTGCGGTCTAACAAAGCAGATTGCTGTTTAGCAATCTGACTCAAAAGCTCTTTACCTACAGTGCCACAACCTACTAAAAATACATCTATAGTATGCAGATTAGAGAAAAAGTTTTGATGCACAATTTTGACTGCTTTTTTGGCTTTATCCATCTCAATAACCGTCGAAATAGAGCGTTCTGAAGAACCTTGAGCAATGGCCACATTATTCACTCTTGCCTGGGCCAACGAACTAAAGAATTTGGCGGCGAGGCCTTTAGTGTGACGCATTCCATCGCCGACTAACGTGACAATCGCCAACTTATGACGCACTTCAATCGGATCGAGTAAGTGATTGCTCAACTCTAGGGTAAATGAATCTTCTAACAAGGCTAAAGCCCGATTAGCGTCCTTGTCGTGAATACAAAAGCTAATACTGTATTCTGAAGATGACTGGGTAATCAGACTGATAGAAATATTAGCATTCGACATGACTTCGAAAACTCGACTCGCCATACCGACCATGCCCTTCATACCAGGACCAGCAACGTTAAACATTGCCATATTGTCTAGATGAGAAATACCTTTAACACTGGTCCACACTGTGCTGGCTTCATTACTAATCAGGGTACCGGGTGCACTAGGATTGAGAGTATTGCGAATTAAACAAGGAATATGGTGTTGAGCAATTGGGCCAATGGTTTTAGGATGCAATACCTTGGCACCAAAATAAGAAAGTTCCATGGCTTCTTGGTAGGTCAATTTATCGAGTAATACTGCACCTTCCACCTGATTAGGATCGGCATTGTAAACACCGTCAACATCAGTCCAGATTTCACAACACTCTGCATCAATACAAGCCGCTAAAATAGCAGCAGAATAATCTGAACCATTGCGCCCTAGTGTTACTTTTTCACCCTCAGCATTAACCGCCACAAAACCAGGCATGATAAGGACTATATCGCCGGAACTATCTACATCAGTAAAACGCGCTTTACTCGCAGCAACATTGGCGATGCTATCGAGATAATCACCTTCGGCCAGCACGTAATCGACTGGATCAATAATTTGATTCTGGTGACCTAGTGCCGTCAGTATTTCACTAAAGATATTCACACTAACGTATTCGCCGATACTCAAAATTCTTGCCACCACCGATTCGGGCGCACATTGCAGTAAAGCAAATCCTTCTAAATTTTGATTTAGCTCTTTTAGGATAAGATGAACATAGTCAGCTAGTTTGACTTGGTTAATAGTCGGAATACGTTCTTGTAGCTCATCTAAGATACCGAATAACACCATGTTTAACTTAGCAAATAACTCACCATAGTCTTTGCCGAGGGCTGCTTCATCACATAACAACGACAGGGCATTGGTTACGCCTTTAGGAGCAGATAATACAACAGCAGCGCCACTAACCTGATGGCAGGCCATACTAATGTCTTTTACCATTAAGTATTTTTCAGCATCCGCTAAAGATGACCCACCAAACTTCAACACCTTCATTTATTTGCTCCTTTAATTTTATAACCAAGACCTAAGGTTTGGCGCTCTGAATTTTTACGACACCCAATAACAAAAAAGCCCGCTTTAGGTCGCGGGCTTTTTTGTTTAATGCTTGAGCACTAGCCAGCGACCACCTCATAGAGGGTGGTAATAATCATCATGCCGGTGGTGCGTATTATTTTTATTTTCATGTGCGCAATTTGCCGTATAGACGTCTATATGTCAACCAGCAAACCGAGTTGTTTGGTTATTAATTATGCTTGTTTTGTTGCAAGTCAAAATACTTTGGTAAAAATACTCCGCCAATGGCATTAAAAACAATCAATAATCACTATGCCTTGCTCAACCATTGCATGATTTGAAGTTGCACTTTGATACATTTTTTATCAGATACCAGAGCGAGCAAGCCTTGCTCGACTACTGTCTGCTGTTCATTAGTCAGATTATCCACACCCTCATGTTGCAGTTCTTCTAAGCTCAACAGGATCTCATGTAAACTTACTATAGTGTGTTGCAAAGGGGGGTCTTGCTGTTTTGCACTGAGTTGCTGCATTATTTTTTCAAGTAAAGACAGGTAGTACTTTAACTCATGACCCCACTGAATATGAGCTTCCTGCGAATTAGGTAAGACCATACTCATTTTTTGCCACTGTCTTAGTGTCTTAGCCAGATAGGCAGACAACACGATTTTGTCGCCTTGTTTAATATCATCTTCATTACATATAAGTGTTAAGGGTTTAGGCTGTTTTTGACTGACTTCAGATTTAGTCTCATCCATTAAACGGTAACCGCGTGCAGCCTTACTAAGCAAACCAATAGTGACGGGCATTAACTCCGCTATCTGTTGACCTAAACTGAACAAGATATCAACATTGCCATGTTTTAACTCTAATTCAATTTCATTAATTGCGTCACTGCGACCGCATGCCAATACTTGCCCTCTATCCCATACTAACTCTACCTGCGTGCGATCTGACCAAGTTAATAAAAATACTGAGCGAATAAACTGCGTAGAAAACTGGCAAATCAAGGTATTTTGTACTTCAGGCAGATTAAAGAAGCTTGGCCATACATCAGCCGGAAATAAACTTAAATCAGGCTTTTCAGGAACACTATGCAGATGTAGCCCTAGGGATATATTGTATTCTGGTCTTTGTTGCAAACCTGCGACACCTTTTCCTGCCGTTTTTAAGGTCTGTTCGTAGTGATGTTGACAACCACGAATACGCAAACCCATGTCATTTTTTCTAAAGTCACGATCAAGCGTATCAAAGTAACTATTGCTTAATTCAACTTCACTTTGCTCAATAGTGGCATCGAGTTGAGGTAGTAGTTTTTCAATTATAATGGGCCCTGCAAGGGCCTGGGTGCTCAATTTCAACTCTATTTCAACTTCCATAACGTTGTTCAATTCTCCGGTGTGAGTTCAATTGAGATGCCTCAACAATCATCTTAGTTGAGTAAATTAACTCAAATAGTGGCTGATTAGATGATTTAACTAGACTATTTTAATGTAAGCTTGCCTTTCACTTTGTCAGGCAATACCATTTGCGACATATTATAGAGGCAAGTTTTAAGATTATGCGCAAACGGTTAGTATTATTTTTTATTATAGTGTCCACTTCACTTTTCGGCTCATTAAGCATGGCCCAAGAGCCTAACGACAGTGAAGGCGATATTCGTTATATTTCTGACGACCTTTTTACCTTTTTGCGCTCTGGTCCTGGCGATCAATATCGCTTTTTAGGCCCTATCATTGCCGGCACACCGGTTAAAGTGTTACAAGGAGATGCTAATTCCAACTGGATCGAAATTATCGACCAGCAACAACGCACCGGTTGGGTCGATTCACAATTTATTAGCAAGACTCAAAGTTTTAGAGAAAGAGTGCCCGAATTACAACAACAACTTAATGAGGCAAATATAACTCTCCAGCAGCAAGCTACTGATAATGATCTGTTAAATCAGAGGATTATTGCTCTCGGCTCAGAGAATACTGCTCTTAACCGCAAGTTAACTGAAGTGACAGAAGCTAATAGAAAAATCAAACTTGAGTTAGAGCAACACGATCAAAGCGCCCAAATCGAATGGTTTACTCGTGGAGGAATCGTCGCGGTAATCAGTCTACTATTAGGTATCATCCTAACTTACCTACCTAAAAAACGTCGCCGTAACGACAACTGGATGTAGAGTCAAATAACAATCACCTTCAAGTGGGCTTCTGGTGATTGTTATTGCCGTAAAAAATAATAAACTCAGCTTATGGCCCTTTGACTAACTGTATTAAGGCGATTTCAATTCGTTTTAGTTCGCGCAACAAAGACGAGCGATTCATCTCCATAAACAACCAATTTTTCATCGCTACTTGCATTTGAACGGCAACAATTAAACAAATACCCCAAAAGATTTGTTGCTCAGTTTGTTGTGCGGTGAAAAATTCGAAACCTGACCAAAACATTAATCCCGCAGTTATCAAGGCCAAACCATTTACTAACCAAACCCAGCGACGCATGCCTCCACGATAGATGGGTAAAAGACGATTGAACAAACCTTTATTGTCAATTAGCAAGGGTTCGAGGCGTTTAACTTCAGCATTAAGCGCTTGGGTTATTTGATCATCAATATTCATTTTTAGTCTCCAATATATTTTTTAACTTATTTCTACCTCGAAACAGCCTTGTTTTAACTGTACCTACCGGTACCTCTTGGATTAAAGCAATTTCCACTAGTGAGAGTTGAGCAAAGTAAAATAGGTAGATTGCTTGATACTCATCGTGAGGAAGTTGTTTGATAGTTGCTACTAGCCCCTCTTCTTGATTTTTCTCATTACCCGTTAGTGTTTCAACATCTTGCTCACAAACAGCGTTAGCATATATTTTTGCAATGCGCAGTTGATCAAGAGCAGCCCACCTCACTGCCCGATAAATCCAACTGCGAAAAGCCTTTGTTTCTTGCAAACGTCTGATGTTTTTTACTATGGTCAACCACGCTTCCTGCGCGGCATCTTGTGCCATACTTCTATCTCGAGTGATGCCATATGCAAAATGTATAAGTTGTGTTTGATAATGTAGAAATAAGCCCAGCAAGGCTTTTTCATCGCCTTGCTGGGCTTTTATAACCCACATATCCAATTCTACCTGCTGCATATAATACCAACTCCTATTTACTGGCTAAGACGATAACAAATAGCCAAAGGTTCTTGCAGCATAAACTAAATGCAAAACTAGACTAAATTGGCTAAGCTAGTGTTTCTCAAAAACAGGCAAGATTGGCGCAGCATAAACTCCCATGAGTTACTCTATCGATATATTAGAACATGTTGTTTACGTCACTTTTACCGGTGATAGTGACCCATTAGATTTAATTTCTTTGATGAGCGAGCCACTATTTTTACCCAATGTAGCCAAATTGCAGCGCCTTGTTTTTGACTTTTCACAAACTACAGATTTGAATATGAGTCTTGATGAAGTTAGGCAGTTGTCTGTCGTTGCCAAAGTTGAAGCAACCTTCTTGAGCATACTGCATATCGTTATTGTGCTGAGCGGTCCCAATGGCAGACCACGAGCAGAGGCTTATCAACAGGCTTTGTCACGTACAACTTGGCGCATCGACATTGTAGAGACCAAAGCACAAGCTGCTACATTGTTGGCAATCGCGACTGACAGGTAGTTATGCTCTCGATTGATACCTTAACCGCATTTAGTCTTGCCGCTTTTTTATTGTGTATTTCTCCCGGCCCCTCTAATTTATACATCATGGCACGCAGTATTAGTCAGGGTCAAAAAGCAGGCATGATCGCTGCGTCCGGCATGGCTTTAGGCTCATTTATTTACGTTATCGCCAGTGCCTTTGGATTGGCCGCCATTTTCATTTATTTGCCCTTGGCATATACCTTAGTCAAACTTGCTGGCGCAGCCTATCTAATATACTTATCTATTCAGTATTTGCGCTTAGCCAAGTGTCACAGTCAGGGAATAATAATACTTAATACCTTAAGTTCTCGACGCATATTTAAACAAAGTTTAGTTGTCGAACTAACTAATCCCAAAACGGCTTTATTTTTTATTGCATTTTTGCCTTTATTTACAGAGCCCAGCCAAGGCCACATGACATTACAATTGCTTATTTTGGGCACAATTTATGCCTTAATAGGTTTGCTGAGCGACCTTTGTGTGGCAACATTGTCAGGTAAAATAGGGCGCTGGATGAGTGCTCATCCGCACTCTGAACAATGGCAAAATCGCTTATCTGCGTTGTTGTTATTCACCATTGGTGGATTTATTGTGTATGACGAAAGTTTAAAATTTTTAATTTAAATTATTGGGTTATTTTAACCTCTAACAAGGAAAGCACGATGGGTATCTTAGCTAAACTATTAAAAGCGCTCAATTCAGATTCAAGCCCGTGGCAGTTGGCCTTTGGCTTTACCCTTGGAATGATAATGGGTTTAACCCCTATATTGGGTTTGCATTCGTTAATCTTAGTATTTGTTGTACTATTTTTTAGAGTCAATATTTCTAGCTTTTTAGTGGCTTGGGCCTTATTTGCACTTTTTACTTTACCACTCGATTCTTTAATGGCGTCAATAGGTGAGTCCTTGTTGACCACTGAAAGCCTTCAGCCGTTTTGGACCGCTTTATACAGCAGTACCTTTGGTCAACTGACCCAGTTTTATCACACACTCACCCTAGGAAGTCTTATCTTTACCTTGCTTTTATCGCCTGTCTTATTATTCGCAAGCAAATATTTAGTTATTCAATACCGTGTAAAAGTGATGGTTTGGGTAAATAAAATCAAATTAGTGCAATTTATAAAAGGAAGTAATTTTTACCGCCTTTATCAGGCATTAGGAGAATAATGCAATGAAAAATATCATCAGATGGCCTGGCCTTATCGCCTTTGTTTTGATAACAGGTAGCATTGCAGCCATTATCATTTTATTTTTTGATTTTTGGATTAAGCTTGCCGCCCAAAAAGGACTCGAAGTTGCAACGGGAGCAGAAGTTAATATTAGTGCGGTCGAACACACATTCTCACCTTTTGGCGTCAGTTTAATTGATGTACAACTAACCGACCCTAATAAGCCAGCCACTAACCAGATTCAAGCAGCGAAAATCAGTGCAGATATTGAGTTATCGCCATTATTATTACGTAAAGTCATTATCGACAACTTAATTGTGTCTGGTGTGCAGTTTGGTACAGAGCGCGCTAGAGAAGGCGAGGTATTTCGCAAAACAAACGCACAAGGCGAGAGATCTGTATTAGAAGAGTTATTCCCGAATAAAGAAGATTTGCCCAGTGTAGATGAGGTTCTAGCTCGCTCCCCCTTAAAAACAACCAAAGCTATCGAAGAAGTGCAAGCGGCTTATGACCGTCACAAAGAGGGAATAGCAACTCAATATAAAAACCTACCCAGTAAAGATAAACTAGCAGAATATAAAAAGCAGATTGAAGCCTTATCAAAAGCTAATTACAAAAATCCAAGTGAATTACTGGCAGCCAAAGAAAAATTCGATTTACTGAAACAAGAAATTAGAGCTGACAAACAAATTTTAACTGATTTTAAAGATTCGGTAAGCCAAGCAAAACAAGAGCTATCTCCTAAAATAGCACAATTAAAAGCGGCACCAGGCCAAGATTATGAGCAGTTAAAAGCCTTAGTAGCTGGTGATGCTGGTGCCATCAGTGATGTGACCACTATGGTGTTTGGTGAAAAAGCAGCACAATGGGCTGAATATGGTCTAGCCGCCTTTGATATCGTCGCTCCTATGTTAAAAAATAAAGAACAACAAAGCGAGGAAGCAGTTTCAGCCGGTCGTTGGCTTAGCTTTGATGATGAATCAGGACTACCTGAGTTGTGGATTAAAAACGCCGATATTTCGGTAAGTTGGCAACAAGAAAACCTGTTAAGTGTTTGGCATGACATCACCTATCAGCACGATATTATTGGCCGTGCTACCACATTTAAGGTTGACTCTAGCAAAAGTAAACTTTGGCAGTCGTTTAAGTTAAATGGCGATTTTTGGCTGAAAGAAAATGGCATACTTGCTCAACAAAACTGGCAATTAGCTGGCTTAAAACTCGACAATATCGACTTGGTCAATCAAGACAAACTAAGCAGTAAATTACTCACCGGTTTAATGTCAAGTAACGGTAGTATTAAGGTGAAAGAAAATACCGTTATTGGTGATGGTGTGATCAATTTAACTAGCCTTACCATGCAAGCTCAAGGCAGCAATAAAATGACTAATATTGTGGCCAATACCCTCAACCAATTGGAACAACTCAGCATTAATTCGGATGTTGGCGGGGTGATCGGTGATTTGGACTTATCCTTTAGTTCAGATTTAAACCGACAACTTGGTAGCGCTTTATTGGCTAATATAGGCAAAGAAGAACAGGGTAAATTGGACGAATTAAAAGCCAAACTAAACACCCAGATGCAAGCAGCCTTAGGTAGCCAAGATGCGCAACTGGGTGAGTGGCTTGACTGGGAAAAACTCGCGGATGGTGACATTAGCAGCTTAGAAGAAATGCTTAATTCGAAAATGAACAATGCCATCGACAATAAAAAAGATGAGCTTAAAGATAAATTAAAAGGCAAATTATTTGGTGGCTAGCCCCAATAATATGCCGATTTAAATAAGAGCCCATCTTTACTCTTAGCGCTGAGCAAACAGTCGCGCTCGACATGTAGAAATGGGCTAAGCAAATAAAGTGTTAAATCCGCCTAATCCCTTCCTACCATTATTAAATGGTATTTGACTATTCGCTGCTAATCGCCTTAGCAAGACGTTTACCCAGCGTTTGTAAAATGAATTGGGCGTTTTCTGGATTATTTTTAATACAAGTCAAAAACTGTCGTCTACTTAATACAATTAGTGCGACATCAGACTTTGCCACAATATCGGCTGTTCTGGGTACGTCAACCAGTAAAGCCAACTCACCAAATACTTCTCCCCTTGCTAACTCGACGACTTCATTGTCTTTTTTTGCTGTGCCCAAGAGTACAGAAACAATACCATCAACAATAAAGTAAGCGTCTTCTCCCATGTCACCTTTAGTAATAATGGATTCACCTGCGCGATAGTACTCTCGGCAGTAGGGCTCCATAAAATTAAAGATATCTTGCTGAGCAACAAAATTAATAAAACTTTCACGGATTTCGTGCAAGTTAAGCACCATCGGCTGAATATCAAGGTTGTGGTGTGCTGATTTAACCACCTCCCCGGCCTTTATAAATCCGATACGTTGCATGGATTTAGTCAGCGCTGGATTAAAGGGCGCCACTACATGTGTGACATTTTTATCATTGGCCCAATAGTACATCAGCATAAAAAGGCCATTGGTAATTCTTAATTGACCTCGACTGTCTGGGTCCACTACAAGCTGTCCCACATTGGCTAAAGTGCCAACGTCTCCCTTGAGGTAGGGTTTAAAGTTAAAAAAATCGTCTGCCGGTATGCCTACGCAATTATCCTGTAAGGTCAGTCGGATAGTACCTACCACATTGTCTTCGTCTGCGGCGAAAAAGGTCACCGAGTTGGTAAAAGCGTCAAAACGGTCAATGATACGACCATCTGCTTGTTTCTCATATGAGCCTTCAATATCGGCAAAAACTTTATGCCGCAGCTTGTAACACGCGTCTAATTCGACATTAGTTTCAGCAATTTTGGTCCTAATTCCCATTCCTGTTTCCTTGTATATGAAGCGGCGTTTTAGTTGGTAATCCTCAACTTTAATGAATCGCGACAGCTTAGTTGCCTTGCTAAAAACTAGGTTGGTGATTACGACTGCATATGAGTATTGAGTCACACTGAAAAAGTAAACTAACTGATACTCATTTTAGGTGGCGTGATAAATACTAATAGCTTAAAAATATAACGTTTTATTGATGCGTTTTATATCGATATTATTTTATTCCAATTCAAATAAATCGCCGGGGCTACATTTTAGTGCTTTACACAAAGCGAGTAAGGTTGAAAATCGAATTGCTTTAGCTCTGCCACATTTAAGTTTGGATAAATTCGCGAGCGTAATATCCACTTCATTTGATAGCTCAGTTAATGACATTTTTCGCTGTACTAAGAGTAAGTCTAAATTAACTTTGAGTTTCATTTGATTCCGTTTTTTTGCTTAGTGGTAAGACACAGAGTGCATTAAACTAGCGACATTCAATAATTATCGATAATAGATTAAAGATTATCGATAAACAACAAATAATAGTTGATTAATAATATATTAACGGCTAGCTTATAATGAAATTACTCAAATAAAGGAAGGTGCAATGTTTGCTCTGATACTACCTCTGTTTTTTATCGCATTTGTTATATCTGTAACTTGGCTAAGTTATAAGTTGGGCACAACTAAAAGTGACAATGCAAAACTGTGTGCAATCATTGGTTTTTTGTTATCGTTTTTGCCTCCCTTTGCGCTTATTTATTTAGTGGTTTTGTTATTAAAAGAAGATAGCGCAATTGTCTAGTTCTATAGTGGTTTGCGGTAAAAGATTGGTTTCGAAGACTTAGCGCTGTTTAGTGAATGCGTTTCGCTGGAGGATCTGACAAAAGCTCGGCATAATAGACAAAATAACTAAACGAGGAGGACAAAGTCATGAAATGGGTAACGCCCTTGTTACTTTGCCTGCTTGTTTTGCTGCAATATCGTTTGTGGTTTGGTAAAAATAGCATGCCAGACTATATAGGTATGCAAAAAGAAGTACAGGAGCAAGCGCGACAAAACGCTAATCTGGTACAACGTAATAGTTTGTTAAAAGCCGACATTGAAGATTTGAAAATTGGTCTTGAAGCCGCAGAAGAAAGAGCACGTAATGATCTCGGTCTAATCAAACAAGGTGAAACGTTTTATCGCATCTTACCTTCTGAAAATTAATAGATAATGACATCAAATAGAAGCTTTACCGCAATTGTCCCTGCAGCTGGTATTGGTAAACGAATGAATAGGGATTTACCTAAGCAATATTTAACTATTGCCGGAAAAACGATCATAGAGCACACCCTTGAACGTCTAATTTGTCACCCTCAAATTGGCAGAATAATTGTTGTTTTACATCCTCAAGATAGCCATTTTACCCAATTAACTATTGCTCAGTCTGCCAATATTATCACCGTCACTGGCGGCAAAGAACGCAGTGATTCGGTGTTAGCAGGCCTGGCCATGGTTGCTGCCGATGAACAATGGGTATTAGTTCACGACGCGGCCCGCCCTTGTTTACATCCGGATGATCTCAGTGCTTTGCTACAACTGGCTGAGCAAGGCGAGGTAGGCGGGATCTTAGCGGCACCTGTACGAGATACAATGAAACGCAGTAATACCCAGCAATTTGTAGAAAAAACAGAGTCACGGGATAACCTTTGGCACGCCCTCACTCCGCAGTTTTTTCCTGCGCAAATGTTGTATCAGGCACTAAGCCAAGCTCAACAACTGAAACTCAATATTACTGACGAAGCCTCAGCGATTGAACAATTTGGTGGCAAGGTAAAAATCGTCATCGGCCGCGCCTCCAATATTAAAGTGACCCAAGACGAAGATTTATTGCTCGCTCATTTTTATCTCACGCAATTACCCCAGGAAATAAATCAAACATGAATATGCGCATTGGTCATGGTTATGACGTTCATAAATTTGGCGGACCTGGTCCCATTGTAATGGGCGGCGTTAGTATTGATTATGAACAAGGACTGCTTGCCCATTCAGACGGTGATGTAGCCATACATGCATTGTGTGATGCGATACTTGGCGCGTTGGCCAAGGGTGATATAGGCCGTCACTTTCCTGATACTGATCCAGCTTTAGCTGGCGTAGATAGCCGCAACTTATTACGTACCGTAGTCGATTTAATGATCAGTGAAGGCTATATCATCGGTAATGTTGATATTACTATTGTGGCTCAGGCGCCTAAAATGGCGCCTCATATCAATATAATGGTGCAACATCTGAAGACTGACTTACAAACCCAGGCATCTCAGGTAAATGTGAAAGCCACAACAACTGAGAAACTTGGCTTTGCCGGACGCAAAGAAGGTATTGCTGCTTATGCAGTGGTGCTGTTAGTTAATCAATCATTGCAGGCTAACTAATGCAAACTCATCATTGGCGTTATTTAATGCCTGCCCCTACTGCCAGTGGACAATTAAAAGTTGAGTTACAAGACTTTCATGTTACTGAGAAACTTGGCTATGAGCCTACTGGTCAGGGTGAACACATTTACTTATGGGTGCAAAAGACAGGCTTAAATACTGCTTTCTTAGCAGAAGAAATAGCCAAGTTTGCCCGTGTTCCTTTGCGTGACGTAACCTATGCAGGCCGCAAAGATAAATACGCAGTAACCTTACAATGGTTTAGTGTGCACAAACCGGGTAAAGCAGAATTTGACTGGTCAAAATTAGCCGTTGATGGTGCAGAAGTGCTAAAAGCCATTCGCCATGATAAAAAATTACGTACCGGCGTACTCAAAGGCAATCGCTTTGTAATTTCGGTGCGCAATATTAGTGACACAAAGGCATTAAGCAAACGTTTGAACTATGTAGAAAAAAACGGTGTGCCTAACTACTACGGTGCACAGCGTTTTGGCGATAGCCGCTATGATGCAAGGGGCGGTAACTTAGTTCTCGCCGAAAAGATGCTTAACGGTGAAGAGATTCGTAATCGTAATAAACGCTCAATGGCCATATCTGCCCTAAGGTCTTGGTTGTTTAATGAATTTGTCAGCCGCCGAATTGAAGATGGCTTATTTAATCAAGCGCTAAATGGCGATATTATGTTGCTCGCCGGCAGTGCCAGTTATTTTTGCGCCGACAGCATTGATGAAACAATTAAGCAAAGATTACTCAGTCGTGATATTCAATTATCGGCACCTTTGTGGGGACAAGGTCCACTTGCTTCACAAGGCAAAGCGCTAGCATTAGAGCAAAACATAGCTAATGATCATGCAACTATTACCTTAACCCTTGAAAAACTTGGGCTCAAGCAGGAACGACGCGCCTTAAGGTTGTTACCTGAAAATATGCAATGGGAAGTACAAGACAATCTATTACAAGTCAGTTTTGACCTACCTGCTGGGGCTTTTGCAACATCTGTGATCAGAGAAATTGTCGATATTAATCAGCATTATGAAGTGGACTAAGCATGCGCATCCTATCAAGCAATGATGACGAAGTTTCTGCCCAGAATAGAGTGCCCCTTGGTAGCGATTTAAACCTTGCCGTTTTATCTAGACCACGATTGTGACTACCGAGATGATTGATATGTAAACGTCACATTATTTAACCACCGAACAGACTTTGAATATTGACGTTCGTGATTTAAGCTACAAAAAACTGACTTCGATACAAGCAGCAGACAAGCCAAAAACAGAATGCTGGAGAAAAAATATATTTTTATACCTGAGTTAAGGGATAATGTTCCATTACCCCAAGGCCGGTAAGTAAGGGGCCTATAAAGGCTTAGAAGATTTGCGTCACTGGACTTCGCATTTTCAAACAAAACAATAATAAATTTAACTAACATTTGACTCTGGATTAGCCATAACAATGAGAGCCACGTTTCGCAAAGGTGATAGCCTCGCCCAACTATTATCCCAAGAAGGGATCAAAAATACCAAAGTACTTAGTGCCATTGCCAATATTCCACGGGAGCTTTTTATCCCGGACGCATTGCGGCACAAAGCGTATCAAAATACTGCATTACCTATTGGTCAAGGACAAACAATTTCGCAACCTTATATTGTAGCGCGTATGACTGAATTACTTTTACAATCAGAAAATAGCCCGCAAAATGTATTAGAAATTGGCACAGGTTCGGGTTATCAAACGGCTGTATTGGCCCAGCTTTTTCAGAAAGTATTTTCAGTTGAGCGGATAAAAACTTTACAATTTCAAGCTAAGCGGCGCATGAACCAATTAAATTTACATAATGTTGCCATGAAGCACGGAGACGGATGGCAAGGTTGGGCGAGTAAAGGTCCTTTTGATGCGATAATCGTCACTGCCGCTGCCAGTCGTATTCCTGAACAACTATTTGCTCAACTTAACCAAGGCGGACGGCTCATTATTCCGGTTGGCCAAGAAAACCAGCAACTACAATGCATAACCAGACACGAAGACGAATTTGAAACTCAGATAATAGAAGCGGTGCGCTTCGTTCCTTTAGTCCCTGGAAATATTATTTAAATTAACTAAAAAATACCGACAGAAAGGGTAAACAATGAGTACCAAGCGAACAGCGAAAGATTTTGTTGGGATTGCAGCACGTGGGGTTTTAATGGGAGCTGCGGACGCTGTTCCGGGTGTGTCAGGCGGCACAATAGCGTTCATGACGGGTATCTATGAAGAGCTAATTTCTTCGTTAAAAAAATGCAGTAGTGCGCCAAAGATCTTATTCACCCAAGGTATCAATGCCACATGGCTGCATATCAACGGCTCATTTTTACTGACCCTATTCAGTGGTGTGATTATCAGTCTAGTGAGTATTTCTCGTCTTGTGGTTTTTCTACTCGATAATTATCCCGCCTTGTTATGGGCTTTTTTCTTTGGCTTAATCATGGCTGGAGTGTGGTCAGTCATCCGTCATATAGATAGATGGTCGTTGCCAGTTATAAGCGCATTTGTTTTTGGTGCTGTTGGTGCCTACTGGATCACCATGATTTCGCCAACGTCTATTGAATCCACGCCTCTGATAGTCTTTTTTTCTGGCATGTTGGCGATATGCGCCATGATCTTACCGGGTATTTCTGGTAGTTTTATTCTTCTTCTATTAGGCATGTATGGCCCAATGATGAATGCTATCAAAGAATTTCAGTTCTTTACTCTAGGCTGTTTTGCTGCAGGCTGTGTGGCAGGCCTAATTAGTTTTTCTCATGTACTAAGCTGGATGTTTCAACATCATAAAACACCCACTTTAGCCTTACTTGGCGGGTTTATGTTGGGTTCGTTAAATAAAGTATGGCCTTGGAAAATCACCCTCGAAACAGTGATAGACCGTCACGGCAAAGTCATTCCGCTATTGCAAGAGAATGTGCTGCCGGCAGCATTCGAAGCCCATACTCAACAACCTGCCTACTTGCTGTATACCTTATTACTCATAGGTTTAGGGGTTGTTGCGGTAGTCTTGCTCGAACGTTTTGGCACTAAAACAGACCAAAAATAATGAAACAGTGGCAATTTTGTTACAAGCATATTAAGTCAAACAGCATAAGATATTTACAGCGGAATCGGTCGTATTTCACTGTGGGCTTAAGTGCTTTGTTAATGCTCTCATGCTCCACTCGAGAACAACCGGCACCCGTGGTTGAGATCTATCAAGGTAAAACATTTAGAGACTTTCAAGCCGATACCTTTGATGGTAAAAAATATACAGTTCAAAAAGGCGATACCTTGTTTTCAATCGCTTGGTTTAGCGGTAACGACTATCGGGATTTAGCCAAAATAAATCACATCAAAACACCATACAATATCTTTCCTGGACAGATAATATCGCTAAGAAAGCAAGAGACTGCGAGTAAGTCCAACAAAAATCAGCAAACTGGTCAAACCTCAAAAATAAAGTCAAATCAACCAGTTGACCCTCCACAAAAGCAGGCGTATGGTAAAAGTGAAAAAAATGTTAACGAAGGTTCTATTGTTCCTTCGGTCGGTGAATTTCCCAACCAAGTATCCCAATGGATATGGCCTACCTCAAATGTTGTAACGAGTATGTTTTCAGCGACAGAGGCCGGAAATAAAGGGATAGACTTTGCAGGGAATGGTGGTGAGCCAATTTTGGCGGCAGCCGACGGAAAAGTGGTATACACGGGCAGTGCGCTGCGTGGATTTGGTAATTTGGTCATCATCAAGCATTCAGATGCCTACTTAACGGCCTATGCTCATAATGACAAAATCTTGGTTAAAGAACAGCAATGGATAACCTCTGGGCAAAAAATTGCCACTATGGGTAAAAGTGGAACCGATTCGGTCAAGCTTCATTTTGAAGTGAGGTTCAAAGGAAAATCAATTGATCCTTTGATATTTTTACCTAAAAAATAATAACAATAAATAATTATAAGGAAACAAGGAGATGTATTAGGAACAACAATGTTTTTTCAGGAGTCACTATAATGTATCAAGAAAAAATTGAAGTAGCTGATGTTGAAGTTTTGGACGATGTTGAAGCTTTGATCGAGTTTGAAGACAACAAATCAGAGAAAGAAGATACCGAATTAGAAGACATCTTAGTCAAAAAAGATGAAATAACTAAAAATCTAGATGCAACCCAACTATATTTAGGTGAGATTGGCTTTTCCCCACTATTGACCGCAGAAGAAGAAGTTTATTTTTCGCGTAAAGCGCTCAAAGGCCATGAAGCTTCCCGTAAACGTATGATTGTTAGCAATCTACGCCTTGTCGTTAAAATTGCCCGTCGATACAATAATCGGGGCCTTGCCTTGTTAGACTTAATCGAAGAAGGTAATTTAGGCTTAATTCGTGCGGTTGAAAAGTTCGATCCTGAGCGTGGATTCCGATTTTCTACTTATGCGACTTGGTGGATCAGGCAGACAATTGAACGCGCTATTATGAATCAAACTCGTACGATTCGATTGCCAATCCATGTAGTCAAAGAGTTAAACGTGTACTTGCGTGCGGCACGAGAATTGGCCCAAAAATTAGATCACGAACCAAGCGCAGAAGAAATAGCAGTATCACTTGATAAACCAGTAGTTGATGTAGTCAAAATGTTGAGACTGAATGAACGCATAAGCTCAATTGATACACCCATTGGTAGTGATGGTGACAAAGGTTTACTAGACGTCATTGCAGATGAACGAGGACATGGTCCAGAAGAAGAACTGCAAGAAAACGATATGAGCGCCAACATTGTGCATTGGCTTGAAGATCTCAATCCCAAACAGCGCGAAGTACTCGCAAGACGTTTTGGTTTATTAGGTTACGAACCGTCGACCCTTGAAGATGTGGGAGCCGAAATTGGCTTAACACGTGAAAGAGTAAGACAAATTCAAGTAGAAGCCTTACGCAGATTACGCGACATGCTCGGCCATAAAGGCCTCAATCTAGAATCATTATTTGATACGCTAAGTTAGTACACTAAAAATATTTGTTATAAAAAAAGCCTCTCGTGAGGCTTTTTTACTATGGGTACATCATAACTTTTCCAAAAGCACTTCTATTGAGACAGCCATCATAAACTGGCAAAAAAACAGGTTTGAACTACGCTTTAAAGGTTCAAACAACCACGGATGGTCTGTAATGCCACAATCACGTCAAAGCCAAATCAGTCTTATTGATACTCCTTATTACCACTGTGTCTCGCGCTGCGTTCGTCACTCTTT
>NZ_JBDYKM010000015.1:0-96890 GCF_040012495.1 Paraglaciecola sp. 25GB23A
TTCTATCTACTATTTACTAGCAACTATCTACTCATCCTTCGCCCCTAAAGGAGCTCCTACAAAAGAAACCTCCGTGACTCTGTGCCCTCTGTGGTGAGATCGCTTTTGCATTTGTATTTGCAGTTGTTTTGTCTATCTACTATTTACTAGCATCTATCTACTTATCCTTCGCAGATCCAAATAATAAAGACTAGGCTTTTGGCAATCAAAAGAAGACCATAGGGCAGAGAGAGGTTGATGTTATAAACGGCCATATTGCAAGCCGAGTATTTTCTAACAACTTCGGTGCTATTAAAAAAGTTGCCGTGGCTTGAGTTTTAGTTTTTCTGTCGTGAGGTTATATGTGGTACCACCTGTTGGGTTGGCTTAGTTCACTGGTTTTTGTATTTACTTGGTATGGTTTATCACACCAAATTTTTCAAATGCTAAGTGCAAAAAAGAATGGAAAGGCTGCCAGTCAAAGTCTGTCTATTAATCAGTTTTCTGCTAGTTTTTTTGCATTTTATGCTAATTTCATTTTTGGTTTATCCGCTGATAATTTTAATCATTATTTAGTTTGGACTCGCCTCGGAGCCTTGCTATTACTGTTGGTGATTTTAGGGTATATCTGGAAGGACAGGCGCTCATTTCTAAGTCTTTTTGCCTTTTCTGGCGCAACATTGGCTATTGTAATGGGTTTTGTGGCGATGTATTTTCGACCGTTTCCAGCCCTCGCCACTTATGGTACCAATGGTTTTGTGGTCATAGTGGCTCTTATCTTGGTGCAAGGTACGGTTCATCAATGCATGGTTATCAACAAACAAAAAACCGTCGGCTCTTTATCTGAATCTATGATCTTATCTATAATATTAAAAGACCTGAGTACTTTAGCCTTCGCTCTTACTATGCCTCTTGCAGTGGCTTGGCCATTATTATTTATGAATGGCTCTAGTATTTTGAGCCGAGGGTTTTTGTGGCTAACAATGCGAAAGGTGGGCCGACAAAGTGACAATTAGGTGACTGATATAAATTATCAGGAAATTACAAAAAATTACGAAGACATCAACGATAATTATTAAACATCTATTCGTCCCTCAGTCTTTCGGAAAGCTTTTCCAAAGACTATTGCCTCATTGCGATGAAGTAACCTGCTTACACTGCGGAAAACTATCTCCCACAGGGCTCTGATGAAGCTTTGTCAGGTTCAACTTATGGGCTTAATACCCTGCACTCCACTAATAATATTGCTTGTTCTTTAGGTAGTTACCCTTATTACCACTACTGATGTAAAGGTAATAAAAGGGTAACCAAGCCTTCATAAATAGCTAGCAGCAATCTCAATCGTTAACAATATTCTCTGATTGTCTATTTTAAGAACGAAGCCAGTTGATCAACATGAGATTGAGTTTCGTTGATGAGTAAGCCAATTTGCACAGCCGCCTGATTTGATGTTTTCGCAAGGTTACGCACTTCGTCAGCCACTACTGCAAAACCTCGGCCCGCTTCACCTGCTCTGGCTGCTTCAATAGCAGCATTTAAAGCAAGTAGATTAGTTTGGTCTGCCACTGCGTTAATTGTCGTCACGGTAGTTTGAATTTTGCTAAGCACCGTAGACATTGCTTGATGTGTTTCAGTGACTAGCTTATTGCGCGAAGACACATTACTACCAAACACAATGTACTTAGAAACATTACCATTTAAATCTGTAATCGACGAAATAATACAATCCAAAATAACTTCAATGCCTTGGTAACTAAGTGTTATTAATACAGCAGTCGGCTCGCCTTGCTGAATTTTCTTCTCCCCCGCTTGATCCAAATGGTCTTTTAAATTGCCGACCACTTTTTGCATTTGTGAATGATCATGAATGTTTAACTGCTCTAGGGTGTAGTCATTAGCTGAAATAAATTGGCCACCGTGACTAAATTCCAACACAGCAGAATGGCTGCTAATAGCATCTCTTTGATTGATCTGCTCTAGGACTAGACGTTTAATATCTCGTACATCCGAGCTAACACCAACAAACCCAGTATGTTCGCCTTTTTTACTAAAAATTGGATTCACTGATAAAACAATCCAATAGGGCACGCCTGCTTTATCAAAGTTGAGTATCTCTTCATAAAAGGGCTCTCGTGCTTTGAGTTTTTGCGAAATCCGTTTAACCGTTTCTTTATCGGTTTGTTCGCCCTGCAATAAAACCCCAGGTTTTTTACCCTTTACTTCTGCCAAAGTTAAACCTGATAGTTTTTCAAAGCCGGGGTTAACATATTCGACCAACCCATTTTTATCTGTGATCAAGACACTAGTACTGGTATTACTTACCACCTTGGACAACATTTCAAACTGCTTATAATCAGCGTTTTGAGCTTGATGGGATAACACAAAAGCAGTTAACGGGCCTCGTTCCGAAGAAAGCGTGCAAGAGTTTACATGATAATAAAGATCATCTTGCTCAGATAAACAAAGTATCTGATCTGTAGATTTTTGAGCGGTTTGCAATATTTGTAATAGGTGTTTGTCTGCTTGGTCTAGATACCTGACCCCAGCATTTATTGGCTCTAAGTTCGCGATGACCAATTTACCAAATTTATCAAACACCACATACGCATCTTTATTAAGGGCTAACAGTTGTTGCCATGCTTGTTCGCTAAGTATTTTTAAAGGCACAGCTTCGAACACGTATAACGAACAAGATTCTAGGTCTTTAACTGTGAGTGAGACAGAACTTTGGCTTAGTTGTAATTCTGCATCGAGATGAATTGTCTTGCTATCTTCGTTATAAAGTTTACGCAAACTAGTAAAAGTTTGATTGTGGTCAGACAGTTTCATGCGCCGACTCAATTGGTTAAATGCTTCATTAGTCGCGATAAACTGCTGCTCGGCATCAATCACGATAGCGGCTGATTGATGAGTTAACACTAGCTGTTCAGCCAGCGTTTTTCTTTTAACTTTTGCACTAAACCACATGACGGCAATCACTTGATACAGGAATACGGAATATGTATACGCGAACTATTGGAAAAGAGATAATAAAAATGAAAATATATTCTAACTCAGGTATGAGGGAGCGATGCAAGACGCCTTAACACTGGCTCTCGGTCTGGTTAATTAAAGGGCGCCAAACATTAAACTGTGTTACAGCTTTAAATTGCTAAGCTTTTATTGATGAATTAAACCCTACCATTTTTGTCCACCGTAGGTAGAAATATTCACTGTCGAATTAAGGTGTGCTCACTTCTTTTGGCTATTGACCATAGTTACGGAATAAATATACAGTAGGCGTAGTCAGGAAGGCTTTATTTATCAGAATTTTAGATTATATAACTCAACCGAGCCGACACATTAGACATGCATTCGTTGCACTGACGTTATTTAAACGTTTAGTTAAACCCTTGCTTTTAAAACAGAATTTAATACTTGGTGTTATGTCATATAGGCATATACTAAGGGCTCATCCAAGCATTATAAAAGGTTGGAAAGCAGGACGTGATAGAGATCCCAGCGCAAAAGACTATTGAAGCACAAAAGGTACTGATTATTGATGGGCAAACTTTAGTCCATGAAGTCATCAAATCAGCCTTATTAGAGCTTGGGATTAAACAAGTTCAAAGTGCCGAAAATGCTTATTTTGCCTTGAGACTATGTGAAAAAACCAAATTTGACGTGGTTCTCGTGTCTTTTGATGTAAAAAGCGACAAAGATGGCTTTAATTTATTAGAAGAAATGAAGTTTAAAGGTTTTATCACTAAAACTACCACTGTCATTTTTCTTAGCGCTGATACCTCCTCTGGTTTAGTTAATTGTGTCGTTGAACTACAACCTAATGATTTTTGGGTCAAACCCCTTGATCGCCATAAAATAGAAAAACGCTTTATTTATTTGTTCACCATTAAACAAAAGCTTTACCGCCTTAATTACTGTGTTGATAAACAAGAATATGCCACAGCAGTTTATTATGCTGAGCGTCAGTTAGCCGATCCTGGGCTGACACAGTTTCATCCACAAATAAACCGCGTAATTGGTGATTGCCTACTACTACTTTTGCAATTTGAACAAGCCGAAAGTTTTTTTAAGAAATTGTTAGAGCAATATAAATATGGTTGGGTGTCGGTCAATTTAGCCCGTAGCTTGCTAAAACAAGACAAGCTAGAGGAAGCACAAACCCTGATTGACCAACTCTTAGAAAGAGATGATACGCGTTTTACCACCTATGACATATTAGCCGAATATTACATTGAAAAAGAAAACTATGAAAAAGGCTACGAGATAATTAAAGAAGCGACCAAGCTTGCTCCGCGAAACATTTCTCGAAATAAAAAATCTTGGAATTTAGCGCGCTTAAATCATGATCGCCATGGCCAATATATCGCCACCCAGAATATGGCAAAATATGCTAAAAATTCCATTCATGACTCCCCTCATCTAGCGCTAAATGTGATTCGTGCGGCCATTGATCTTGCTGCCACATTGCCGGGTCCAGAGGGTATTAAGCTGCTAACTAAAACGGAACGCGACTTTGGAGTATTACAAGAGAGTTTTGGTGCCCAAAATCAGTTAGGCGATCAATTAAGTATTATTAGTGCACGCATGTTAAACCTCAGATGCGATAAAAATGGCGCAGAAACCATTGTTCGCGATCATATGGATGTGCGTAAAGAACATTCAATTGAAGACAATTTAGACAAAGTAAAAGCCTTTCATGAATTAGGTTACTGGGAACACTCACTCGCACTGTTAGATAAAATCAAAACCCAAATCGAGGGGGACTCTTTTATAGCCCAAGTGATTAACGAATACCTTGAGCAAGAGTCTCAAGAACGCACGGCAATTCATTATTCACCAAAAGAGTTGGTCGATATGGCCTCAACTCATTATAAAAATAAACGTTATAAACCTTCCTATGCTTTGTTGAAACAAGCCATCGTCCTCACACCTAAAAATGCCAACATTGCCTTAAGTTTGGTCAAAGTCATCGCCAAAATTGCCATAGATGCGCGCTTAGAAAGTGAACACCTTGAAACATTTGAAAAATGTAAGATTTTAGTCAACACCTCTCCCCTCACAGCAGCCCAAAGAACAAAAATGGAAGAATACAGCCACATTATTCATCCCGCAATTGTGCGAAAAATGCACAAAGGTTGAAACTCACGCAGATTTTTTGGGTACTTGTTTAAAATTTTTATTTGTCGCATTTGCTTAAAACACTCCGCCTTGACTATGCTTAAGCGCTAAGTAATCACAGAGATTTTAAAGCTTATGACCACCATTAAATCTAAGCAACTTAAAGTTAACAAAACCATCAGCACCACAGACACGAGTCTCAATATAGAAAACGACAGCGCAGAACCATTAGTGCCGGGGGTTTATGATTTTCAGCTAATAGTAAACGATGACTCGGGCAATCAGTCCTCTCCAACCATCGCCAGAGTGATTATTGTTGATGATAAAAAACCAACGGCAGTTATCGATGCACCTAGCCGGATTGGATTTGCTGAAGATCTGTTATTGAGCGCACAACGCTCGGTCGATATTGGTGGCAAGATCGTGGAGTATAAATGGACGTTAATCAAAAACCCGTAACACTTCAATTGAACAGCCCCAGAATCACTGACACCACCACTTTGTTGGTGGCTGGATTAAAGCAGCCAGGTGAGTACGCAATTCAACTGGTGGTTACTGATGCTGTAGGCAACAAAAGTGCTGCCTTTGAGCATAAATTCGCTGTGAATTATCCTGTTAGCTTGCGTCAAAAGCTATCTTATTACTACGTCTCTTTGCTTCTATGGTGGTCAAGACTTGGATTTCAAACAACCACGAGCCAAAATCGACCTTTTGAATAAGACAGTCTTACTGAAACATCTTTTAAGGGATTTATTTAGCACTTAATTTGATGATTCTAAGCTGTTGAGCTAAGTCTAAACAACTGAGATAAATGCGTTACATAAGCTCATTTTCTTTAAGTTTTTCAAGAGGTGATTTAACAACTAGGCAAGATTGGAAAGTGGCGTCCTTTTGAATGCCTAGCAAGAGATGCATCAAATTTACCACTCGAAATATAATCTTGTAGTTGCGCATCGATAAGAGTTTTTATGTTCTGCATGTCTTGGCGCATCATAAAAACCAAGTCGACCGAGCTTGTAGCTAAGGGGGATTGATGAATACTAAGACCACAAAAACTATGGTCAGAAAAGGTCACTGCCGCGTTAAAATCATTCATAACTGCATAATCACAGCGTTGTTTAGCTAACATGGCAGCCATTGCTGCTTGGCTGCTTGAATCAACTCTAAGCAGCACATTGCTATTAAATAAGTCTTCTAAACCTGTATAAACAAAGCCACTTCGGGTGCAAATTCGTTTACCAGCGGCCTTAGCCAGCTCAAAATCAAGTGGAAACTCATTCAAACTGTATAAAAATGAGTGATGAGATAAAATAGTAGTGCTCGCGATAAAATCTTCAGGTTGTTTTAACCATTTAGGGTTGGCTAAAAACATATCTATCTTGCCTTCCCTTAAAAACTGTTCGCTACGGCTACGGTTAGAATCTACATAGTTGGCGGTAAACGAGCCATGACCCGCGGTAAATTCAAAAAAATCGCGCACCAAACCTTGGTAGGATTGACTATCAGTATCAAAATACGCATAGGGTGGAGAACCCGGTGAATTAACCGCAAACACCAGTACAGACACTTCGCCTGCAAGCGCTACTTTGACGGTCGGTAAGGGTGTAAACAACAGCAACAAACCAATTAATAAAGTTTTTTTAAACAATCTAACTCCCTGTTGCTTTAATTTGTAAAAGTTAAAATTAACAAAGATGGGCCAAACCACCTAGGACAAATATCTTAAAGATCTTGGCTTAACTGGCTGAAGATAGTAACCCATGCTGGGGCTTAGAAAAAGAATCTTACCAAGCTCTGCTTGATCAAATTTACTGTAATAAAATACTGTCGATCAAAAAAAACAGCGACAATAAAGTCATGCTTAAAGATATTGCTCAACGACCTGAGCTAAATGTGCATAATCAAACAAGCGTAGACCGCTTGCCCTAAAGTCATCAATTTCAGCTTCAGATGGGAAACTATAATAATTTCCCTGTGAAGATTGCGGAAAACTGGCAACCACACCATCACGTTCTATAGTACTTATGGCCCGCAGCACCTGTTTTACTCCACCTTGATACAGGTTTAGCACATTTTCTAGATAGGAGAGCTGGTAATTTAATGCAGTAGTGCTGTAGCTAATAATATCGCCGCAATCGATACTATCATCTCGAATATAATGCAAGGTACTGGAATGCTGTATCTCATTGTTTTGCATGGCCCTAAAACACGCCATTACACCACGATAATCAGGTAATTTACCTGAATGTAGGTTTATTACTCCATATTCTGGTATCGCCAATACCGCCTGTTTTAGGATCAAACCAAAACGAATAGACACAATCAGATCGGGTTTACTGTCCCTGATAATCTGCTGCCCTTGGGCGCAATTGACAGAACTTATATCCTTAATTTCAAGTCCTAGAGCCTTAAGATCACCAAAACCTAAAAGTCTGTCTTTGAGTTTACCGCCACGGCTACGCAAGGCAGGAAAAATCATCTGATTAAATAAAGCCTGCTCAGCAAAAGCGAGCTCTTGTAACGCTAGTGGTTTCTTGACTCGACCGCCTACCTGGGCTGACAGCAAAACGCGCAATACATGCTGAGGCTCTAGTCCCTGATACAAGTAATTTAAGGCTAGATTACTGGCTAAGTCTCGATTTGCCAGCAGGGTAATATTCATTGATTAGTCTGCTTTATGTAAGGTCAATTTGCCATCAACATGAATATCTCGCTGAGGGAAAGCAATACAAATATCATGTTCACTGAATAGCTCATCTATTCGATAACGAATATTGCTGCGGATCATGCGTAAATGTCCTTCAACACTGGCATTCATCCAAAAATACACCACAAACATTAAGGCATTGTCGCCAAAATCATCAAAAATAACCACCGGGGCAGGCGTCTTAAGAATATCAGCTTGTTCATCTACCGCTTGGGCAATTAATTCAGCGACTTTGCGACATGGCGAACCGTAAGCCACACCGACACTCACCGTCGTGCGAGTCATATTGTCAATTAAGGTCCAATTAACCACGGTATTTTCAAGCAACAAACTATTGGGTATCATCATATGCACGCCATCGGTACGTCTGATGCGGGTAGAGCGAGTATTTATGGCTTCAACATTACCCTTTACCCCGTCCACCTCTAAAAAGTCACCGATTCGAATGGGACGTTCCCACATTAAAATCCAGCCACTGATAAAGTTATTAATAATGTTTTGTGCACCAAAACCGAAGCCAATGGCTACCGCGCCCGATAAAAAAGCAAAGGCAGTGATAGGCACATTGATTAAGTCTAAGATGGTGATAAACAATGCTAGCAAGGCAATAATGAATAATATGCGTCTAACCAAATGCACCACATCAGGGGCAACGCCCTTTTTGCGCATGCGCATGGTAATCAGTTTTATGCTCCAACTGATCAGGAAATAACCGACAAATAAAGCGCTTGGCAATAGTAATAAATCGCCTAGAGAAATGACTTTGTCATGGATACTAAATAGGGGCTCTTTAAAAAACGCGACAATTTCTGTTAGATTCATTGTTATCTCATTTATATATTTGCGGTTAATCAGAAGCTAAAAATGGCGTTCACTGAAAGCTTCAACCAATCTGCTTTGAATTAAGCTTGGCAACTGCAATTGCGGCGGTGTCGCTCAGTTTTCCCAATACCTGGATTAAAAGAATTGGTAGGGTCAAGTTGGGTGTAAAACTCACGTAAACTTTGCTCGGCTGAATAGAGGTGGCCTACGTTATGTTCAGCTGGATATTTTGCAGCACGCCCCTCTAACAAAGCTAGCATATGTTGTTTTACTTTTTTGGCATCAACGCCCTTTTTCAAGATATAGTCTTGATGGAAAACATGACAGAAGAAATGCCCATAATAGAGTTTCTTGTCGAGTATGTGTTCAAGTTTTGGCGGCAAAACTTCAAGCCAGTCAACATCATTACGGCGTAAAGCGATGTCTAGTGACAACAAATCTCCTACCGTTTGCTGGTGCAGCAGTTGGTAACGCATGGCCGCTCCCGCAGCCGCAAACCGATGTAAAAGTGCGCTGGCGCCTTCATCTGCGTTGCATTCAAAATAGTCGCCCTGATGTTGCTTAAAAAATACTGCCAAGTGGTCGCGGGCTTCAGTTATGCCCTCGTCGCTCATTTTAAGGATCAGATGATGTTCGTATTTATCGCGATATTGCAGCATTCGTGTAGGCAAGTGCTGAGGAAAAAGCCGCGCTGCCAGTTGCATTACTTTGTCGCTAAGATGCACAGAAACCATTGGTAAGGCTTTGCACCACGCATCAATACGCCCTTTTAAAGAAAATAACGCGGGCAAGCGGTCAGTACCAAGGTATTTCACACTCAAAAACGTGTCTTTGCCATATTTGGCGGAAATATCAAAAACATCTTTGTGTAAGTACTCACCCACCTCTGGCAAGTTGCGATAGTTTTTTAAAATGTCACGTCTGAGCTGCCCCAATACCAATGGGTCATTACTACCGATATAAAAAACTTGCTCTTGTTTTGCCGTGACAAAAGTATCTAAACGTACAGCAAAAACCGCTAATTTTCCGGCACATCCACTGGCTTCAAACAAACGCCTAGGATCAGCATTGAAACGACTTGGCGTACTTTCATCAATAGCTCTGACCCGTGCTTGATATTCTTGATCAGAAGCGAGGGCCGAACCTTTTTTTAAGTTTTCGGTGGCAAAATTACCCTGCATAAGATTGTTGAGTATTTGCTCCGGCTCTTCACCTAAGTCAATACCCAAATGGTTGACTAATTGCAATTTGCCTTGCTCATCAATACGCGCAAATAAAGCCAGCTCAGTATAAGCCGGCCCACGTTTAACCAATGCACCGCCAGAGTTATTGGCGATACCGCCAACCACTGAAGCGCCGAGACAAGATGAACCTATGACCGAATGCGGTGCGCGCCCCAATGGTTTCAGCTGTTTTTCTAAACTGAATAAAGTCGTACCAGGAAAGCTCAATACCTGTTGGCCCTGCTCTAATAGATAGATCTTATCCATAGCCAAGGTGTTAATAATGATAATAGGGCGGTCATAGTCATCACCATTAGGCGTAGAACCTTCGGTTAAGCCAGTATTCGCAGCTTGCATGATTATAATCGCTTGATGTTCAACGCAGACCTGTAAAATTCGATAATAAATAAGTAAGTCTTGCGGAATCACTACCGCTAATGCTTTGCCGCCGCCTGAACGCCATCCATGTCGAAATTTTTGCGACTTTTTTTCATCACTAAGCACAAATGGCTGACCCGCAATGGACTGAAGTTGAGCAAGTAAGCTTGCGTTTTGCATAATTTGACTACTAAAAAAGAGACGACATTAGCTATTGGCTAATTCAGTCATAATACTTAAGAAGGCAACTACTGAGCCTAAGGGTGCTGATTCAGACATGGTGTGATAACCACTTGAAGGAATTTGCAAGGTGGTGCCATCAACCAAACCATTAGATGCGGCGATAATGCGGCCCATTTCGGTAGAGCCATAAGACGATAAAGGCTCGCCTTTTTGTTCTTGTAGCCGGTTTTGTGCCGCCACGTACTCATCTTTGAATTGATAACTCACGCCAAGACGCTGGCAAATACTGACTAACTCTTGGTTGAGGGAAGCATTAAAATTAGCGTTAGCGTCTTTATTGCGTAGAACCAATTGCTGCTGCTTAGCCGTCGGTAAATCTGGATAGGGGCTGGTATCCACCACTATCAGTTTGTTGGTTGAACCACCAAATCGTCTGAACCATTCTAGTAAATAACGCCAACTTTTGCCCGCTTCTTCCTGAGCGGTAAAAAATGCCGTGCCTTGAAAGCCATTTTCGAAAAGATGCACTAGGGCAGCAGTGGTTAATACATTATCTAATTGCCCCACTAAGGCTTGCTCAGTGATGGTCAGCTTATCGGTAAAAGCTACCGGTGTGCCGGCAACAAGATGCTCTAGCCCATCGACTTTAAAAATCAGGTTATTACGATATTCACAAATGTAAGCACCAATGATTTTACCTCGTCCTCGGTAAGCACCAGACCAAGGTTCAAATGCATAAACACTTTCAGCATCAAAGCGGTCAACGATCTTTTGCATCAAGGACTCACTCACCGAGTTACCCAGTAAATCAGAACGAGCTCCTGCAACAAAAGCAGCATATTGAAACTCATTGGGTCCGGTGCAAACTAAGCCATGTCTGTCGATATGCGCCGAAAACATGCGGGAATCAGGTTTACTGCCTTGGGCCACCAGCAAACCTTCATACCAAGTGACCTTGGCACCACGCTCTTCTAGTTCACGCTGCAAAACACGAAAAAAAGAGTGCTCTGCACCCGTTACACTGGGGCTGCGCATCAAGGTACGCAGGAGTTCAATAAAAGACTCTGGTAAGTCGGTTTGTCCATTTAACATTGCATCTACAGCCTTGACCTTGGTATTCACTATTTATTACTCATCTAAAAAGGATAAATCATCGTCTATACGCAAAGCCATACAGTCACTGTCTTTACCAATAATCATCGACGGATCAACTCTGACACCACTTCCAGCGTAATTTCCGGCCGCGGTAAATGTACAGACTTGTACATAGTAACTACCCACTTTAGGTAAGGCAAAAAGCTGTTGATAAATTTGCGTCCTATCGGCAAAAGCCCCTCCCTTGTCTGCGAGTACATTACGGTCTTTATCGATAAGCTGAATATTGGCACCACAGCGCCCCACAATAGGCTTGACCACATATCCACTGGCTTCCAATTCAGGACTAAGTTCAAAACTAGTATTAAGCAGTAAGGGGTGATTTGGAAATAAGGACCAAAGGACTGGCAAAATGGCTTTATTACTTGGTATTAGGGTCCAAAGTGGTTCAAATACCATGATTTCTTTTCTCAGCAATACATCACTCAGGTTAGGTACCGAACCGGGTGGCCTAATTTTATCGGTAATGGTTTGCTGCTCATCTTGCTCGACCCGCAATTGGTCTAAGGCTGTTTCCCACGCCCAGGTTTTCCATACCCAACACACCTTATTACCATGGGCATCAACAATATCACCCTGTTCATTCCAACTAAGTGAACTGAGTCCAACCACTCGTTCACATTTGTGACCTGCTGCTTCAATGGCCGACAACATAAACAGTGCATGGTAGTCTTCTTCTGGATCAGTATCTTGTAATACGTGGACTAAACCTTCAACTTCACTTTCGCGCCACGCCTTAACCAATTCTGCAAAGAGCTCGCCACCAGCATCTTCACCATGTTTTAGGCCCAGATGTTTGGCCCACTTACCCTGCACTTTTCCGGTTTCCATATAACAAGAAGCGGAATCGCAGTTGTATTCATAAACTTTTAAGCCCTTGTCAGACATGGAAAAGTCAAAACGACTAGTAATTAACTGATTTAAGCGATTATCCCACGATTGACGAATTCGCGGCAAAATAGACTCAGGCAAACCAAAAGATTGCAGCAAGTCATCGTGTTGCAGTACGTAGTCAGTGGCGTGCATAAACAAACCATGTAGTTCATCGGTGGCTGATTCAAGCGCTTCTTGAGCGCTTTGCGACATCATATAATAACTAAGATGATCCGCTTCGACCGACGTCAGCCAGTGGCCTTTCATCATCTCAACATAGGCTGCTTCATCATCATTAGCGATATTCAACCAAGGTTTGACTGCTTGAGCTGAACTATGGGCCGTAGCGGGTTTTAAGTTAAATAACTCTCGCAGTTCTGGCTCTGATATCTCGGCATGAGCCTTATCATCTGTTTGAATCATCCATCCCAGTATAGTAGCGTCACTGAATGAGCACTCTATCCAGAAGTCATTTTCGCGGCCAATCTTGACTTTAATTTCACGAGAATAGTCTTGTCCCTCAGGCCAAGGTACAAAATTCATATTTTGCTCAACAATGCGCACATAAGCATCACTCACCTCAGTGATGATAGCCACATGACCCGTATTGACAAATTCTCCACCCTCTTCCCAAATCAGCAAACTGCCAACCTCAGGATGACGCTGAGCACCGTTTTTATAAGATTGCAAAGGCAGCAATTCGTTGCTGGCGATTTCTCTTACGCTGGGTAAATTGAAAATCTCATAGGCCATGGACACATCATTAAAGATGTAACCTTTATTGATATATAACCAACGCCTTGCAAACTCCACACATTGCCACTTATAACCCATGTAAATACCATCAAAATAACTTCGATAGGCACTGCGATTGGGATAAAGGGATTGATCAGCGGTTTCATAATCACTTGAGTATGAAACAACACCGCCGGGCGCGGTGCCCAGCGGTGTGCCAAAAGGAGTGGATCCTAAGTCTATTTTAGGCGACATAGATTTCCTTGTGGTTAGTAATAACAGACCTATTAGTTATTTGGAAAATAGGTTTGGTTTATTTTGTCAAAAATCGTATTCAAGCCGAGCTGCATATCATCAATAAAGTCATGTAACTTTTCTTGAATCAAGGTTTGCGGGTTAGCTTCCAACAATTGATTTTCCACTACCCGAATTTGCATAATCGCTTCTTCGTTATTGGGTAATTTTTTCAAACACTCTTCTACCTGCTGCAAGGTGTGTAACAAGGAACGTGGAAATCTGTCTTCCAATAGCAGAAACTTCAATACATCAGGCCGACGTATACGTAAACGCACTTCACGACGATACATTTGATAAGCGGTTAAGGACTTTAATACACTCATCCATTGCAGGTTTTCAAATGCGGATTGCGAGGTTTCGGTTTCTTGCAATAACGAAGCTGACCTGACATCAATGATACGTGTGGTCATGTCGGCACGTTCTAGGTTTCGCCCGATACGTAAAAACTGATAACCTTCATCATGGGTCATGGTGCCAGCCAAAATACCGGTAATAGTTTGGTTAGAACGAATTATTTCATTTAAAAAACCATAACGTGAACGTCTGGCTTGCGCCTTCTGACAGTTTTCCTTGGCATAGGTAAACAATTCATTAATCTGTTCCCATGCCTCACGTGGAATAATCTCTCGAATGGTACGTGCGTTTTCACGAGCAGCACTTAAGGCGCTAATAATTGAGCCTTGGTTTTTTTGATCGGCAACCATAAAGTTAATCACGTTACGCTCTACGGCTTCTTTATGATTAGAGTAAAATAAATCACGATACGACAGAATATCAACGATGGGCTCCCAGCCCAGCGAAATACTCTTAGGCAGGTCCAACATTAAATTTGAGTTAACGTTAATGATGCGCGCGGTATTTTCAGCACGCTCTAAATATCTTCCAAACCAACATAGGTTACTGGCGACTCTTGATAACATAATTAAGACCCCTCCATATCAACAATCCAGGTATCTTTACTACCACCACCTTGTGATGAGTTTACTACTGTTGAACCTCTTATCATGGCCACGCGAGTCAATCCGCCCGTGGTCACTTTGACGTCTTTGCCACTTAAAATAAAGGGACGCAAATCTAAATGTCGTGGTTCAACTTTGGTATCAACCATCACCGGAGCAGTGGATAAAATTAACATCGGTTGAGCAACATAGTTGCGCGGATCTTCTTGAATTAATTTACGAAACTTATCATGTTCTTTGGCGTTAGAATGCGGGCCAATTAGCATACCGTAACCACCCGATTCATTGGCTGGCTTGACGACCATAGAAGCTATATTTTCTAATACATAAGCACGCTCATCTTCGTTGACACACTTATAAGTGGGTACGTTTTGCAAGATAGGCTCTTCGTTTAAGTAATATTTAATAATATCAGGCACAAAGGCATAAACCACTTTGTCATCTGCGACACCCGAACCAGGTGCATTAGCCAGCGCTACGTTACCAGCCTTCCAAGCTCGCATGATACCCGGCACACCTAGGGTGGATTCAGGGTTAAATACTTCAGGGTCAAGAAACCAATCATCAATCCGACGATAAACCACATCTACTCGAGACAAACCATTGATAGTGCGCATGTATACACAGTCGTCTTCACCCACGACCAAATCTGGGCCTTCAACCAATTCTGCACCCATCTGCTGAGCTAAGTAGGCATGCTCAAAATAAGCTGAATTGTAAGTGCCGGGAGTCAGTACCACGATTTCTGGCTCTGGAATATCGCGGGGTGACATCGCTGCCAACATATCGTACAAGTCAGAAGGGTAATCATCCACGGGCATAATATTCAGTTTTTCGAACATTTCTGGAAAAACTCGCTTCATCACTTGGCGATTCTCTAGCATGTAAGATACACCTGAAGGAACGCGCAAGTTATCTTCTAATACATACACAGTGCCTTTATTGTCTCTGACAAGATCAGAACCACAGATATGCGCCCACACACCCAATGGCGGGCTAAAGCCCTTACATTCCTCTAGAAAGTTTTTGGACTTATCCAGCAAATCAGCGGGGAATACCCCGTCTTTGATAATATTTTGGCCGTTATACAAGTCATCGATAAACATGTTTAAGGCTTTGACGCGCTGCTTCAAACCAATTTCAATATCATTCCATTCTTTTTTATCAATTAATCGAGGAATAATATCAAAGGGCCAAGCGCGGTCTATTGAGCCTTCTTCGTCGTTGTATACTCGAAAGGTAATTCCCATTACTTGAATGGCCGAATCAGCTGCAGCTTTGTATTCTATGATTTCAGCGTCACTCAAATCGCGCAAATAATCGCATAAATCTTGTGCATAAGGTCTTGGTTTACCACTAGCTCGCAGTAGTTCATCGTGCAAATTTGCAACTTTATAACTTCCCCATCGAATAGCCATAGGCGTCCCTTTTGCTGATAAATTAGTCATTCAGTATACGGGGAACTCAAATGTTTAAAAGACGTTTTTATTACAAAAATATGATTTGTATTTAATTCTCTACAGATTCATTATAATAAATATGAAATTTTTGACTGGGTTTATGACTACCCAGTTTTGTGAGTTAAGAGAGTCCAAATTGACCTATTGTTTAGCGATAAATGTGAATAAAGGAATTGTGTTTGCGTCTGATTCACGCACCAACGCAGGCGTTGATTATGTTGCCACTTATAGCAAAATGACCACTTTTGTTTTTCCCGGAGACCGCAGCTTAGTTTTACTAACGTCTGGCAGTTTAGCCACGTCTCAGGCGGTGATTAATTCGATTAAAACAGACTTAAATAATCCCGAAGCTGAGTTTGATTTATGTAAGGGCAAATATTTACATGAAATAGCCAAATATATCGGCCAAATTAGCCAGCGAGAGCAAAAACAGCATGCAGAAGCGATGGAAAGATCGAGAACAAGTGCTGAGTCGACTTTTATTTTAGGTGGACAAATTGCTGGCCAGCCCTGTGAAATATTTTTAATTTATCCACAAGGCAATTACATTGCCGCATCACCAGAAACACCTTATATCCAGATTGGTGAAAATAAATATGGCAAGCCTATTCTAGATCGCATGATAGCGGCCAATACAACCTTAGAAGATGCTGCACGCTGCGCTATTGTGTCACTAGATTCAACCATACGTAGCAATATTTCAGTGGGTCCGCCCATAGAATTGGCCATATATACGAATAATCATATAGAAGCGCCTTATCGAACGTCGCTAAATACCAATAGCGTGATGTATAAATCGGTGCAAAAACATTGGAATGAGGGCTTAAAGCGCGCGTTTAATAAACTGCCGCGCTTTGAATGGGAAAAGTCAGCAACAAAATAGGCTTATTTTAGACTATCTTGATAAAGACCATCATTTTGCAATACAACTTGGTGCACAAAGCGCAATTTGTCCAGTGCACTAATCGGTATAACAAAAGGATAAGCATCGTCTAGGCCCATGCTTCGGTTTAAGCCATTAAGTACCTCTGTCAATCGACACCAATCATTAAATAAGTGGGTGAAACTGGTCGCGGTATAAACATGATCGTGTTGTCCACTAGCCACTAAAGGGTTCGCTACTTTATTGCCTGACACACTAAAATCAAAATCACTGGCCGTTTCTAAGGTATCGACCATGTGCAAATAGTGGGCCCAAGTTTCGGCCCAATCTTCCCAAGGATGCATGCTCGCGTAAGCGCTGATCCATACATTTTGCCAATTCTTTTTAGGTCCTTCAGCGTAATAAACCTTCATGGCTTGTGAATAATTCATCCGTTCATCGCCAAATAAGTCTCTAAAGTCATTAAGCAAATAACCATTTTTGACAAAGCGATCCCAATAATAATGGCCTGACTCATGCCGAAAGTGACCGAGAAGGGTACGGTAGTTTTCGTTTAAACTTTCGCGTAATCTTAAGCGGGTGCTATGTTCTGCCTCTTTGATATCGATGGTCACTAAGCCTGCTGAATGGCCAGTAGAAACATAGTTTTTAACGGTTAATTCATTGCCATACTCGTCTGCAACTTCGTCTTCAAGAAAGCTAAAACCTAAGCCGGTCGTAGGCTCTTGCCGACGATTAACCACGGGCACCTTGAGTTTAAACAGGGTATACAGTAAACGACGTTTAGCCTGTTCCAAGCGATACCAAAACTGCTTATTGCCCTCCACATCTAAATTAGGAGTGACCTCATTTAATTGACAAGATGGACAAAAATCTTGGGGGTCGTCGAAAGGTACCATCCAATTGCAGACATTGTGGTCGATGTAATTTTTGCACTGGCGATAAATACGACCATTACTGGAGGCCTGTAAGTTACCAAAGCCGTTACGAGTGAAGGCGCTGAGTAATACATCATCAGGTAAAAACCCAAGCAATAAGCCACACACCACACATTGACTGTTAGAAAAATAGAGTTTATTGCCACATTGGCAAACAAAAGTTTTCAAAAATATCCCTCAGCTAACTGACTGTTAACATAATTTGCGCATAATGAGCCATTTAAGCCAGCATAGCAATGTCATTTATGGTGCAAACCTTTTAGAATCTTGGTTAAATTTTAAACATAAAATATAAAAAACTAATCGATTAAACTAAGCTTACTAAGCTAAGATATAATTTCAGTAAATGGATACATCTCAGGGATGCCATGAATTTAAACCCTACATTGCCTCGTTCAGTTTTATTGTTGGTAGAGTCCAACAATAAAACACTGGATACCTTGCGTACAATGTTTGGTCAACAATATATTATCGAAGTTGCTGAAGATGGCCAACAGGCCTTAAATTTAGTTTATGAACTTGATATTGACCTTATTTTAAGTGCTGTTGAGATACCCATTATATCCGGTCTAGAACTGTGCAAAAGGGTGAATAACAATCCCTTAACTCAACATATTCCTGTTATTTTTTTGGCCTCTGCGGCTTCAATTGAAGAGGAGCAGATGTGTTTAGAAATAGGCGCCATCGATTATATCAACCAATTCGCCACACCGCAGATCATTCATGCACGCATAATCAACCATATGCGCTTGGTGGAACAGCAAAAAGTATTTGAATATGTCTCTTGCACCGACGGCTTAACTGGTTTGGCTAATCGCATGCAATTGGATACCACATTAAATCGTGTTTGGCATGCTGCCATTAGAGCAGGGTATTCTATTGGTTTGTTAATGATAGATATTGACCATTTTAAAGACTACAACGATCAATATGGCCATATAGAAGGCGACGAATGTTTAAAATTGGTCGCTACTACTATTGCCAGCAGTAAAGGACGAGAAGAGGATTTTGCCGCTCGCTTTGGCGGCGAAGAATTCGTTTTACTATTACCTTACACCGATCTAGTGGGAGCTAAACGAGTAGCCAGACAACTCATTAAAAACATTCAAAATCTGAATATTCCAGCGGCAAAAAGCGCTAACGCTGAACAGGTAACAGTGAGTGTTGGGGTAGCAGCTATATCACCTAAATTTAACCCTCTACAAAATAGCAGCCCACTCGAATTAATCAACCAAGCAGACATCAATTTATTCAAAGCAAAACGCGCTGGGCGCAATCGTATTTGCTAATATTAGCCAGCATTCCCCTCAAAAGGATGATTAAGAATATCTTCCAGTAATACTCGGTAGTCAGACACTGAGCTAAAGTCTTCTGTATCGTTTAACGGTTTTTTACTATCTGGATTACTCACGGCGAGTAAATGGCTGATGCCGAAGCGTTTAGCTGCATGCAATATTGTCAAACTGTCGTCGACGAATAGTGTCGAAGCATTAACAAAGGGGATTTTTGCTTGCAGTTTTTGCCACAATAATTGTGATTCTTTAGTCACGCCAAATTCGTGTGTCGATATCAAGTGGTCAATATGGTCGTCTAACTTAGTGTGCTCTATTTTTAAAGATAAACTATCTGGGTGGGCATTTGTTAACAAGATTACTTGTCTACCCGATTTTTTAAGGGCGTCAATAAAAGGCAGTGCATCTGCACGTAAACTAATCAAATGCTCAATTTCGCGTTTTGCTTGCACAATATCAAGGCCTAGTTTTTTACCCCAATAATCCAAGCAATACCAACTAATTGTGCCCTGAACTTTAGTATATTCGGCGCTGATGTCTTCTTTCGCTTGGGCAATTGGTATATTGTTGATAAGCGCTAACTTCGCAGGCAGGTGCTCCAACCAGAAATGGTTGTCAAAGTGCAGGTCAAGCAGTGTACCATCCATGTCTAACAAGACGGTTTGAATTTGATTCCAAGCTATAATTGACAATGGTGTGACTCTTGTTTAAATGGGGTAAGCGCAACTAGCTGGGCCTGTGAGACCACCCCGAAAATTAATAACAAATCGATTGGCATTAATAGTAACGTGAAAAAGACATGAGCAAAATAGACAATAATAAAACCTTGCCGACAATACATCAGCGCAAAGTCATCGCACAAAGTGGCCTATTTAGGGTTGAGCAACTTGATCTCGAGTTTAGCAACGGTGAAAAACGTCAGTTTGAACGCATGGCTGGCAGTGGTCGAGGGGCTGTCATGATAGTTCCCTTCATTAATGATCACGAATTTTTACTGGTCAGAGAATATGCTGCAGGGAATCATACCTACCAATTGGGTTTCCCTAAAGGCTTGATAGATCCGGGTGAATCAGCCATGGTTGCTGCTAATCGAGAGTTGAAGGAAGAAGTGGGTTATGGCGCGCAGCAACTTCTGTCTTTGCAAACCGTGAGCATGGCCCCAGCTTTTTTTGATGCCAAAATGGAAATCTTTATCGCCCAGCAACTCTACCCTGAAAGGTTAGTCGGCGACGAACCAGAGCCATTGGAAGTAATTCCTTGGTCGATTAATAACACAGATGCACTTCTTGCCAGAGAAGATTTTACCGAAGCAAGATGTTACGCCGCCTTGTTTTTAGCATTGAAATGGATAAGGACACGTTAATGGTAACCAATAATCATCAGAGCCTGCTTGATATAGCAAAACATGCAGCTCGTGTGGCGGGCGAAGAAGTGATGAAAATCTATGATAGTGGTGATTTTTCTAGCTATCAAAAAGAGGATGATTCACCTGTCACCAGTGCTGACTACAAGGCAAATGAAATTATCTTAGGGATTTTGCAGTCACAGACGCCCGACATTCCCATCATGTCAGAAGAAACAGATAATGCAAAATTAGCCATTCGCAAAGAATGGAAGCGCTATTGGTTAATTGATCCTATTGATGGCACCCAAGAATTTATCGCACGCAGTGGCGATTTTGCGGTCAATATTGCCTTAGTGGAAGATAATGTGCCGGTTATTGGCGTTATTTACTGGCCGCCAGGTGATACCCTGTATTACGCATCAAAAGGTCAAGGTGCGTTTAAAGAGAGTCCCTCTGAAAATAAGCAAATCAAAGTACGACGGTTTGATGATGCAGAACAAGGTGTAGTGATGATAGCTATTAGTCGGCGTCAGGCCCGTGAAAAAGTCATGAATAGCATGAGTAACCACCGCATTTATCATACCTTACCCCTAGGCAGTTGCTCTTTAAAAGCCTGCTTTATTGCTGAGGGCAAAGCAGATGTGTTTTTACGGATCGGCATTACAGGTGAATGGGATACCGGGGCATCACAGTGCATTGTTGGCGAAGCAGGTGGGTCAATTTTAGCCCATAACTTTGAGCCATTAAGTTATAACCAACGTAAGAGTGTCAATAATCCAGATTTTATTGTGATGGGCGATCAGAGAGTAGATTGGCCATCAATTGTTAAATACCAACTTGGAGACTTATCGTGAGTAATGTGAGAAAATTTTTACCGAACTGTTTAGTAGCCCTAAGTGTATTATCCACCGCTGCATTGGCAGACTGGAAGGTAGACAGTGAGCAGTCTAAGGTGTTTTTTATATCCACTAAAAACCTCAATATTAGTGAAATACACAGTTTTAGCCGCATTGACGGGCAATTGAGCAGTGATGGGCAGTTTAGCGCAGACATTAGCTTAAGCTCAGTTGAAACGGGCATAGATATCCGTAATCAAAGAATGCGTGATATGTTGTTTAAAGTAGACTTATTCCCCAAAGCAAACATTAGCGCCACCTTGCCCAAAGGTATCATGAGCTTGGCTAAGGGCGAAAGTATGCATACTGAATTACCGGCAACATTGACCTTAATGGGGGCAAGTAAAGCCTTAAATTTAGATCTTATTGTTAGCAAAACCAACGACGGTAAATATATGGTCAGCAGTGCTAAACCTGTATTGTTAGGCGCCAGTGAACTGGGTTTACAAGACGGGGTTGAAGCCTTACAAAAAATAGCCGGCTTAACCAGCATAGGTTTAACCGTGCCGGTCACCTTTAACTTGGTTCTCAATTAATCCACAGTTTCATCCAGCTTAAGATGCTCTTTTGCCACAATATTGACCGTTTCGTGCAATTCTGAATACACTAAAAAGGCCTCACCTGACTTAAGTTGGGTGAGAACCTGCTGTACTTTGTCAGCTAAATCTACATCCTGTTCGCCGTACTCGGTTCCCTCTTGTAGCACAAAGGCTTCAATAATATTGAGCAAAATTTCATACTCAACGTCGCCAATGGGAATAATCATTTAACCGCTCCTATCGTTTGCTTTTGTGCTTCATCAAAGCGCATTAAAAATTGACTGACACGTTGTTGCATCCAAATTTTTGGACGCCAAGGACTGCCTTGCACAAAACCCACATGTCCTCCGTGTTCACTCAACTCAACACGAATAAATTTCGACAGTTGATCAGTGCGAGGCAGTACATTCTCATTCATAAAGGGGTCGTCTTTGGCATGTAACACTAAGGTAGGGGTTTGTATTTTACTTAAATAGGGCATAGCACTGCAACGCAAGTAATAGTCATCAGCCCCCAGAAAACCATGTAATGGTGCGGTAACGTATTGATCAAAATCGCGAAAGTTCTTGAGTTGATGTAAGTCCTTGTATTTTATAGTGAGGTGCTTTTGATAATCCATAATGGACATTTTATGTCTCAGGTTAGTGACCATACTCTTTAGCAAATAACTCTGATACAGCTTAGAAAATCCTTGGTTAATACTCTGTGCACACTCAGCTAACTGTAGCGGTGCAGATATGGCTAGTGCCGCTTTGATGATACCTTGCTGGGGTCTTTCACCTAGCAGTTTTAACAACATATTACCGCCCAAAGAAAAGCCAATAGCGAATTTGTCTAGGTTAGGATAAGACGCTTGCAGCCAACTGATAAATTCCCAAGGATCCGAGGTTTCTCCAGAATGATAAGCACGGGGGGTTTGATTTGATTCTCCTCCACACCCCCGAAAATGCATCACCACCACCGCAAAACCTTGGCGAGCTAAGTCGGCAGCCATATCATGACAATAATGAGAATAAATGGAGCCTTCCAAACCATGAAACATGATAACCAAACCTTTCGCCGATGATATATCGCCTACCCAAGCTAGTTGCACAAAGTCGCCATCGCTTAGGATGAAGCGTTCTTTACGAAAAACTAAGGCTTGGCGCTTTTGTAAGAAACGCGGAAAAATGGTTTGCACGTGACGATTTTTTGCCCACCAAGGTGCCACAAAATCACTTTGCACCACCCGACCGAAGTACGAATCAACATGCTGCGGCATGGCGTTAATTGGCATGACTTGGAGGCTCACTCTGCACTCAACGATTGTTCAAACTCAGTCTGTTGCAGCTCTAACTGCTCCTGAGTATCGAGCCATTGCATTTCGACATCCTCTAATTGCCCTTTGTATGATGCTTGTTGGCTTATTATTTTCTTGAGTTGCTCTTTGTTTTCAGCACTATAGATGTCGGTATGACTTAACTCAGCTTCGATTTTCTCGAGCTTACTGTGCAGTTCAGCCATTACCTTTTCACATTGACTAATGGTTTTTCGCAAGCCTTGAGTGGCTTGTCGAAATTCAGCCTCAAGACGCTTGGTGTTTTTACGCTCAGGTTTTACCTTTGGTTTCTCGCTTGCATTGGCGCTTTGTTCTGGTTTAAGGATCCACGCCTTATAATCGTCTAAATCACCATCAAAGGCTTGTACTTGGCCGCTATCAACCAAGTAAAAATCATCACACACCGACGATAATAAAAACCTATCGTGCGAAACCAATACCATCGCGCCTTCAAAACCTTGCAGTGCAATGTTTAAGGCAT
This sequence comes from Paraglaciecola sp. 25GB23A, assembly GCF_040012495.1. Classification (NCBI taxonomy): domain Bacteria; kingdom Pseudomonadati; phylum Pseudomonadota; class Gammaproteobacteria; order Alteromonadales; family Alteromonadaceae; genus Paraglaciecola; species Paraglaciecola sp. 25GB23A. The sequence continues at coordinate 23,585 of NZ_JBDYKM010000015.1, forward strand.
GGCGCATATCGAGATCCAAGTGGTTAGTGGGCTCATCTAACAACAATAAGTTGGGCTTTTGATAAACCGTTAAAGCCAAGACTAAACGTGCTTTCTCACCACCTGACATAGGTGCCACTTTGGCCATGGCATCGTCACCACGAAAACCGAAGCCGCCCAGAAAATCACGTAAGCTCTGCTCTGTCGCTTTTGGATCTAAACGCTGAATGTGGGCTAAAGGTGTATCATCGGCTCTTAAAAATTCCAGTTGGTGCTGAGCAAAATAACCGATACGTAAACCAGCAGAAGCTTCATACAAACCCTGCAATGGGGTATTTTCACCAGCAAGTAGCTTAATTAAAGTGGACTTACCCGCACCATTTTTACCCAGTAGACCAATGCGACTGCCAGGCACGAGATTAAGCTGGAGTTTTTCCAGAATCACTTTTTCACCATAGCCTACTTTTACCTGCTCAATCTTCACTAATGGATTAGGCAGTTTGGGCGGAGCTAAAAAACGAAAATTAAAATGAGAATCAGCCATCACAGGTAACAAGGTTTCCATTCTGGCTAATTGTTTTACTCGACTTTGTGCCTGCTTAGCCTTGCTGGCTTTGGCCCCAAAACGATTAATAAAAGATTCTAGGTGGGATATTTGATCTTGTTGCTTTTGATATTGCAGGCTTTGCAAACGTAAACGCTCAGCACGCTGAGTTTCATAGGCATCATAGTTACCGGTATAACTCACCAGTTTTTGTTGCTCAACACTGATAATTTCATTGATGGTACTGTCTAAAAAAGATTTGTCGTGAGAAATCAGTAACAAGGTACCGCTATAGCGCTGCAGCCATTTTTCTAACCAAATAACCGCATCTAAATCCAAGTGGTTGGTTGGTTCATCGAGTAACAGTAGATCGGAATAACACAACAAGGCTTGAGCTAGATTAAGGCGCATACGCCAGCCACCCGAAAAAGCACTGACAGGATTTTGCATCACATCATTAGCAAAACCTAAACCAGCCAAAATGGTGGCAGCTCTAGATTCAATATCATAAGCACCGGCTTGTTCTAACAAACCATGTATGACGGCTATTTGCTCACCATTATGCGCCTCTTCGGCGACGCTTAAACGCGCCTGAAGTTGTCTAAACTTAAGGTCGCCATCAATAACGTAGTCTAAGGCGCAGCGGTCTACTGCTGGAGTCTCTTGTGCCACCCATACAATTTGCCAATCTTTTGGGATCGCAAAATTCCCTTGCTCTGGGTGCAGCTCACCTCTGATTAAGGCAAATAAACTGGATTTTCCACAACCGTTGGCACCAATTAGACCCGCTTTGTGGCCTGGATACACGGTGGCATTGACATCTTGCAGCAGCATTTTACTACCACGCATTAGAGAAAGATCTGAAAATTGGATCATGCTTGCCTGTTTACTAATAACACTTATATTCGATACGGGTTATGATACCAAGATGGTGAGCTAAATTATTCTTTAAATCATGGTTAATAAAATAAAAAAACGCTTTGTCGCTGGCGCAGTATGCCCTAAGTGCAAAGCACAAGACTCAATAATGTTGTATTTTGAAAACAACGTAGAACAGATTGAATGTGTGCATTGTGACTATCACGAATCACAGGTAGACAAAAAAGTCTCTAGTGCCAGTAAAGGTAGCACTGGGGTTATTGGTATCTTTAAGCCTGAGTAAGCCTTATCTATGTGCGGGCTTATACCCAGCCTAAATAATGTAATGCAAACAACCCTAAGGTGGACGTAAACATAGAAAAAAGCGTACTTCCTGCAATAATTGCGGCTGTTAGGTGGTAGTCACCGCCGATGGCCCTAACCATTGGGTAAGCCGCTGCGGCGGTTGGCGCGGCAGTCATCACATATAGCACCCCAAGTTCTTCCCCGCGTAAACCACAATAATAAGCAATGATACTTGCCAACAAGGGCAGTAATATTATCTTACTGGTAATCGCCGCATACAATAAGCCTGAGGCACGAAACTCATGCCATCTTATGGATGCGCCAACACATAACAACGCTAAAGGTAGAGTCATACGTGCTACGTAATTGCCCGTATCAATCACAAACTTAGGTAATTCAACCGCTAATAAAGCAATAACTATGGCAATAAAAATAGCGATGGCTAGGGGGTTTTTGACCACACTCATGGCGATTTTTTTAGCCGATGGCACATCAGATTGATGATAATACAAGGTAAGAATCGACAGAATATTAACTGGAATAACTAGCGCCGCCAAATACATTGAAGCTAAGGGTAACACCTGCTCACCGAAGGCATTAGCTGACAACGCCAAACCAATGATCGCCATATTGCTGCGACATGCCCCCTGAACAAAGGCACCCCGAGAGAATTGAGTAGGAATAGCCATGGCGATCCCATGCATCACTGCAAAAGAACCCAGCATGATGGCACCCGCCACAACAATCAACAAAAACGGAAAATGGCTGGTTAAATCAGTAGTGGCAATATTAACAAATAACAAAGCAGGCAGGGTTACGTTAAAAACTAAACGCGAACCCACTTCGGCAAATTCATCATTAATCCAGCGCAAACGTTTTAGCACTACACCCAATACTATGATCAAGCTGATAGGCAAGGTAACGTCAACCGCAAAAAATAAAGAGTCTAAGATCATGTTGACGCTACTACCTTAAGTGGCCAGTCCAAAGCCTAACTAAGTAAGTGAAGAACAATAAAGCGAAAAAATAATACAATCAATAATGGGGGGGAGGGGACTCTTCATGTTCAGCCGCCATATTACTCGGCTCAATGGCCAGTACTTTATTAGAAAGTTGTTTAAATGCAAATTGCAGCTCTTCAAGCTGCCTTTGCTGGGCAATCAAAGCTTTGTTAAGACTCTCTATTGTATCTTCTTGGAAAGCCACTTTCATTTGAAGCTGCTCAATATCATCAATAATGTGTTGCATGTTAATTACTCTGTATAGGCCATATTTCAGCTAAACCGCTACTACTTTCGGAAATCACTTTGTTGTCATTCCAAAATCCAACTGCATATACTACCGCGGTTTGTGGTCTGGTGCCCGCTCGGGGTGTTACCCGCCAAGATTTAATTTCTTCGCCCGTTTGCACATCCCACAAATTTAAGCGCCGCGCGGGTGAACCTGTGACTAAGTATTTACCATCTTTTGAAAATACCGCAGTACTAAAAATTTTCTGCCGCTCAAAATAATGTAAATAACTGATCACTTGCCCCGTACTTAAGTCCCAAATTCTTGCATCTCGCTTACTGTCAGCGGTAAAAGCGAAGCGACCTTCATCATCTAGAACCACTTTGGTCACCCTACTCGAATGCTCAAATTTGTATATCACTTGACCACTGCGGGTATCCCACAAGTAGGCAACATAATCATTACCACCGCTTAAGGCATAAAATCCATTGGGTGATATATCAATACTATTGATTTTTTCGGTATGACCTAAAAACTCCAAGCGCCGCCCAGTTTGAGGCTCAAAGTACATTACTTTACCGTTACTACGACCAACGAGTACACCCAATCCTTGATTGGTGACCGCAATATCTCGAATGTTGGATTCATCTATGCGCCAGAACCCTTCTGGCTCACCATTAGTTAAGTTCCATAATACAAAAGCTTCTTGGTCTGACGTCACCGCATAACTATTGTCGTAAGCAATATGAATAGTAACCACCAGATTACCTTCATCCCCTTGATTCCACACGTAACGTTTAGTATTGCTGGTTAAATCCCAAACTGAAATGCCATTGGATAGATTTGACACTATGGCTATTGAAGCGTCAGCTGAAATACTGGCCGCATCAACGCCACCATCATCATGATGAAAGGTCTTTTCAGCTTCATCAGTTAACTCACCACAAGCGGTTAACATCACAATAAGTAACATAAAATAGCTGCGAAATAGGAAAAGATTGCTCATCTATGGGTTTCTCTTTGTTATCGCTACGTTTAGACTAGGCGTTTACTTAGTCAACCCAGTTTGCTTGAATTAACTCAAGTTTTCACATCTATCGGAGAATTATAATGAAAAAGGCGTTAATCGCTATCTTAATAGGCTCAGCATTAGGTTTAAGTGCCTGTCAACCTGCCCCTGAACCCGTTGATATGTTAAAAGTAGAAGTATTGACTCTTGAAACCGATGAGCAAAAGCAAGCTTACGCCATGGGTGCCAGTGTCGGTCAATTTATTGAAAGTAAAGTACTTGTTCAAGAAAAGCTTGGTGTTGACTATGACAAGACCATCATGGCAAAAGGTTTTATTGCAGCCCTGCAAGGTCAGTCACAATTGAGTATGGAAGAAATGCAAGTCATCACGCAAAGCATTGAAGCCAAAATAAGAGAAAAACAAACCGAAATGGCCGCCCAAGCAGGTATAGCTAATATTGCTGCTGGTGAAGCGTTCTTAGCTGAAAATGCTCAACGCGAAGGTGTTGTGGTAACCGATTCAGGTTTGCAGTATGAAGTATTAACTCAAGGTGAAGGTGCACAGCCTGTGGCTGCAGATACGGTTAAAGTGCACTACCGCGGTACTTTGTTAGATGGAACAGAATTTGACTCATCTTATGCTCGCAATGAACCAGCTGAGTTTCCACTCTCTCGAGTGATCAGCGGTTGGACGGAAGGCGTGCAATTGATGAAAGTGGGGTCTAAATTTAAATTCTATATCCCATCTGAATTAGCCTATGGCGAGCGTAGCACCGGTAAAATAACCAGTAATTCAACCCTTATTTTTGAAGTCGAACTACTTGAAGTGACGCCAGCGGCAGCACCTCAATAAATCTGACTTTTCAGTAGTGCAAAAAAAGCCGAATATCTATTCGGCTTTTTCATTTAATAAACCAGCTAATTTCCTTGCTGAACCTTATTCCCTCGTCGCTGTTGCCCTTCAAAAGGGCCGATAAGCCCAGACTAAACTGGGTAAATGTAGTCATTTATTTGTAATACACTTAACTTAGTAACGATTCAGCTTTCCTCTTAGTATTTATAAACACTATTATTGCCAAAATGAATACGCTTAATTCTTCAGAAAATAAGTTAAATATCGACAACGTTTTAATGGCAAAATGTTAAAACGATGACCTAGTCAAAGTGAGGTCTTAATTTGCTTAACAACACTCTGATTAAGTTTAAGCATAGTAGAAGATAAACTTTATGCTGCATAAATTAGGATAATTTGTAGTAACAAATTGCGATAACAAAAGCCTTTTTAATTCCACATTCTACTTTTACAATTACTCTTATCTTGCCTAATCATCCATAGTAAGTAACAAGTGATATTGCCTCTTGCTAAGTTTGTTATGCTAGTCAAAATATACTCCTAACTACTTTCTATTTGAGTCCCAGCTTGAAAACAAAACTAATTACACCCGAGGGTTACGCCAAGCTCAAAAATGAACATGACCTGCTTTGGTATGAACAACGACCTGAAATCACCAAAATTGTTACCTGGGCTGCCAGTCTAGGCGATAGAAGTGAAAACGCAGATTATCAGTACAACAAACGTAAATTACGCGAGATTGACCGTCGTGTGCGCTACTTAAGAAAATTACTGCCAGAGCTGAAAATTGTCACTTATTCACCGCAGCAGCAAGGTAAGGTTTTTTTTGGCGCTTCAGTTGAAATAGAAAATGAGGCAGGCGATAAAAAGCAATTTCGTATAGTCGGCCCTGAGGAGATTTATGGTGATGCCAAAGGCTACATTTCCATTGATTCGCCCATGGCCCGAGCTCTGCTTAATAAACAAGTCGACGATGCAGCTGTTGTGAGTACCCCTTCCGGTGATAAAGAGTGGTATATCAACAGCATTCATTATATGAAAACCTAAACAGGCTCACCACATGCCAAAGAGCCAAATAGCGCAAGACTAAAAAACAATTTAGTGCTAAATTTGCCTTGCAGATAAATTAATCATTTATATGTTAATTAAACTAGCACAGGGAACACCATTTGAGTCCAACACAGATTGATGAAAAGCAAGAGTTTGAACAGTTATTCAACCTTCCTCTAGACATGATATGCATAGCTGGAACAGACGGTTATTTCAAAAGAATAAACCCGTCTTTTTCTAGAATCTTGGGCTACGATGATGACTTTTTATTGATGACTCCCATTTTGCAATTAATTCACCCTGATGATGTAGAAAGGACTAGGCTCCTTATAGACAAATTAAATGTTGAATTAACCGTGCAAAATTTCGAAAACCGTTACCGTCACCAAGACGGCAGTTATCGGATTTTTTCTTGGTCAACCTCCTTTGATCCACTATCAAAAAGACTGTTTGCTATTGCTCGAGATATCACCAATGAGCGCCATTACCAAAGTCAACTCACGCAAATGCACAATGTTTTAAACAAAGAAACAATTGTCGCTATGACTAACCGGGCCGGTGATATTATCGAAGTTAATGATAAATTTTGTCAGATTAGTGGTTACAGCAAAGATGAACTCCTTGGTCAAAACCATAGAATTATTAATTCAGGCAAACACCCGAAAGCATTTTTCAAGCAGATGTGGGACACCATATCTTCAGGTAAAACCTGGGCAGGCAAAATTGAAAATCGGGCGAAAAATGGCGAGCATTATTTTGTTAAAACAATCATTTCTCCCATTTTTGATTCGCAAGGTAATATTTCCAACTTTTTAGCCATTCGCTTTGATATTACCGAAGAAGTTCGTAACAAAGAAATGTTAACTAGAACCTTAGAGATATTACGTGAAACCGGTTCAATTGCTCATGTTGGAGGCTGGGAGCTGCATATCGCCAGTGGCGTTCTAACGTGGACCGATGAAACATTTAAGATCCTCGACGTTGAACCCTCAGACAACCATCAGCCACTTTTACCCGAAGGTTTAGATTTATTTATTGAAGAACACAAACCCATTATTGAAAAAGCGGTGCAAAGAGCCATTGAATTTGGCGAGCCATATGAGTTGGAGTTGCAAGCCCAAACAGCTAAAGGGAAAACCCTATGGGTATATACCACCGGCAAAGCCAATTATCAAAATGGCCAGCGAATTTCTATTTCGGGCACGATCCAAGACATCAACACCAGAAAAATAGCAGAACAACAATTAGAATTAGAGAGAATCAAAAGTATTCGTAATGCCAAACTGGCTTCTTTAGGGGAGCTCGCTGCCGGTGTGGCTCATGAAATCAATAACCCTCTCGCTATTATTGACGGCATGTCCAAATTAATCCCTAAACACTTAAATAATCCTGCTAAACTTAATTCTTACCTAAAAAGCATTGAAAAATCCTGTAACCGGATTGCTCGTATTGTGAATAATCTCAAAAAGTTTTCGCGCTCTAGTGATACAAAACAATATAACAAACATCGTTTGCTCGATATCGTTAAGGAATCGATGTTATTAACTGAAACAAAAGTAAAGCGGCACAATACGACAATTGAACTGAGTCAATTGTCTAAGGCCTTTATTTTTTGTGATGAAATCGAAATTGAACAGGTTGTGGTTAACTTAATTAATAATGCAATAGATGCGGTAAAAGACTTGCCAGAGCGCTGGATCAAAATTTATATATTACAAGAACAAGACAATATACTTTTAAAAATAATCGACTCTGGTTTGGGCATTCCTTTGGCAGTTCAAGACAAACTATTTGATCCGTTTTTTACCACCAAAAAAGTAGGAGAAGGCACGGGTTTGGGTTTATCTATCACTAAAGGCATTCTTGATGAACACGGCGCTTCTCTGACTATTGATAGACAGGCGTCCAATACTTGTTTTGTTGTTTCATTCTCAATTTTTAGAGATTAACCTATGCCATTTACTGTATTTTATTTAGACGATGAAGAAGCCCTCTGCGAAATATTTTCTGACTTTTTTAGCTCAGACTCAGTACAAATAGAGACTTTTAGCGAAGCAAATAGTCTGTTTGAAGCCACTCTTCGAACTCCACCTGACTTATTTTTTATCGATTACCGGCTACCAGAACAAAATGGTGATGAGATAGCCAAAGCATTACCACAATCTATTCCCAAAGTATTAGTGACTGGTGAGATAAGAGCAGACTACACATATAATTTTATAGCGGTATTGAGCAAGCCTTACGACTATAAATTAGTGCAAGAAATAATCGATCGTTACAAGCCACTATAAAGAATTACCATTAAGCGGTCGCCCCAGATAAAAACAAATTATCATTGCGCTTTAAAAACAGAATTAGGTCTTTGAGTGATAAGGGACGTGCAAATAAATAACCTTGCACGACTGGACATTTTAAACCCAAAAGTACCTCTGCTTGCTGCTGCGTTTCTACTCCCTCCGCGACCAAGGTGAAATTTAGCTTCGCAGCTAAATCGATGGTAGTTGACACAATCACCTCTGACGATTTTTTATGCTGCATAGACTGGACAAAAGTTTTGTCTACTTTAATTTGGTTAAAGGGCATGGAGTCAATTTCTTGAAACGTGGCATAACCGGTACCAAAATCATCAAGGGATAAATTAAAGCCTTTAAGACGTAATTTAGTTAATATTTTTTTACTATCTTGAGTCATAGATAAAGTGGATGTTTCAGTTAGCTCCAACACGATATCGCTGCTATTAATTTTGTGTTGTTCACAACAGGCTAATAACCTCAACAAAAAGTCCTCATGAATTGAGGTCGCTGAAATATTAAAGGCAATTTTTGTTGCTGATGGAAGATCTAGCTTTTCAAGTTGGCTAAGCCCCAGTTCAATAATATACAAAGTAAAGTCATCCATCAGCCCATGTTTATCGAGGGCAGGAATAAAGACATCAGGCATAACCATTTTGTGCTCTGGCGTATGCAAGCGTGCTAAGCACTCTACTCCATGTAACGTTCCGCTATAACTATAAATTTGCGGTTGATAACATAAGCTAAATAGATGCTGCGTTAGCGCCTCGCTTAAGCGCTTAGCATCCCAATCATCTTCACGCGGCACCTCCTTAATAAAAATCGGCTCGTTGGTGGGTAAACTGGCAAGTGAATGTGACTCAATCATCTGCTTAAATTGTTTGAAGGAAAAGGGCTTAACGAGGTTGCCCGCATAACTAAGGCCATTGGTTTTCAGCACATCAGCCGCGGCTTCAATCACATTTTCATCGTGGCCACTGCACAGTAAAATTGGGGTATTGAGTTTTTCTTGTGTTAGATGTTCGATAATATCTAAGCCATCAAAGTCTGGTAATGAAAGATCTAAAATAATCAACTCTGCTGATTTAAGCTGACTGAGCTCGATATCTGACCAAGAGCTTACACTGTAAACAGCTAAACCTAAGTGCTCGGCATATTTAGATACAATATGAAGAATATTAGGGTCGTCATCGATGATACAGATGCGTTTAATGCTCACAAGCTACACCCCCTATTCACTAAAATAATTAACATTGATTAAACTGACTGGCCATAAAGGCCAATATAATTAAGATGGTTATTCTCGTCATTATCAGTAAAAATCACTGGATTTAAAATCGATCAATACCTGAGTCGCACGCGCTAAATTATCCGCGACTTTTTGCACATTTTCTTTGGTAAGATTTTGCTCATCCATCAACATTAAAGAAACATAACCATCAACAATCATTAATTTGTTTGATAAGTCATGGGCAAATTTGCGCGCCAATTCTGATTTGTCCATATTAATCTGCCCCTATTAGTTTGTTACGGTACAACGCTTTTATTAAATCAGTAGTTAAGGTCAATAACCTAAAATAATTCCACATCTTGATAGTCAGCCAAAGGTGCCTGCTCTGCTATCTTGCTCATTTTTTGACTTTCTTTTACTGAGACAAGGCAGTTATCAAGGGTATCGCGCAAATGAATAAATTTATTATCCACGGTTTTTTGGGTCAGTTTCTGTTCAATCAGATTCACAAAAAACGACTCTTGTACTTCGTTTAGCTCCAGTGTGTGAAAACTAGCACTAATATGCGCAATGATTTCTTCAAGAATTTGCTGTTTTTCTAACTCCATTGCCACTAAGCCGGAACTCACTAGTTCGATGGCCGAAGATAAAGTATCAATGCTTGTGGCAATGGCTGATTCATTACATAAACTGACAAAGCGATTATTGATGGCAGGAATAATTTTGGCGGCAACATCCACTAAAAAGCCATAAGAATGGGAATCCATTGACGGCATATTTTTGATAAGCAGAGAAACATGGTCGTCATTGAACATACTTCTGCGTCCAAAACTAAATATTCGCCCTTGGTCATGCAATACTTTGAATACGCGTAATTCATTTTCGGTACAAGTCTCAAAATCGATATCAAAGGTGACTATTTCGTCACTTGAACGCAACTGTACCGCTGAATAATAGCCTTTGGTCTTCATATAGGTAGCGACTTCCTTAGCAAGTTGCTGACTATTAGTAATACTATTAAGGCGAGAAATTAATTCCAATGCACTGCCATATTCTGATGCTTGTTGCATGGCAGTCTGGGCAATATTTTGCGATGCGTTTCGCTGACTCTCCAAGTTCTCATGATCAAGAATGTCACGCTCTAAGCGTTGCATACGCTGCACAAAAAGCAGGGGGGATATAGGCTTGACTATGTAGTCATCAATATTGAGCTCATAGGCGGCGGTAATTGTTGATTGGCTATTGTCCCCACTAGTGATAACAATGTGCGGTTTGAGTGTATTGTCTGAGTCTATGATCCACTGACATAATTCAAGGCCGCTCAAATCAGGCAAGTGAATATCTAAGATCAAAAAAAGAAAATCATGAGATTCTATTAATTTTTTCGCTTCAAACCCGTCTTTTGCCAATACAACATCAAAGTGAGGCGATAACAAGCCATCCATAATTGATAGTAAGTCTGGCTCATCCTCCGCGATAAGTATTTTACTTTTTTCTGATTCCACGTATTGGCCTCATTTTGCACAGAATTGTTTGTACCTAGAACATAGTTTTAACTTTTAACACCACTACTGTAGTCCAATCAATAATTCAGTAAATAGGTATATTTACTGAATTTGCATTGTGAGTGGTCGATGGATAAAACGTAGATGTTAATTAATGGACAGGTCTGAACAGCAGAGTAAAAGTTGAGCCATGATTTTCAATTGAGCTGACAAAACAATAACCTTGGCAGTTTTGTAAAAAGCCATAGACTAGGCTTAAACCTAATCCCTGGTGACTTTGTTTTTTTAATGTTGAAAAATAAGGGTTAAAAATTTTCGGTAAATCTTGGAGTGTAATTCCCACTCCATTATCGGAAATTTTTATTTGCACATATGTTGCTGGCACAACTAATTGCTGAAAAAAATCTCTTTGCTGTGGTACAAATATCAGGCTTGATTCAATAGAAATATTGCCTTCTGCCCCAGTTGCTTGCAGGGCATTTTTAACTAGTTGCTCAATACCGCGCATAAAGCTTTGAGGGTTGATATCTATCTTGCACATCTGAGAATGCAAATTAACACTGAGTTGCTGAGCAAAATCGAATTCGCTGCCTAAGTCGTTCAATTCCAGTGATGCTAATAACTGATCGACTACTACTTCTTGTTTTTTATCCGCTTTTTTTTGCGCAAATGACTGCAGTGATTCTGTAAGCCTAAGACCCTTCGCGGTTGAGCGAGTAATCGCCTGCAGCAAAGGAACAAACATGTTATTCAATTCTGCTTTGCTCATGATTAAATCTGCGTTACCCAGAACGACAGCAAAGATATTATTTAATTCATGAGAAACTGAAGACGCCATCAACTGCATCGCAGCGAGGGCCTTTGTATCAGCATAATTTGTGCATTCCATCTTATCTAAACCCAGCAAGGTGCCTTGCCATAGCCAGTACTCAGCTTGTCCTTTATCGTTTATAAGTGGTTTAACTGAAAAATTAAAACGCAATAAATCACCCTGGGCGTTACGTATATGCAACTCAGTCACTAAGGCTTCTTTGTGCTGGAAAGCCTCGGTGATAGAGTGCCTAGGAGAGGCTTGAGAGGGAAAGCAAAAGACATCGCTACAGGGTTTGTTAAATAAGTCTGGAAGGGATAATTCAGTGGCGCTTTTAAAACCAGCGCTGACCTCAATAATGACTGCCTGTACGTAATCCTCACCGCCATTTGTGAGTAAACAAATATCGTCTAGTGAAGCCATCAACGTTGTAAAAAGAGTCAATAAAAATCCTTGTTCAGGTTTTTCTGCAATGAAATTTAGTGTTGCACTGCTTTAACACCATGGCTTGACGATAAGATATTAAATTAACTAATTTTCAATCATATCGGCCAGTAAAATTAGTTGAGCTAAAAGTGCAACTGACTTTATTTGTAGCTTACTAAAGATACTTGCTCGATGTGCTTCAGCGGTGCGTCGGCTGATAAAAAGGGTATCGGCAACCTCATTGGCTGTTTTGCCATTAGCAAATAATTTTGCTATTTCAATTTCTCTAGGGCTTAGCAGTGTTAATAATTTTTGCGCATTTTGGCATTGAGCGTGATGTTTATCGATATGCTTAAAGCTTGCAATGGCATTTTCAACTTTTTCAATTAACACGTGATTGGGTGCTGGTTTTTGAATAAGCGTAAAAGCACCATCAGTCATGGCCATAACCGTCGCATCAACATCTGCTTTGCCAGAGTAAATCACTATAGGGATATGAATATTTTTATCTTTTAGTAATTCTTGAAATTGTAAACCACCAACGTCTGGCATATTTAAATCTAAAACAATACAACTATCAGTATCAAGTAACTTAAAAGATAAAGCCTCGTTAGCGCTTGCAAAGGACTTAACCATATAACCCGCAAAACGAAAAATGTTCTCCAAAGTAAACCGAACGTCATATTCGTCATCAATAATGTAAATAATACCTTTTGTCATTCTAACTAACCCTATTAACCACAACCAAAGCCACTCTAAAATTAATTTTTAAATCAATAAATTAGCGTATCAGTTAGTGAAAAACTGACTAAATAAATGGAGCAAAAAATCCTTGTTGAACGATGTTTGTTTGCCGACAAAAAACATATTTTTGTGGATAAATGACACGGTCTTTATTTCTTTGATTACGCTGTACAAAAGATAGCATAGCGACAAATAAAATCCATAAATTATATATAGCTAAAACAAGTATTTATTGATTTTTTAGGGCCAAAAAACACATTTGCCTAGCAATCACGGCTTATTGGTATTTTTACCTAATATTATTAAATAGGTATTTTTACCAATGCCGAAAACCTAAGCCTATGTAATAGTTTTTACACAAAATAGTGACCAACACTGTAATCCTGTGTTTCTAACCCAGCATAAGAGATAAATATGAGCAAAAGAATTTTGATTGTTGACGACTCGCCATCAATTCGACAAATGGTTGAAATGACGTTAAAAACTGCCTCATATGACGTAACAGCAGCTCCTGACGGCCAAGCGGCATTCGAGTTATGCCAAAAAAGTCAATTTGACTTTGTTTTAACCGACCAAAACATGCCCAGAATGGACGGTATAACCCTGATTAAGTCCCTGCGTGGTTTAGCTACCTTCAGTAAAACACCCATCATTGTTTTAACAACAGAAGCCAGTGACACCTTGAAGATGCAAGGTAAGGCAGCGGGCGCTACGGGCTGGATGGTGAAGCCATTTGATCCAAAAAAATTGCTTGATGTTGTTGCAAAAGTACTTGGTTAATCATCCGAGGAGCAAATATGTCAATTGACATGACGCAGTTCCATGGGGTGTTTTTTGATGAAAGTCAGGAGCATCTAGAAAACATGGAGCAAGAGTTAATGGACCTTAATCTCGACGATCCTGACGCCGAGCAACTTAATAGTATCTTCAGAGCCGCCCATTCCATTAAGGGCGGTAGCGGCATATTTGGTTTTGACGCCTTAACTGGCCTTACCCATATTATGGAAAATCTACTCGACAAGGCTCGTCAGGGTCAGGTCCAATTAACCACCGACATAGTCAATGTATTGTTACAAACCGTTGATATATTAAAGTTAACCCTCGATGCCTATCGAAATCATCAAGAAGTTGACCAACACAAGATAGAACAAGGGATTAATGTATTAGAGCTTGCACTTTTAGAACATCAGCCACAGGAAGAACCAGTATCTGATGTTGTTCCTGTGGATGAAGGTTTTGGCTTTTTTGATACTGATGAAGACATCACTGACACACTTGAAGATGACGGATTTGGTTTGTTTGAGCCTTTAGAACCATTATCAACAGCAAGCGACCAAACAGCAGAAGATGATGGCTTTGGCTTTTTTACAGACGATAGCCCAGCCCCCAAAATTGAAGAGCAAGCCTATGGCTTTTTCGAACCTTTTGAGCCACCAACTAAAGCTAAGGAATTAAAAACACCGATTAAAAAAGCACCGGTTTTATCTTCATCGACAAAAATAACAGACAACAAAACCCAGGCTCCCAAGATAAACACAGAATCAGGCTCAATAAGGGTCGATACTAGCAAAATAGATTCGCTGGTAAACCTTGTGGGTGAGCTTGTTATTACGCAGTCCATGTTGGCCATGATTGGCAATGAAGTCGCCGGCTCCATTGAAGAAAAATTACAAGCTGCCTTAGCGGAACTGCAACGCAATACCCGTGAAATCCAAGAATCAGTCATGTCAATGCGCATGTTGCCGATGAGCGTGACCTTCAATCGATTCCCCCGAGTGGTAAGAGATCTATCCACGAAATTAGGCAAGAAAGTTGACTTAAGAATAGAGGGTGGTAACACCGAAATAGATAAGGGCATGATTGAAAAGCTCGTCGATCCCCTTACTCATCTTGTGCGAAACAGTATTGACCATGGTATTGAAAAAACTGCAGACAGAATCGCCAAGGGCAAACCAGAGGAGGGTATAGTCATTCTGCGGGCGGAACAAAAAGGTAGCACCATTCAAATCAGTATTGTCGACGATGGCGCCGGTTTGAATCGTGAGAGGATCTTAGCTAAAGCGGCGGAGAATGGGCTTGATGTAGACCCCAATATGCCCGACGCACAAGTATGGAATCTGATTTTTGAAGCCGGTTTTTCAACCGCAGCAGAAGTTACCGATGTCTCTGGCAGAGGCGTGGGTATGGATGTAGTGCGCAGAAATATTGAGGCTATTGGTGGACGTATTGAAATTGAATCGACTGCGGGTGAAGGCTCAGGCTTTTATATTCAATTACCGCTGACTTTAGCCATAGTTGATGGCATGTGTGTGGGCGTAGGTGAGCAAATTTTTGTAATACCACTACTCAATATTGTCGAATCGATTCAGCCTTCTAAAGAGCAAGTCAAAACCATTTCGAATGATAGTTTACTGTGGATCAGAGACAAATATTGGCCTTTGATCCACCTGCATAAAAACATGCAAATCGACAATGCTATCCATGAACCAGACAAAGGAATTGTGGTGCTGTTAGAGAGCAATAAAAAGCGTTTTGGTTTGTTAGTTGATTCACTGGTTGGCCAACAGCAAGTGGTGATTAAGAGCTTAGAAAAACATTACAAACGAGTAACTGGTGTGGCTGGTGCAACAATAATGGGGGATGGCGGGGTGGCCATGATCCTTGATGTTGAATCGCTTGCAGACTCAGTAACACAAACAAGTACTGGGGGGATTGATGAATAATCAGAGAAAAGCTCACGACGAACAAGCGCATAGTGAAAGTGACTCAAAAGAGTTTCTTACCTTTGTATTGGGTGATGAACACTATGCACTGGATATTATGTCGGTGAAAGAAATTCGCGGTTATGAAGCGGTGACTAAAATCGCCAATGCGCCCGCGTTTATTAAAGGCGTGATGAACTTGCGCGGCGACATTGTACCAATAGTCGATTTACGCATTAAATTTTCAGTAGGTGAAGCCAGCTATAACGAATTTACTATCGTCATCATGCTTAACGTGGCAGAGCGCATTGTTGGCATAGTGGTAGATGGAGTATCCGACGTCATTCGACTGACCGACGACCAAATTCGTCCGCCCCCTCAATTTGGGGTGGCTTTTGATAGTCGTTATTTGCTAGGGCTAGTACCAATAGACGACCACATGGTCATTTTAGTCAATATAGAACGCTTGATTTCTAGCGATGAGCTTGGCTTGTTAGACACACAAATTAGCGCATCCCTAGAGTAATAAATGAATATTTTAGAATTGTTTAAGAAAATTATTCAGCAGGAACATCTAGTTCCAGTGCAAAAAATTTCCGTTAAACACTTTTCAATTTTTAAGGACATATACCATGAATAAAATCAAAACAACGTGGCTTTCGAAGTTGGTTAGCGGAGCACAACTAGATGCACAGGCGCAAGAATTAGCGGCAAAGTCGGCCCAACTAGATGAACAAGCTGCCGAGATAGCAGCCTTACAAAAGGAAATGGCCAATACGGCGCAGGAACTCAAAGTTCGCTGCGATATTATGGACTTGACCAGTATTGTATCGTTTGCAGACCTCAAGGGTGACATTGTCACGGTTAACGACAAATTCATCGAAGTGTCTAAATACAATAGAGCAGAGCTAATAGGCCAACCACATAACACTACCCGTCACCCTGATATGCCCAAAGAAACCTTTAAACAGGTCTGGGCCACAATCAGACGCGGCGACACCTTCCGCGGCGTCATTAAAAACCGCGCCAAAGACGGAACGCCATACTACGTAGATGCAGTTATTGCCCCCTTTATTGGCGACAACGGTAAACCTAGCAGATACTTAGGCGTTCGTTACGACATTACCGAGCAGGAAATTGAGCGCCAAAATGCCATGGGTATTCTGGGTGCCATCGATGAATCATATGGTTATATCGAATTCGACTTGAACGGCACTATTATCAAAGCAAACAAAAATTTCTTAAATTTAATGGAATACCAGCTCGATGAAATTGAGGGTAAACATCACCGAATTTTCGTAGATCCAGCTCAGTCGGCCCTGCCAGCTTATGCTCAGTTTTGGAGTGACCTTAATGCGGGTAAGGCACAAAACGATATATTTAAACGCATTACCAAATCACGCAAAGAGGTCTGGATTCAAGCAGTCTATGCGCCGGTGAAGGATGAGATGGGCCGCGTATTCAAGATTGTCAAAATTGCCACCGACATCACAGCACAAAGAACGCAGGCGGCTGACTACGAAGGTCAAATAGAAGCCATCAGTAAGTCTCAGGCGGTTATCGAATTTAATATGGATGGCGTAATTCAGACTGCCAATGAGGCATTTCTGAGCACCATGGGGTATACCTTGTCTGAACTTAGAGGCAAACATCACAGTATGTTTGTGGATAACGCTTATCGCAGTAGCCATGAGTATAAAGTGTTTTGGGAACAACTTAATGCAGGTGAGTATGCAACTGGCGAATACAAGCGGATTGCCAAAGGAGGCGCTGAAGTTTGGTTGCAGGCTTCATATAACCCTATTTTGGATTTAAATGGGAATCCGTTTAAAGTTGTTAAATACGCCAGTAATATTACCGGTCGTAAAACGGCTATTAATGAAGTTAAACGGGTCTTAATGAGCTTGTCTGAAGGTGATTTGACAACCTCGATTGAAGAAGAATTTGAAGGTGAATTTAAAGAATTAGGTGACGCAATCAACAGTTTTGTAACGGAGCTTAGTGATACTATTTCACAAATTCATGAGGCCGTGGAAACCATTAGCAGCGCGTCTACTGAAATTTCTCAAGGTAATACAGATTTATCCAGTCGCACCGAACAGCAAGCTTCAAGCTTAGAAGAAACCGCCTCGAGTATGGAAGAATTAACCGGCACAGTGAGGTTAAACTCTGAAAATGCGACACAGGCAAACGGTCTGGCATCACAGGCATCTACTGTAGCAATGGAAGGTGGCGCCTTAATTCAAAAAGTTGTGACTACTATGTCGTCCATCAATGATTCAGCCAGGAAGATTGCCGACATCATTGGTGTGATTGATGGCATTGCTTTTCAAACCAATATACTTGCCTTAAATGCGGCGGTTGAAGCGGCAAGAGCTGGCGAACAGGGCCGCGGATTTGCAGTCGTCGCCTCAGAAGTCAGGACCTTAGCGCAGCGTTCTGCCAACGCAGCAAAAGATATTAAGGAGCTGATTTCTGATTCCGTTACTAAAATTGAGTCGGGTAATACTCTAGTCAATCAATCAGGCGAAACCATGGATAAAGTGGTTACGTCGATAAAACGCGTTAACGATATTATGTCTGAAATAGCTGCCGCCTCAGTTGAGCAAGCTACGGGCATTGATGAAGTAGGTAAAGCTATTGCGCAAATGGATGAAGTAACCCAACAGAATGCCGCACTAGTAGAAGAGGCCGCCGCCGCCGCAGAAAGCTTACAATCTCAAGCTGAACAACTAGCGATGCGAGTGTCTATATTTAAAATTGCCGGTAAAAGTACAGCAAAAGCTCTGTCTGCCCCACATCCAGTTAAAAGCCGGAATACAGCGCGAATAGCACCACCCAAAGCTGCGGCAAAACCGCCAACTCGCAAGCAATCAGTATCGCCTGCCGAAGATGAGTGGGAAAGCTTTTAAGGTGAAGCCTAGTGACGACTTCTGCAGCAGATAAAGAGTTTTTATTCAGTCGCCAAGATTTCGACGAAGTTAGGCGCATCCTTTATGAAAAAACAGGGATACGCTTGGCTGAGAGTAAAGACTCCATGGTTTATAGCCGTCTGGCGCGACGTTTGCGCCAGTTAAAAATCGTTAGTTTTGCTGCCTACCTAAGCTATTTGAAAACGACACCAGCAGAAGAGCAATCTTTTGTTAATTCACTGACCACGAATTTGACCTCTTTTTTTCGCGAGGCTCATCATTTTCCGATTTTGCGTCAATATTTGGAAAGACATTCAGGCAAAAAACGAATTTGGTGCGCGGCAAGTAGCACTGGGGAAGAACCCTACTCAATTGCTATGACTGTCGCTGAAACCTTTGGCAGTTTTTCAACTGGCGTCGATATTATTGCTTCGGATATTGATAGTACGGTATTAGAAAAAGCGGATCAGGGTATTTATGCTTTAAGTAGCATTGAAGCTTTAAGCCAAGTGCAACGCAAACAGTTTTTCCTAAAGGGCAAAGGGAGCAACAGTGGTAAGGTCAAAGTAGTGCCAGAATTGCGTGATATGGTGACATTTAAACAACTAAATCTGACCCACAGCACTTGGGACATTGAACCAACAATAGATATAATCTTTTGTCGCAATGTGATGATTTATTTCGATAAAAGCACCCAATTACGCATCTTAGCTAAAATGATTGGTTTGATGCCTGCAAATGGATTGTATGTTGCTGGTCATTCTGAAACCTTCGCCAATGCGGCTAATCTCGTGACACCTATGGGAAAAACAATTTACCGCCCCAATAAAAACGGATAACTATGGACTTTAATCATGGCGATGAAAACCGCAGCCATTCACCGAATCGTTATCACGATAGTCATTTTAATTTAGCTGCTGTCAAAATTTTGCCTGGGGAATATTACGCCACAACCGAAGACGCGCTCATCGTCACCGTGCTTGGTTCATGCGTGTCAGTTTGCTTACGAGACCCCTTAAGAAGAATTGGCGGTATGAATCATTTTTTATTACCAAGTGATGGTGCGGCAGCCATTTCTTCAGTTTCAGAGTCTGCTCGATATGGTGTATATGCCATGGAGTTATTAATTAATCAAATGATGAAATTAGGCGCGGATAAACGCAGGTTAGAGGCCAAAGTATTTGGTGGCGGGAACGTTCTTAAGGGATTTACGGTTAATAACGTGGGTGAAAGAAACGCTGAATTTGTACTCGATTATTTAAGCGCCGAACACATTCCAATTGTGGCCAGCGATTTACTTGATCGCTTTCCGCGCAAAGTCTATTTTTTTGTTGCCTCAGGGGAGGTAAAAGTAAAGAAAATCAAATCACTGCATAACACCACCATTATGGACAGAGAAAGTGAATATCGCATGCGAGTTAAACAAGCGCCTAAAGTAGGCAATGTCGATTTATTTTAAGAAGAAAACTTATGCCAATAAAAGTACTAGTTGTTGATGACTCTGCCTTAATTCGAAGTTTACTAGGTACTATTATTAAGGCTGAGAAAGACTTGCTGTTAGTTGGTGCCGCGCCTGATGCCTATGCAGCCAGAGAATTAATTAATCAATTCTCACCGGATGTCATTACCCTAGATATAGAAATGCCAAAAGTCGATGGCTTAACTTTTTTAGAGAAATTAATGAAGGCCCGACCTACTCCTGTTGTGATGATTTCCACATTGACGGAACAAGGAGCTGATGCCACATTGCGCGCATTAGAATTAGGCGCGATTGATTTTATCGCTAAACCCAAATTAGATATTGCCCAAGGTATAGAGCAATATCGCGTGCTTATTCTTGAAAAAATTCGAATGGCGGCAACGGCAAAGGTTAAAAAAACTGAAAAAGCCAAAATTAGTAGCCAGTTAACAATGGGCTTTAGTGGTACAGAAAAAATTATTGCAGTCGGCGCTTCAACCGGAGGCACTGAAGCAATTAAAGATTTTCTAGTGCAGTTACCGGTCAATAGTCCAGCGGTAGTAATTACTCAGCACATGCCCCCGGGATTCACCACTAGCTTTGCAAAACGCTTAGACAGCTTATGTCGCTTGAAAGTACAAGAAGTGGTAGGCGGTGAGCGCATTTTGCCAGGCAACGCATATCTTGCGCCAGGCAATTATCATCTATCGATAAAGAGAAGTGGCGCAGACTACATTGCGCAGCTACTGGATTCTGAGCGGGTAAGCGGACACAAACCTTCGGTGGATGTTATGTTCCAATCGCTATCAAGCTGTGCGGCAAAAAACACCGTGGCGGTGATCCTAACCGGTATGGGCAAAGACGGCGCAGCTGGCATGTATAACCTTCATCAGAATGGTGCCTATACCTTTGCACAAGATGAAGCTAGCTGTGTTGTTTTTGGTATGCCAAAAGAAGCAATAAATCTAGGAGGCGTAGATGAGGTATTGCCACTTAATGACTTAGCAGCTGCCGTGGTTAAGCGTCTACAAAAAATCAATGCAGGCTCTCGCGTTTAAACGGGTTATTGAGCTTTGTGAAAATCGCCAGTTATAGCGATTTTCCACATACTGAACATGGTTAATCTATTTTCAAAATACTGAGCCAGTGACACCAAAATTTAAGCCCTTTCTTGTGGATAAGCATTTCAACTGTTTGTGGTTGGCGATATTTCACGCTAATAAGCAAGTTTTGCCATTTTTATGCAAGTTTAACTGGTAATTTGCTGTGCTAATCCCTATATAAGCAGCAGGTTAAAAGTAAGGTAATCACATGATAATTGAAAAAATCGCGCAAGAACTGCAAGTCAAGGTCGAACAAGTAAGATCTGCGGTTAGCTTGCTTGATGAGGGATCAACAGTACCCTTTATAGCACGCTACCGAAAAGAGGCCACAGCAGGCTTAGACGATATACAGTTACGCACCCTAGAACAACGTCTTAGCTATTTACGTGACTTAGAAGACAGACGTGCGGTGATCATTAAGTCAATTAGTGAACAAGGTAAAATGAGTGATGTATTACTCAGGGGTTTGCAGCAGGCGAGTAATAAAACTGAACTTGAAGATATCTACTTACCCTACAAGCCAAAACGCCGAACCAAAGGGCAAATCGCCATTGAAGCGGGCTTAGAACCCTTAGCAAATGCCTTATTCGAAGATCGTAATTTAGATCCAGAAGTCACCGCCCAATCTTATGTAAATGTGGATTTATCGGTGCCAGATACCAAAGGTGCTCTTGAGGGTGCTAAATACATATTGATGGAGCGTTTTGCTGAAGATGCGTTTTTGTTGCAGAAAATTCGTCAGTATCTGACTAAAAATGCACATATAAAGAGTCAGATCGTCAGCGGCAAAGAACAAGATGGTAGTAAATATAGTGACTATTTTTCTCATAGTGAACTCTTGATTAATACGCCATCTCATCGCGCATTGGCGATGTTTAGAGGTCGTAATGAAGGGGTATTGCAAGTCAACTTAGACGCTGATCCACAACAGGATGAGGGGCTGAAAAGTTCATATTGTGAACAAATTATTGCTGAACATTTAGGCCTGAAGTTTAGCGGTTTAGCCAGCGACAAATGGTTCTCTGGCGTGGTGCAATGGACGTGGCGCGTAAAAATCATGTTACACATGGAAAATGAATTATTTGGCACCTTGAGAGAAAAAGCCGAACAAGATGCGATAAGCGTTTTTGCCAAGAACCTCAATGATTTATTGATGGCGGCACCCGCTGGCGCCAAAGTCACCATGGGCCTTGATCCGGGCTTACGCACGGGTGTCAAAGTGGCCATCGTAGATGAAACAGGTAAAGTACTCACCACCAGTACGATTTTCCCCCATGTTCCACAAAACCAGTGGGATAAGTCATTACGCACCCTATGCGTTTTGTGCCAACAACATAAGGTAAAGTTAATCAGCATCGGCAATGGTACTGGCTCAAGAGAAACTGACAAATTAGTGGCTGAAATGATCAAAGCACATCCGGAACTTGGTGTAGCCAAAATCGTAGTCAGTGAGGCAGGTGCTTCAGTTTATTCCGCCTCTGAGCTTGCTTCGAATGAGTTGCCCAATATGGACGTTTCCCTAAGAGGTGCAGTTTCAATAGCCAGACGTTTACAAGACCCGCTGGCGGAACTGGTTAAAATTGAGCCAAAAGCGATTGGAGTAGGCCAATACCAACACGACGTTAGTCAAAGCAACTTAGGTAAGTCATTAAATACTGTTATAGAAGACTGTGTAAATGCGGTGGGGGTTGATGTTAATACCGCTTCCATGGCTTTGCTCAGCCATGTTTCTGGCCTGAATAAAACATTGGCTAATAACATTGTGCAATTTCGTGATAAAAATGGCGCATTTCTAACACGTAAAAGCTTACTGCAAGTAGAGAGGCTGGGGCCAAAAGCGTATGAACAAGCCGCGGGTTTTTTACGCATTATGAATGGTACTGACCCACTCGATGCCTCCGCTGTGCATCCCGAGGCCTATCCTATTGTGCAAAGCATAGTGAAACACTCAGCGGTCGCGGTAAATGATATCGTGGGTAATAGTGACATTCTAAGAAAGCTCAAGCCTGAGGAATTTGTCACTGCACAATTTGGTTTACCGACAGTGACTGACATCATCAATGAGTTAACAAAACCAGGCCGAGATCCACGTCCTGAGTTTAAAACCGCTAACTTTAATGAAAATGTGCATTCTTTAAACGACTTAACGGTAGGTATGGTGCTAGAGGGAGTGGTGAGTAACGTAGCTAACTTTGGAGCTTTTGTGGATGTTGGTGTGCATCAAGATGGTTTGGTACATATCAGTGCGATGACAGATAAATTTATTTCTGACCCTCGGGAAATTGTTAAAGCCGGTGACATCGTAAAAGTCAAAGTCATGGAAGTCGATGTGGCTAGAAAACGGGTGTCTTTTACCATGCGTTTAAATGACTCGGCTCCTCAGGCATCAAGCCCTAAAGAGCAAGGTAAACCGAGTGGCAAACGAGACACGCAAGCTAAAAAGAGTGCCCAACATCAACAAAATCGTCAACAAACACAAACCCCTGCTAACCCATTAATGGGTAATGCTTTTGCCGATGCCTTTGCTAAAGCGAAAAAAAAGTGAGCCTTTAAACGGCATCAGTAATAACACTAAAAACGCCCATTGATATGGGCGTTTTTAATTAATCTTACATCGAATCATCTAGGCAGTTTGTCTGAAACCTTGCTCTTTGGGTACCGTAGATTGCTGATAGAAGCTATCAATGATGGCTAAGCGGCGAACCATTTTTTCATCACGGTTTTCATAAAATAATTTCATCTGCTGGGCCATGATCGCCTCTTCAGACGAATTGGTACCAAGGAACTCAATTCCATCCTCCAAAGAGCGAGTAGGAGCACTTATGTCAATACCATTGGCTGTTTCATCAACAGACGGGACTTGAGGGTTTAGCTTTGGCGATTGCTCGTTAACATTAGACGACTGCTGGGCAGTTCTGCCTTGTTCAAGAGCCTGTTTGGCTTGCTCAGCTTTTTCTTGCGCTATATCGTTGCGCGCTTCGACTGAGCGTTGAGCAGCCTCAGATGCAACTCGCAAATCTTGTGCCGAGGGTTGAGCGGGGGCAAGTGCTGCAGCTTGAACTTGTTGCATTTTACGTACGGTTTCTTCAGGAGTCGCACCAGAAGAAATATTTATGGATACCTCACCACCCACTGCATATTGACGACCGTCAGGCCCAGTTTCATATTCATATTTGGGTGAAGCAGCATGTTGGCCGCCTATTGCAGCATGGGCTTGCTCATGAGCCCTTACTTCACTATCCCGTTGTTTTAATTCTTTAACCTGCGCTTCGTCTGCTTGTTGCTGTTCTTTTTGACGATTCTCGGCGTCTTCGCGACCGGCACTTTGCTCACTAGCATTATCTTTGTTTTGACCGCCTTGTTGTCCGTCGAATAACTGACTTTGGCCAACTTGAGGTTTTTCATAGGTTAAAGATGGGGGAGCCTGGCCGGGCGTTTTGGCCCTATCAAACTCTGAAGCTGGGCCTTTTTCAGCTCCGCTCTTTTCATTTTGATTTGTGCTTGGTATGGTTTCTTTAAGCGTATTATCTCGCCGCGCAGCCTCATTATTCACCGTACCGGTATTAAAGGTAATATTAGAGGGGATGGGAGGGATGATATTCATCTGCGGCCTAGACTAAGATATCTAGAATAGTGCCAACGGTATCATTAGCAGTTCCCATTACCTTGGCTGACGCTTGGGCATTAAGACTGTTGACTGACAAACTCACTAACTCAGAAGTGATATCACCTGATGCAGTAGGAAGCATCTGCTTTACCACTCCCAACTGCGTTTTAACCGCTTCGACCAGAAATGTTTGGGGATCTTGTGACTGTTGAGATGTGCTTGATAGTTGTGCAATATTGAAGGCATTCTGCGTAATGTTGTTTGAGGCACGCGACAAACCAAACTGGCCACTAACGATAGCAGAATTAATATTATTACTCAGATTAAACGACATCGTTTCGGCCCCCCAGCCTCAGATGTCTAATTATTAACCATTTTAGTCTTTTTTGAAAGCTTCTTTATTTATTACTCATAAGAAAGTCGACAAAACAACCTTGCTGTGAAATAAATGGCGCATGAGAGGAGTGCTCAAACACTGTCACCTGAATAGATGGGTTTAACTGCTGGATATCGTGTTTTAGCTTAATCGGCACTAAACTATCCAATCGACCTAGCAGTAACTGACAAGGCATACTTAAGTCAATTAACTTGGCTCTAAGATCACTGGTCACCAGCAGTTCGAGCCCAGCGCTTAATGCCACAGGGCTGGCCGGCGGATGAACATCTACCTGTTGCTTGATTAATTTAATATCGTGTTTTGCGCTTGGGCTCCCCATCGCTTGAATCGCTAAAAAACGACTAACAGTTGCCCCCGGATTGTCCAATAACTGGTTTTTAAAGCTATCTAATATTTGTATTTTTATACCCGGCCACTCGCCTTTCGCAATAAAACAAGGGCTTGTGGCAAGTAAAATGAGTTGCTTTACTTTCTGTGGAAAACTCAAAGCTATTTGCTGTGCGACTAAACCGCCTAGTGACCACCCCAATAAACTGGCGTTTTTTGGCATAAGAGTGCTAACGCCTTGGGCGACGTTTTCTAGCGAATACCTATCAGGCATTTCTGCGTGATTTAATCCAAAACCAGGCAAATCGATAGTAGTAATCGTAAAGTGAGCAGCTAAGTCCTTAATAATCCCTTGCCAAACACCGCTATTTAAACCCCAACCGTGCAATAACACGAGATGGGGACCTTGTCCTACTGTTGCAGAAACTAAGTTCAAATTGATTTTTCTTCTATGCTTTAACTTAAGGAAGTAGGTTGTTAATAAGGGAATCCCACCATGCAGTCGCTAATCATACAAGATTGTTTAATCTGTCGGCAAACAAGTGCAGGTTTAATTTGTACTTTTTGCCGACAAGACCTAAATAAATTAGCTTTTTCGAGCAGCGACAAAAACCTCATGCTTTTACCGAAAGTAGCACGCGGATTAAGCCAGGTGGACTTTGCGATTTTATATGCTGTTTGTGATTATCAGTGGCCGGTTTCGAGCTTGTTAACTGGCTTAAAATTTTCGGCTAAATTACCTCATGCCCTTGCTCTGGCCGAGCTCTTTGTTGAACACAATATGGATGAGAATTTTGTTTTTCCGCAGGCTATTATTCCCATTCCCTTGCACAACAATCGTTATTTATGGCGCAAATATAATCAAAGCCTCGAGATATGCCGTCATCTGACAAAGTTAACTGATATACCTACCTTGCATCAGGTGCTAATAAGAAAATTTGCTACCCAAGCACAAACTAAATTGTCGGCGGCACAACGAAAAAGCAATCTTAAAAAAGCATTTCAATTAACACCTCATAGTCAGAGACTGCTAAGTCAGTATCGACATATTGCCATCTTTGACGATGTCACCACCACGGGCGCAACGACCAACGCCGCTTATGGCTGTATCAAAAAAGCATTTCCGCAACTTCAAATAGATATTTGGAGTATTTGTGTAACTCTAGTTCATTGACCTGGCGCTTCGATAAATCCTGCCATAAAAATAGCGTTATCTAATAGTCGACTAGTGCCTTGCCATACCCCACGAAAATTAATATCGTCATTAAAAGCAATAACCTTACCTTTGCCTACTCGATGGGCAATGATAGCGGCACTATTGCTAATCAACTCTTGTAACTCGGGTGAGGTATAACCAGCAAGTAAGGGTTTTTCAGTGTATTTGGCTACTGTGATAAAGGGCGTATCTGGTTTTAATATCACTTGGTTGTCATTTTTAAACATGGGTAGAGATGCACTGTTAAAGCCAAAGGCAAGAGGATGACTGATATCTAACTGGGTACTAAATACGGCCCCTGCTATGCGTTTTTTAGCTTTAAATCCCTCTATATCAGCATACTGTAAATCTTTAATTTCAAATGCTAGATCAATATCACTATCAGATTTAATGCGTGCCTTTAGCCAGCCTTTGTCAACAAACCAACTCGCCGCATTTTTTTGACCAATAAGCACGCCCCCTTCTTTTAGCCACGCTGAGATTGCTTTGGCGTTATTTTCACTGACATCCTTATAGCTACCTTTAACCCAAATAATGTGACTGTAATTAGCTAGTTCAATGCTTGCTAGGCGCTCAAGATCAACAATAGTTAGGGGCAACTCTAGCTGCAAATCCAGATGATGCCATATTTCGCCTGCTTCATATTCTGAGGTTTCCTTGCCTGCGACTAATAGTACCTTTGGCAGGCTTAGTTTGAGCATTTGACGACTACCCAAGTCAATACCTTGTTTGGTTAAACCCGAATTGATACTCCACAAGGTTAAAGGTAAATCTTGACTCAGTCCCTGTACTAAACTGACTAAATTTGGCGGCTGTGCAAAAGCAGTGGGGATAACAACACTGCCAGCAGGAAAGTTAATTGCGCCTTGACTGGTCTGCGCTACAAAGGGTGCACCGGCAACTTGTAACTTAACTTTTGCTTGTAATAAACGACTGAGCAGAGTGGCGGCGGAGGAATCATCCCAAGAAAAGGCATAAGCATAAGCCTGTTGTAATAACTCAGATTCGAGGACTTTTGGCTTAAACAGACGGTTTGTATCTACGGCAATTTTGCCTTTCACTGGCGTATATTGCAGGTTAAAGGCAAGCGCCAAATTCCAATTGGATACATCATAAAAGGTGTTGTCGTCAAAACTCTGCCGAGTAGAAAACAGCGATTTAATTAAACGATAGGAGGCCTGTTGCAGGGGAATAAAGACGCTGCTCACTGCTCGATAATTTACCCCTTCAATTTCCACATCCTGTTTCAAAGGCCAATAGTTGATATTATGAGCATTCAGAATAGATAAAAAACCTTGCAAACGAGATAAGTCTTTTTCTTCCTGCACTAAATAACCGCTCCACTTGTCCTTTTTACTCAGCTCCAGAGTGTCTTGCGCAAAGCTTTGTTGATAGGCCAACAAAGCGTCTTTATTGGCTAATGCTCCACTGAAGGTCGAAATTGATGTTGTAACTTGATTCTGAATGGTTTGTTGAAAAGATAAGAGCCCATTTGCAGTTTCACGTAAATGCCCCCGACTACTCGCTTGTTCAAATAAAATTCCAATACTGCCAAATGCATCGGGGTAGGTTGAACCCTTGCCATAATAAAAATCGTCATAACTTTCTTGTGTGAAATACAATTGTTTACTTTGATCCAGGGCTTTTGCATGAAATTGACCAAGAGCATCGGTCAATTCAACATTTTTTATAGGGGTCCATGGATTTTTTCGCGACGGAACACCTGGTTGAAAGAAAAAGGTACTATCAGAGCCCATCTCATGAAAGTCGGTTAAAACATGAGGCCGCCATTGCTGAAATTGTGCCACCCGTGCCTTGGATTCAGGGTGTACTTGCAACAACCAGTCTCGATTTAAATCAAACCAATAGTGATTCGTCCGCCCGTTTGGCCAGGCCTCTTGATGTTCTCTATTTTGCGGGTCGGTCACTAAGCTGCGACTTTTATGCATATTCGCCCACTGCGCAAAGCGTGACAAACCGTCAGGGTTGATACTGGGGTCGAGTAATACAATATTATTATTCAACAATTGCTCAATTTGCTTGTTTTGCCCGGCTGCTAAGTAATAGGCAATCAGCAGTGCCGCATTGCTGCCTGAAGATTCGTTGCCATGCACGCTATAACCCATCCACAAGACCAAAGGAGCATTAGGCTGCGGTTTCCCTGTTAGACTAGCTAAATGATCAGCTCGCATTGTGGCCAATTTAGCTTGATTGGTGGCAGAGGTAAAAGCCAGTAAGACTAAGGGTCTATTTTCATGGCTTCGTCCCGTTTCAATCAAACTGACCCGTTCAGATTGTTCAGCCAAAGTGCGCATATAACCAAGCAGTTGATCATGACGAACATGCCACTCGCCAACTTCATTACCCAAAGCCTCGGTCGGTGTTGTGATAGCCTGCAGATAAGTAGTGTCGGGCGGAAGATAGTCTTTGTCTTGAATAGCAAAAAGGGTTTGGCTGATAAAAACTAAGCTGAATAACAATAAAGTAAACAATCGAGGCATGGCGAACGGTCCAATAGTTTTAGTGCTAAAATCTTGTAAAACAAAAGAGTCGCATGTTTTAGTTAAAATTAACATAAGGAAAAGCGATTACTTGAGTGTTTTACTCAAGTAATATTTGTTATGCTATACGCAAAGTAAAGCTAGTAGGTAAAACCATGATTTCTATTTCTGAAACCGCCCAAGCGCATTTTTGTAAGTTGCTCAATAAGCAGGAAGAAGGGACTAACATTCGCGTATTTGTTGTCAATCCTGGCACGCCGAGTGCCGAATGTGGTGTATCTTATTGTCCACCAGACGCAGTAGAATCTACTGATACGACCTTAGAGTTCAACGGCTTTGATGCCGTAGTCGATTTGGAAAGCGCACCTTTTTTAGAAGGTGCCGAAATTGACTTCACCACTGATCAAATGGGCTCGCAGCTCACTTTAAAAGCGCCTAATGCTAAAGCGCGCAAAGTCGAAGAAGATGCGCCATTAATAGATCGTATTGGCTATATGATTGAAGCAGAAATAAACCCGCAATTAGCGAGCCACGGCGGGAAAGTTGCTCTAATCGAAGTCACTGCAGACAAAATTGCTATCTTGCAATTTGGTGGTGGCTGCAATGGCTGCTCAATGGTCGACGTGACACTAAAAGACGGTATCGAAAAACAAATGTTAGCCAAGTTTTCTGGTGAGCTAATCGGTGTGCGAGACGAAACAGAGCATAAAGCTGGTGAGCATTCTTATTATTAATTCGGCCACTGACCTTGAATTGGCTGCAACGTTTAGCCAGTGAACCGACTCAACGCTGGACCGAGTTTAAACTCGGTCTTGGCATTTTTGTAGTCGGTGCAATCGCTATTTTAGCAGGCGCTAAATATTGGATTTGGCTGCAGATACCGGGAGTAGTGTTGATTGCCCTAGGCAGCCTTATCGCTGCAAAAGGCTATGCTGGCATTTTACTGTTTCGTCTAAGCAGTAGCTTTAATAAAACTAAACCACCAGCCTCTTTATTCGATAAAGATAAATAAAATAAACCCCAAGGCTTATCCCTCTGGCCAATAAAAAGCCAAGTAAAGCAAGCCACAGCCCTTGATTACCCATAGAGCGAAATAAAAACCACAAGGGCACATAAACCAATAGCGCACTGATTAACATTGAGTTTTGCATCGCTCTTGCACGCGTCAAACCAATAAAAACGCCATCTAACAAAAAACACCAATGGGCAAACAGAGGTAATAAAGCAATAATCGGTAGATAGTCGCTGGCAGCCATCTGTAAGTCTGCATGCGTCGTGAGTAAAGCAACAATACCATCGCCATACACATAGAATATGAGGCTATAGCTAAAGGCAAATCCAAGAGACCATAGCAAACTTTGGCTGGTAACACTGGCTATGCCCCAGGCACTTTTTTTGCCCTGCTGCTCACCAACTAAAGCCTCAGCGCTATAAGCAACACCATCTAAGCCCAAGGCAATAAGGCTAAAGAACTGTAATAAAATGGCGTTTACCGCAGCACTCGTGGCGCCGAACCGCATCCCCTGAAAGACCAAAAATGCTAAACAAAGCTGCAAGGTAATATTGCGCACGAATGAATGACCGTTTAAAGCCAATAGTTGACGTAACTGCGTAAATTTAAACCACTGTGAGTCAATGGAATATGCTGGCAGTAATTTCCTAATAGACCATAAACTCAGCCCCGTAATACTGTATTCTGCAATAACGGTAGCAAGCGCAACACCACTAACATCAAGTTGCCAAAACACCACAAGGCTAACGCTGAGTAATGCATTAATGAGATTACCCACCACTTGGATCCAAAGTACCGTTTTAGCTCTTTGCTGGCCAATCAGCCAACCGATGAGTACCAAGTTAGTCAATGCTGCTGGTGCGCCCCAAATTCTCATCGAAAAGTAGTCACGGATAACTTCGGCAACCTGTTGTTGCGCATTTGCAAGCACAAGCACTAGCTCTAACCACAGTGATTGGCTTGCTAGAATAACGGCAGCTATCAACAGACTTAAAACAATACCCTGTACTAATGTCTGAGTTGCCTTCAAGCTATCTTGCTGACCTTTTGCTTGGGCGCTTAAACCTGTGCTGGTCATGCGTAAAAAACCACAAAGCCAATATAACTGAGTAATAAAGAGGGCTGATACAGAGGCTCCAGCTAAATAATAGGTGGCATCTAAGTGTCCAAGTACTGCTGTATCCACTAATCCCATTATAGGACTGGTTAGATTGCTCAGAATCATTGGGCCTGCAATAAAAAGTATTGAGTGATGTAAGCTGGGTTTGAAAAAATTTGCTAAACTGCGCACAGAATTACTCACTTAGAAAAAGATTGGATTGATACATGATGAAAAAAGGTTTGTGGTCTATTGTAATACTTTTATTTGCTGCACTGGCACAAACGGCTAAGGCAAAAGATAATGCAGTGATCTTACTTTACCACCATGTTTCTGAACAAACACCTGCGGTCACCTCAGTTTCGCCAGATGTTTTTCGGCAACACCTTGAATACCTTGCAGCTAATTATCAAGTTTTGCCCTTACAAGAGGTTGTCCAAGCTATCTCTCAAAACAAGCCCTTACCCGACAAAGCTGTAGTCATTACCTTTGACGACGGTTATGACAATATTTTTGATAACGCCCATCCTTTATTAAAAGAGTTTAAGTTCCCTTATACCGTATTTATTAATCCCCCACTGATTGGTAATGCAAGCTACCAACTTAGCTGGCAGCAAGTTCAACTTATGAGTAAAGAAGGTGCCACCTTTGCCAATCATGGTAATACCCATGAACACCTTTTAGCTAAATATGCAGGAGAAAACGAAAAACAGTGGCTAGCTAGGGTCATGCAGAATATCAATCAAGCCGAGCAGACCTTAGCGCAGCAAGTGGGGTATAGCCTCAAGTATTTTGCCTACCCTTATGGCGAATTTAATTTAAAATTAAAACAGGCCTTACGCCAACAAGGCTATGTTGGATTTGCACAGATCTCTGGGGCAGTTGCCAGTTATAGTGACTTTGGTGCGCTTCCTCGTTATCCTGCTGCCGGGATTTACAGTAATATCAATAGCCTTAAAACTAAACTCGACAGTTTGGCCATGCCAGTGAGTAATACGACTCCAGCCGAACCGCAGTTAACTTTGCCTATCCCTGCTTTTCAATTTAAATTTGATGTGCTTGCAGATGACTTGCGTATGAGCCAAGTTAATTGTTTTGTAGCAGATAAAGTCGTGCCTTTAAGTTTTGCCAAAAACACTATAACGCTGCCTTTTAAAGCTCAGCAAAGAGCCGGACGCCAACGAATTAACTGTACCGCTCCGAGTATTACTGAGCCCAACCGTTACTATTGGTTTTCACAACCTTGGTTTGTGCCCACCGAAGAAGGTCAGTGGCTAGACTAAAGATTTCCCCATGTGCAAATGACGAGAGAAGCCAGCATCCAGCATAGCTTGACTTAAAATCGATTGCTGTTGAATTGTAAAACCGTGGTGCTGATAAAAAGTGATAGCGCTGTGGTTATCGATGGGCACGTCTAAACTTAATTCAATCTTGTTATGTTGCTTTGCTTCCTGACTCATAACATCCAGTAGCACTGTAGCTGCTCCTTGACGTTGACAGGACTCAGCCACAGCTAAGTGACCAATACACCATTGGTGAGCCTTAGGTTTAGGGATGAATTCTTGCACTAACTGACTGCGCGACAGGACCTCTAGTACAGTCTCAGCATCATAATATTGCATAAGACTTTGCAAGGTTGCCTGATGAAAGGTCTTATCAAGTTCACTATGCCAAGCCGATACCGAACCAATCACTGCACCTTGCTGTTCAATGACCCAGTGGTTAGCATAGCCAAATTGGCCATTTTCATTAGCCAGCGCACTGAGTAAAAATCCCTTACAATAAAACTGGCTATTAATATCAAAGATGGCGGTCAAACTTTGTGGAGCAGAAGCAAGGATTAAATCGCTAAGACTTTCGCAGTCATGTTGGTTAGCAAGGCGCACTTTCATCCTAGCACTACCTTTTTATTCGGTGATTAAGGCCATATCTGCCAAAATAAGTTGGCTGTCGCTAAGCGCTATTTTCCCGGGTTCAAATTTCGCCTTAAAGCGGCCAATAACTTGGGCTTGCGGATTGACCAGCACCACAGATGAACTATGATCCACCAAATAATTGGGGTTATCAGTGCTCTCACTCATCGAATACATCATGCCCATGGCTTTTACTAAGGGGAAGAGATACTTATGCTCGCCACTTACACCAATAAATTCAGGCTCAAAAAAGTTCACATATTCGTTAAGTCGCTCGGGCGTATCTCGCTGTGGATCGACAGATAAAAACACCACTTGGACAGGATGCTCACTTGGTAAAGCAACAAGTTTAGGATATATACTGCTGAGCTCAGCCAAAGTGGTAGGACAAATGTCAGGGCAAAAGGTGTAGCCAACAAACACCAAGCTCCAATGCCCCTTCAATTGACTCGTGGTGAAAGCTTGTTGGTGATTATCCACCAACTCAAACTCTGGTAACGCCCGAGGTTGAGGGTATAAGCTTAAATATTGAGGTTCATCGCTACTGGGCGGACTGATAGTTAAGGCCACAAAAATACCAAGTCCCAAGGCTATTGCAGCAACAATTCCGGCTTGTAATTTATTCATAATTAAAATTTAAGGTAATGGTCAACAAGTAATACCACAAACAGTACCATTAAATGAATAATAGAAAACCTGAAGGTTTGCATTGCAGTTTCACTGGTACTGGCAAATTTCAGTTTCCATGCATAATATAAAAATCCAGCATTCAACAAGGATGAACCAATCAAATAAATTAAGCCCGTCATACCAATAAGATAAGGCAGTAAACACACCACACAAAGGAGTACGGTATACAGTAATATTGATGTTTTAGTAAATTCAATTCCATGGGTAACCGGCAACATCGGGACTTGCGCGCGAGCATAATCCTTTTCACGGTGAATCGCCAAAGCCCAAAAATGCGGTGGAGTCCAAGTGAAAATAATTAACACCAGCAACAAAGCTTCAGCATTGATCTCTCCGGTAACACTCGCCCATCCCAGTAAAGGCGGTGCAGCACCAGCTAAACCGCCGATAACAATATTTTGTGGCGTGGCACGTTTCAAATACATGGTATAGACCACGGCGTAACCAACTAAACTGGCCAGCGTAAGCAGAGCAGTTAAACGATTAACCCATAACTCTAAAATAATATAACCCATGACGCTCAGCGCTGCGGCAAATAGCAGGGCCTTTTGTGGTGTTACCTTCCCCTTTGGCATCGGTCGATTAAAGGTTCTCGCCATTTGACTATCTATTCGACGATCTACCACGTGATTTACTACTGCGGCGGCCGATGACAAAAAACCAATACCGGTCAAACCTGCTAGCAAAATCTGCCAACTGATCCACGTCTCACTCGCTAGACACATACCAACTAAGGCCGTCAAAAGTAATAACATCACCACCTTAGGTTTTGTCATTTCATAATAGGCCTGCCATGTGCTATAAAAATTGGAAGGATTTTTTGTTGGTCCTGCTGCTAAAGCCTTATGCACTGTTATCTCCTACGTTTTTCGATACAGTGTGTAACTCAAGGTTATCAACACTAATAATAAACACGCTGCTACAAAGTTATGCATCACAGCCACGGCAATAGGTAAACTAAACACGACATTGCTTACACCCAATATCACTTGCAGACCCAATACCAGCATTAACATAATACAAAGGCGTTTAATTAATTTGGCCGTAGCAGCTTTGTATAAGCCCAGTGCCAACCAACTTAAATAAACAAAGGTTACCACCGCGCCAAGTCGATGCACAATATGCATAGTCATGCGTTGACCATAATCATGGGCACCAAATTCATAATTTTCAGCGTGCGGAACACTGAATGCACCAGCAAAATCTAAACTGCCATACCAATCACCCTCACACAGGGGTAATTCAGTACAAGCCAAAGCGGCATAATTAGCTGAAGTCCAGCCGCCAAGGGCAATTTGAAAGGTCAACACACCAAGACCTACTATGGTATATTTACCGAAGTGACGCATTCGATGGTCGCCACCTGGTATTCGATAAGGTGTGAGTCGTAAATAGAGTAAAAACAAACAACTTAGCACGCTAAATCCACCCAGCAGATGTCCCATTACGACCACAGGCAACAGGTTCAAAGTAACCGTCCACATCCCCAATGCACCTTGAAAACACACTAAACATAACAGGAAAAAAGGCAGTTTTAATGGGCGATGGTAACTACGCTGCCAAATACTAGTGATAAAAATAACTAAGATTAAAAATCCCAAGCCACTGGCAAAATACCGATGCACCATCTCATTTCGTGCTTTATGCGCTTCAAATGGACGTTCGGGAAAATGCTGCTGGCTGGTTTCAATGTGCTTGGCAGTATCAGCTAAACTTAAATGCCCGTAGCATCCAGGCCAATCAGGGCAACCCAAGCCGGCATCTGTCAATCGGGTGTACGCACCCAATATAATGACTACCATAGCCAGTAAAATACTCACTAGCACCAGTTTTTTCATGCCTTAGCTCTCCTATCCGATGCGCGACAACTTTAGTACTTTTCGCATATCAGACAATATATCGCGACTATGGAGTACTGCTTGTTGTGGATCACTTTGTGTGGGGTAACGCAAAATAATATTGTTTAATGTATCAGCAATGAAAATACCATTAGTTCTAACATCTTTAAACACTTGATTAACTGACTGTTGATCTGTATCTATGACTCGTAGGTGCACGTTTTGAGCTAAGGTATTTAATGCCATAGTGTCGCTGTCGGGCAAAACGATGACCACTGATTCTGCACGGCCCTGCTCTTTACCTAATGCGCTCCAAACTTGCGTCAGACTGTAGAGGGCATTGGTACAGTTCACATCACATTGAGTAGGCAAGATATATAAAAACTTCCATTTTGGTGGATGCGCTTGGTCGCTCAAACTACTCATGTCTAAAGCCGGATTAAGTAATTCTCCACTGTTAGTCGCTGCTTGATTGAACCAATCATATTCGAGTGCAAATTTTGCCAAAATCACCGGTAAAGTAAACACTGCGACGAAGCTAAAAATAAGGACTTTATTATTTATTTTTTTTAATTGGCTCATTTAGTTTCCCTAATAAATTTTCGACGTTGGGCTATAACAAATATGATGAGGGCAGCAAAGGCCAATAGAAACCATTGAATAGCATAAGCAATGTGCTTTTCCGGTGGCATAACCACAGGCTGCCACTTGCGCACAAAGTCACTATCAGAACTTTCGTCCAGTAATATCACAAAGGGTAAAAGTTCTTGGCCATAAATTTGTTCCATGAATGTTACATCAATTTGCTGTAATAATTTAGGCCATTGTTGATTTGACACGGCTGTTTCACTAATAAAGTTGTTCTTTTGGGGGATTGACAGCATGCCCTCATATGTTTGTTGCTCGGATGCGATACTGACCTGAGGCAAGTCCGCTCGCAAAGCTGGGGCCGCTAACCAGCCTAAATTAACCACAACATTGCCTTGTTGGCTATTAACTACTGTAAGGACTTCGTATCCGACGCGGCCCTCTTGAATACGGTTATCCAGCAAAAAATAACGCTGACTGTCAGCCAAGCCAAGTAGACGCACGGGAAAGTCTCGTGCAGATTCGCCCATTTGTTTTGCGGTTTCTATTTGCAAGGGATCAGAGCTCGAGGCTTGAGCAATCATATTCTGCCTTTGGTTTTTTTCATCCGCTCTTTGCAGTTGCCATAGGCCCAGTGCAAACATAATGACAACAGCCAAAAAAGTGATTAAGGTAGCCACAATAGGTAGTCGTTGGCCTTGTGCCACCAGTTTAACTCAACTCAGAATAAAGAGAGGAAAAAGGCGAGATGTTACTAATAAAAATATTGATAGCTCTCTTGATAGTGTTCATGGTGGTCAATTTATTTAAGGCTATGATAGTTATGTTAAAAAATGACCCAAGTACACCGCCAATGAGCAAGTATATTGGGCGAAGAATGATTTTTGCCATCCTTATTATAGGCTTTATCGTTGTTGCAATGGCCACAGGCTTAATAACACCTAATCCTAGGCCATACTGAACAAAAATGAAGGAAAGGCGAACCTTTCCTCTCGCATCGACAATCTACAAAATATACACAAAGAAAAACAGCATTACCCACACCACATCAACAAAATGCCAATACCAGCTGCCAGCCTGGAAGGCAAAATGATTGTCAGGGGTAAAATGACCTTTAAGCACTCTAAACCACAAAATAAGTAAAATCAGTGCACCCAAGGTGACATGCAAACCATGAAATCCGGTTAACAGAAAAAAAGTATTACCATACACCCCAGAGGCTAAAGTCAGCCCTAGGTCTGTATAAGCATGGATATATTCTTCGATTTGCAAAAATATAAACACAGAGCCTGCTAATACGGTTAACCCAAGCCAAATCAGTATCTGCTTGCGTTTATTTTCTTCTAATGCAACATGGGCCATATGACAAAATACCGATGATACTAGCAATATTATTGTGTTATACAGGGGTAAACCCGTCCAAGGCATCGCTTGGGTTTTTATCCCTCCCGGCGTCTCAACCAACGGCCACATGGCCTGAAAAGCCGGCCACAATACCTCATTAGTCATTTGGTTATTAGACGAGCCACCTAACCATGGAACTGATATGGTGCGGGCATAAAACAAGGCGCCAAAAAACGCCGCAAAAAACATCACTTCGGAAAAAATAAACCACGCCATACCTTGGCGATAAGAACGCCCGAGCTGGGCGCTATATAAACCGCTCATCGATTCATGAATTTGATTTCTAAACCAGCCAAATAACATAAATATTAAGGCCGCAAATCCCGCGATGAGTGTGTACCCCCCATAACCCTCTTTGTCTCGAGTCAATTCGATAACCAAGTTGCCGGCCCCAACTGCAATTAAAAATAAGGCACATGCGCCCATAAAAGGCCAAGGGCTCTCGGCAGGAACGTAATAGGCTTCATATTCTTTTTGTGACATTTCTTTCTCCTTTACCCTTGATTGACGGCAACTTGCGGCTCAGCAGTTGTCACATCGTAGAGGGTATATTGCACGGTAAAATAGGTAATATCTTTGGGAATTTGTGGATCAACATAAAAACGCATGGGCATAGTGACTTCTTCACCTGCCTGTAAAATCTGTTGCTCAAAACAAAAACACTCTGTTTTGTTTAAATATATGGCCGCCGGACCAGGTGAAACAGAGGGTACAGCTTGCCCCACAATAAGATGATCCGCAGGGTTTTTAGCCGTAAAATTGACTTGACTTATTTGCCCGGGATGTACTTTTACTCTCTGAGTTTGAGCATTAAATTGCCAAGCCATACCGGTATTAGTGCGCGTAATAAACTCTACGGTTACAAAACGGCTTTCATCAATATCGACCATTTCATAAACCGCAGCTGTGTCAGATGTTTTACCATTTAGCCCGGTCAAATCACAAAACACTTCATACAGCGGTACTAAAGCGAAACCGAACCCAAACATACCTACTACTATTGCCAGAAGTTTGACAACTAACTTTTTGTTTTGCTTGGTCTGCTGAGACATGATTCTGCGTCCTGTTTCGCTGCTATTACTTCACAAAAGGGGGGGTAGCAAAGGTATGGTAGGGTGCCGGCGATGGGATTTCCCACTCCAGACCTTCTGCCCCTTCCCACACTTGTGCTGAAACAGGATCGCCCTTTTTACGACAGGCTTTAATAAGTAAGGCCAGAAAAATCAATTGTGACAAACCAAAGGCAAACCCACCGAGACTGATCCACTTGTTAAAATCAGCAAACTGCAAGGCATAGTCAGGGATACGTCGTGGCATTCCCGCAAGTCCAACAAAGTGCATGGGGAAAAACAGTACATTAACCGAAACCAGTGAACACCAGAAATGCCATTTTGCTAAGGTTATATCGAACATCTTACCTGTCCATTTAGGCAGCCAATAATACACAGCCGCCATGATGGAGAAGATGGCACCAGTAACGAGTACGTAGTGGAAATGCGCTACCACAAAATAGGTATCATGATATTGAAAGTCAACAGGCACAATGGCTAACATCAATCCAGACAAGCCACCTATAGTAAAGAGTACAATAAACGCCAAAGCAAACAACATCGGCACCTCAAAACTAAGAGAACCTCGCCACATAGTAGCTACCCAGTTAAATACTTTTACCCCAGTGGGCACTGAGATTAACATTGTGGCTAACATGAAAAATAACTCAGCCGCAACGGGCATGCCCGTGGTAAACATATGGTGTGCCCAGACTATAAATGAAAGTAAGGCGATAGATGTAGTGGCATACACCATCGAGGCGTAACCAAACAAAGGTTTACGCGAAAAAGTGGGAATAATTTGCGAGATGATGCCAAAGGCGGGCAAAATCATTATGTACACTTCTGGGTGGCCAAAGAACCAAAATATGTGTTGGAACATAACAGGGTCACCGCCACCGGCAGCATCAAAGAAACTGGTACCAAAGAATTTGTCAGTTAATACCATAGTCACCACGCCTGCAAGAACAGGCATGACAGCAATCAACAAAAAGGCGGTAATCAACCAGGTCCAAACGAACAATGGCATCTTCATCCAAGTCATACCAGGGGCACGCATATTGAAAATCGTTACTATGACGTTAATGGCCCCCATGATGGAAGATATGCCCATAATATGTACCGAAAATACAAATAAGGCAGTACTGTCACTGCTGTAAGTGGTTGAAAGGGGGGCATAAAAGGTCCATCCAAACGCAGGGCCACCACCTTCCATAAACAATGAAGCCAGCAAAATCATAAACGCAAAAGGCAGGATCCAAAAACTCCAGTTGTTCATGCGTGGCAAGGCCATATCCGGCGCACCAATCATCATAGGTATCAGCCAGTTGGCTAAGCCGGTGAAGGCGGGCATTACTGCACCAAAAACCATAATCAAACCATGCACAGTGGTCATTTGGTTAAAAAAGTGAGGTTCAACAATTTGTAGGCCAGGTTGAAACAACTCCGCACGAATGACCATGGCCATGGCCCCACCCGTCAAAAACATGATGAAGGCGAACCACAGATATAAGGTGCCTATGTCTTTATGGTTAGTGGTATAAAGCCATCTTGTGATGCCCTTAGGAATATGATGCTCATGATGTTCATCATGGCTATGTTCATGATGATGTTCACTTGTTGTTGTTTTCATAGTCATCTCCTCCTATTTACCGTTTATCGCGGTGTTAATATCTTTGGCCTGCACGAGATCACCGGTATTGTTACCCCAGGCGTTACGTTGATAAGTAATCACGGCCGCTATATCTGTCATGGTCAACTGCTTAGCGAAAGATTGCATGGCACTGCCAGCGACACCGTTGAGCAGAATGTTGATATGTTGGGGTTGATCTTGGGTCGCTATCACACTGCCTTTAATAGCCGGGAATACCCCCGGTAGACCTTCGCCATTAGGCATATGGCAGGCTGCACAGTTGGCAAGATATACTTTTTCGCCTATTGTCATGGCCTCTTCCAGGCTCATATTCATGGCTAACAGCCTTTGTTCTTCCGCTTTGGCCTCGGCAATAATAGTTTTTTGTTCGCCTATCCAAGCGGCATAATCAGCCTCTTCTTTGGCAATAACTACGATGGGCATAAAACCATGATCCTTGCCGCATAACTCAGCACATTGCCCACGATAGATACCCGGTTCGTTTACTTCCGCCCAAGCATCGTTTATGAAACCAGGATTTGCATCTTGTTTCACAGCAAAGTCTGGTACCCACCAAGAGTGAATCACATCATCTGATGTCACCAAGAAACGTACTTTCTTATTAATTGGAATAACTAGCGGATGGTCTACTTCTAGTAAATAATTTTCGCCCTTTTCAAACTTACCACTGATCTGTTCTGGCTGAGTTGCAAGTCGAGAATAATATTCAACGCCATCATCCATGTATTTGTAATGCCATTTCCATTGGGAACCAGTTACAATAACTGTCAGGTCTGGCTCACTTGCATCTTCCATCGCTATTAGGGTTTTTGCGGCTGGTATCGCCATAAAAATAAGTATGATAAATGGAATAACAGTCCAAGCAATTTCAACTTTAACACTCTCATGAAAATTGGCTGGTTTAACCCCTTTGGATTTACGGTGAAACCACATGGCCCAGAACATCGCCCCGAATACCAAAACTGCAATCACCACACATATTGTAAACATAAGCATATGTAAGTCATACACTTCAGCACTAATGTCAGTTACGCCTCTGGTCATGTTCAGTTGATATTGTTCTATCTTTGCTGTGGACTCTGCGAATGCAGGCAAAGATAGCAAGCTAGCGCTAAGCAAGCCCATTTTGGATAAAGTTCTTTTCACACGACACCCCATTTGCCAAACCTATTGTTTTTATTCCATTTATTGAATAACTCAAAAATCAATTAAGTCTACCACCTTTGAGTATTAACAAGGCAACAAACTGTTACTAAATTGTTAAACGAGTGATAAGAATTACTTATTTTATAAGCAATAGTCTAGCTTTTTTGTTTAAAACTTATTCAACAGTGTGTTTTTTGAACATTATTTTGTTAAAAACTTAGATTTGCAAGAAATACAGGCAATCAGACCAAGCTTACTAACTTGATCTGATTGAAATTAATGAGGAAAAAATTTGAGGGGCCTTGGTTCTATAAAAACCCAAAGAAGGATAAAAATGAGAGTTAATAAGCTGTCTTAAGATTACATCCAATCGGAACTACGGATCACACCCACCGCGATACCCTCAATAGAGAATGCTTGAGTGGCTAAATCGACTTTTATCGACGAAAACGCATCATTCTCAGCGTGTAATAATACCTGCCGTCCTTTTTTCTCTAGTCGTTTAACCGTTACATCATCTTCGACTCGCGCGACTACAACTTGGCCATTATGTACGTCGGTTGTGCGGTGCACTGCCAGTAAATCCCCGTCGAGTATGCCAATATCTTTCATACTCATACCACTGACCCTCAATAAAAAGTCAGCACTGGGTTTAAACAAATGAGGATCAACCTTGTAGTGACCTTCAACATGTTCAGCAGCCAAGATTGGTTCTCCTGCAGCCACACGACCAATCAATGGTAAACCGAGCTCTTCAAGCTGCTCATCCAGTGGAACATTGACCTTAATACCTCGCGAGGTACCAGGCAATATGTCAATAACACCTTTACGCGCGAGGGCTTTTAAGTGTTCTTCAGCGGCATTAGCCGACTTAAAACCTAACTTAAGTGCAATCTCAGCTCGCGTGGGCGGCATGCCGGTTTCCTGCATGGTATCTTTAATTAGTTGTAATACTTCTTCTTGGCGCGATGTTAGTGGACGCATAAACAGCCTGTTTTTCTATACAGTGAACTGTTAGTATATACAGTTAATCTAAGATCTCAAGCGCTGTTTAAAACAGTCGATATGACTCAGTTTAGCTTATGTTGTTTAGTCGATTTAAAGGTATTCTGACAATCCAACCCCACGGTTAAACTGTTATGAAATTTTCCAAGTCACTAACCATTATTCACAGTGGATCAGAGACTCGACTCTGCGATGCTAGACTAGTTAAAATTTTATTTACGGCTGAATAACATGCGCAGATTATTAGTTGTCTTTCTTGCTTGCACAAGTCAATGGGCCTTTGCTGACGTCACCTTACCTAAGTTGATCAGCGATCATATGGTTTTGCAACGCAACACGGTAATACCGCTATGGGGATTTGCCGATGAAGGTGAGTCGATATTAGTAAAACTAGATGGCAATCTCGTAGCAAAAACCCTCATTACACAAGGTAAATGGAAAGTTAACCTTCCATCCAAGGAAGCGAGTGGCCCACATCAACTGGAAATTATCGGCAATAATAAGCTGCAAATAAACGATATATATTTCGGTGATGTATGGGTCGCCTCAGGACAGTCCAATATGGAACTGCCAATGTATCGTGTTGCTGAAGATTATCCACAAGATATTGCTGATGCTGATTATCCCCTTATTCGACAGTTTAAAGTACCGCAAATTTATAATTTTAAAGCTCCCCAAGAAGATTTCGCCGCAGGGTCTTGGAGCAAAACTTCTGCCGATAATATTAGTGGTATGTCAGCCATTGCTCTGTATTTTGCCAAAACCCTATACCAACATAACGGTGTGGCCATAGGTATCTTAAATAATGCCTTAGGTGGGTCTCCTGTCGAAGCATGGATGAGTGAAGACGCCCTACAGACTTTTCCTGAATCACTCGCTGAGGGTAAACGCTTTCGCAATGATGAACTCATTGCTGCTATCACGGCCGCCGACCAAGCAAAAGACGAGCAATGGTATACTCAACTTAATCAACAAGACCTTGGCTTAGTTGGTCCCCTTCCTTGGTTCAGCCCTGAACTTGACGATAGTCACTGGGATGATTTCACCTTGCCAGGCGTAAAAAAGGTGACTGGTGGAGAGTCAACGAGTGGCTCATGGTGGTTGCGTAAAATCATCAATCTAGATGCTGAACAGGTCGCTAATGCAACTGTCTTACGCTTGGGCCGTATTGTTGATGCCGATGAAGCGTATATCAATGGTGTGCAAGTAGGCAAAACCACTTATCAATACCCTCCTCGGCGTTATTCC
Source organism: Paraglaciecola sp. 25GB23A (assembly GCF_040012495.1). Classification (NCBI taxonomy): domain Bacteria; kingdom Pseudomonadati; phylum Pseudomonadota; class Gammaproteobacteria; order Alteromonadales; family Alteromonadaceae; genus Paraglaciecola; species Paraglaciecola sp. 25GB23A. The sequence continues at coordinate 67,293 of NZ_JBDYKM010000015.1, forward strand.
CTCCCAGCAGGCGTGCTTAAAGTAGGCAAAAACACCCTAGCTCTGCGCGTTATTAGCAACAGTGGTCACAGCGAGTTTGTATCAGACAAACCTTATTGGCTCGGCAACGATTCTCAACATATTGATATTAGCGGAACTTGGAAAGCAAAGACGGCTGCAGTTGTGCCACCTTTAGCAGGCGGTACCTTTATTCGCTGGAAACCAATGGGTTTGTACAATGGGTTAACTGCGCCACTAACTCAGTTGCCTATCAAAGGCGTAATTTGGTTTCAAGGCGAATCTAACGTTGGCCATTGGCAAGATTACCACAGCAAATTTAGCGCTATGATCCATGATTGGCGGGCCAAATGGGGCCAGGGTGACTTTCCATTTATCTTTGCACAACTCGCCAATTTTTTGCTGAAACAAGAGCAACCGATGGACAGTGATTGGGCACGCCTGCGCGAAGCTCAAAGCCAAACTTTGCGCATAGCTAACACAGCCATGGTCGTCACCATCGATGCGGGAGAATGGAATGATATTCATCCCACCAATAAAAAAGTCGTAGGCGAAAGACTTGCTTTAGCCGCGCGCGCCTTAGCCTTAGGTGAAAAAGTCAATTACCAAAGTCCACAAATCGCCTCAGTTGAAGCGCAAAAGGGAGAACTAGTATTAAGTTTCAAACATATTTATGATGGCTTAATATTGAAAAAAACCGATGACCATAGCTTTGCCATTGCGGGCCAAGATGGCCAATTCCAATGGGCCACAGCACAATTAGTTGGAAAAAAAATTGTGTTGTCAGCCCCTAGTATTCAACAGCCTGTAATGGTTCGCTATGCATGGGGAGATAATCCTGCTGCAAGTTTATATAACAGTGCCAATCTGCCCGCCCAACCTTTTTCAACAAACATTATTAAAGACCCACCGTAAATTGTGGATCTTTGCCTCGATTTGTTCAGGCTTTGAACACTTGCAATCGAATGCATTAGGACAATAACGCAAAAATCGATTTGCCATGTTAATATTCAGTGTCTTCTACACAATATACGTTAAGGATTGATTTGAATGGCATGGTTACATAATCTATTGCTGGTTCTAATTTCAATACCGGTAAAATGGCTAGTTAAAGCCAATACTATTCCAACTGACTTAAACAAAGAATTGGGCATCGATCCGACTAAGCCTATTGTCTATTTATTGCGCAGTCATTCCGCAACAGACCAAATTGCGCTGCAGATGTCAGCTGATGCCCTCAATTTACCCAAACCCAGTAGTCGCATTACAATTGTCGGTGAACAACATAAAGCCTGCTTGTTTTTACTCGAACCTAAATCTGTATTAACCCGCAAAGTAAAAAGGACCAATATCGACCAGCAATTCGCGCATTTATTTCATTTACATCGCCAAGATCCGACCCTCGATTTACAAATAGTACCGGTATCGATATTTTGGGGTAGGGCGCCGGGCAAAAAGCTTTCAGGATGGTCTGATATTATTGCCAACCAAGTATCGCCAAGCTGGTTACGCAAATTTTTTATTGTATTGTTTCTCGGGCGCGATAACTTTGTCTGTTATAGCAAAGCGGTATCATCTAGAGCCATAGCTAATTTACCGGGCACAGATGCTGAATTAGCCCATAAACTGATACGCTTAGCCGGTACCCATTTTCACCGCAGACGCCAGGGCATTACCGGTCCTTATTTGCTGGAAAAACAAGAGCTATACAATACGGTATTGGGTTCTCAAGCCGTGCGCTCAGCGATTGGTAGTGAAGCTGATAGCAAAAATATCAGCTATCAAAACGCGCAGTTACAAGCCAAAAAATATATTGACGAAATCGCCGGTGATTACCGCGAAGGTTTAATCCGACTGGGCGACCGTGTACTGACCAAAATTTGGCATAAAATTTATAATGGTATAGAAGTTAAAAACGCCGAGAAAGTGCGGATGTTAGCGCAAAATGGCCACGAAATTATTTATGTGCCTTGCCACCGCAGTCACATGGATTATTTGTTACTCACCTACGTTATTTATCATGAGGGGCTCGTAACACCGCATATCGCTGCGGGTATTAATCTTAATTTTTGGCCCATAGGTGGCGTATTACGCAAAGCTGGTGCGTTTTTCTTACGCCGCAGTTTTGCTGGTAATAAATTATATACCGCCGTATTTAGAGAATACCTTGAGTTGCTATTTAACAAAGGTTATTCGGTTAAATACTATCCTGAAGGTGGCCGCAGCCGCACCGGGCGCTTATTGCCACCTAAGACGGGAATGCTCGCTATGACCTTGCAAGGTTTGATTAAAGGCATTAATCGCCCGGTCAGCATTGTGCCAGTGTATATTGGCTACGAACACGTCATGGAAGTTTCTAGTTATTTACAAGAACTCACTGGCTCCACTAAAAAGAAAGAATCTATCTTTCATATCTTCTCAGCCATTCGTAAATTGAAGAACTATGGTTATGGTTTTCTCAATTTTGGTGAGCCAATTAACCTGACTAATTACTTAGACAAAAGCGTGTCTAACTGGCGAGAGCTACAGTTAGCTGAACCCGATAAAAAACCACAGTGGTTAACGCCGGTGGTTAACGAGCTTGCTAACAACGTTATGGAGAGGATTAATCAAGCAGCCGCTATCAGCGGAATGTCATTGTGTGCGATATGTTTGTTATCAGCCAAAAAACACGCCTTGACCGAAGATGAATTACTATTAGCGATTGAACACTTGCTGACACTATTGGCTAAATCGCCCTACAGTGAGGTATCGTCCATTCCCGACATCGGCGCTAAAAAATTACTCGAAAACACCTTAAAATTAAATAAGTTTGAGGTCAGTGAAGATAGCTTTGGGCGCATTATTAGCCTTAGAGACAAAAATGCCGTACCCCTTACCTATTATCGTAACAACATACTCCACTTGTTTGCCTTACCGGGCCTGTTAGCGGCGATCATATTTGCCCGTCACAGCATCAGTCGCGACGAAACTAAACAACTTGTCACTAAACTCTATCCCTTACTGCAGCGAGAGTTGTTTATTTATCTGAGTCTAGAACAGGCTCTTGAGTATTCAGACTCTCTTATTGAAACCATGTTAGCCATGGGTTTACTCAGTTGTAATGGCGACAACCTAAGTCCACCGGCTCCTAGTAGTAAGGCTTATTATTCAGTGTGGTTGCTTAATCGCAGCATTCAAGAAACGCTGCATCGTTACGCTGTGGTGCTCACCTTGCTGCAACGCGAAACATCAATGAGTCGCAGCGTATTAGAAAAACGCAGCCAACAATTTGCCCAGCGTTTGGCCTCACTACACGGCATTAGTTCGCCTGAGTTTTTTGATAAAAATGTGCTCAGTACCTTTATTAGTGCATTAAAAGAAAATCACTTGGTTGAAAGCGGTCTCGAAGGTCAGTTACTGCATTGTGATAAAAGTGAAGCCTTGCGACTCGATGTTATAGGCTTAATTTCTCCGGAAATCGCCCAGCGTATTCAGCAAATTTAATCTAAACCCACCGATGCACATTAATTAACGATGTCACGGTTTTGCTAGCAGAAACCTACTAAGGTTTCTGCTAGCATACAGACAAATCACTTGAACAATATTTACTATGCAGTGTGTCACTCTAAGCAATTTTAAGGCTTTGTTCGCAGAACATTTCCAGCTCAATATCGACGTGCTTCGCATAGACTCCTTGCAGCATAGCGTCATCCTCGGTGCCAACGGCAGTGGAAAATCAGCTTTAGCTGCCTGTATAGCTGGAAAAGGGGATTTTTTGAGTGGTGAACGACAAGTTATAGCCAATTCTGCTTGGGTGTCGGTAGAGCAGCAGCAAGCATTGATAGAGGCAGAACGGCAAAAAGACTGTGCCGATATACTCGATATCATTCCAGTGCCAAGCACAGTGGAAGAAATATTATTTACAGGGCTCTCATTGCCCTACCAAGATGTTGATTTTCTGCAGCAAGTCCTCAGTATTTTTTCGCTTTCAGCAATCTTACAGCGACCTTTTCGTGCGCTATCAACCGGAGAGACCAGAAAACTATTGCTGGCCAAAGCGTTGCTAAGCAAAGCAGATTTATTAATATTAGATGAACCATGGGATGGCCTAGACCAGCAAGCCGGCACTGATTTGTCTCAGTTATTTGCCTCTTTAGCTGGGCGAGTTACTTTTGTCTTTGTACTCAACCGCCTTAGTGAAGTACCTGATTATTGCAAACAAGTCATATTGATGCACACTGGACACATTCAATGGCAAACTCAAATCAACAATACCCTCAGTGCAACCTTGAGTCATATTGAACAGTTACGGCATATGCAACAAACAGAGCTTAGCATTCCTAAGCGTGATGAAGAGCGATTTGCCCCTCATCCACTGGATATCTCAGCCCCCTTGGTTAAGCTGAACCAAGCTAAGGTGTGCTATGGCGATAATATTGTGTTTAGTCATCTAGACTGGGTCATTGAGCCAAATCAACATTGGCAGGTAACAGGCCCCAATGGCTCAGGCAAAACCTGCTTACTTAATTTAATCACCGGTGACCATCCACAGTGTTACGTTAACGACATCAACGTATTTGGTTATCAACGAGGGTCGGGCGAGAGTATTTGGCAGATAAAACAATACATTGGCTATATGTCTAATGCCTTCCATTTAGATTATCGGGTTAATTGTTCGCTTCTTCAGGTTATTTTATCCGGCTTCTATGACAGTATCGGTTTATACCAAACACCGACTACCCAGCAAAAATCTCTCGCTCAGCAATGGCTCGCCGTGATGGCCTTTGGTCACCTTGAAAACAGGCCTTTTCAACAGCTATCCTTTGGTGACCAACGCATGGCCTTAATTGCCCGCGCCATGGTAAAACATCCAGCCTTATTAATTTTAGATGAGCCCTGTAATGGCTTAGATGATATTAACCGAATTAAAGTACTAACCTTGATAGAGTTACTGGCGCGCGAAGGCAGCACCACCTTGTTGTATGTCAATCATCATCAAGAAGATGTCATACCCAGCATTAAACACCACCTTTGTATGACAGAATTTCAGGCTTAGATGACAACACCAGAAGATAACAAGTGCTTTACTGAATATAGCCAATCGATTAGTGGTATAGATTTACCCGCGCGCTTTACCTATCCCTTTTATTACCAGCCACACAAACTGTGTGTATTAGCTGTTGAGGAATTACAGCACTACCTGCAAGCTCCACAATCTTGGCAGCACAACTTTGGCTTAGGCCAAGATCCTGATAAAGTTATTGGCAAGATGTTTGGCGTTTTGGTGGTGCAAAAAGCCGATGGCAGCCTAGGTTATCTCTGTGCTTTTTCTGGAAAATTGGCGGAGCAAAACCATATAGAAGGTTTTGTACCTCCGGTATTTGATATGTTAGCGCAAGATAGTTTTTTCTTGACCGAGCAAGTAAACATCAATCAACTCAATCAACAAATAAACACCCTTGCAAATAGTCCTGAACTGGCGCAATTACAACAACAGTTTGATTTACTCTCAGCCCAGCACGAACGAGACATTGCGGCGCAAAGAGCCTTGATGATTGAACAGCGTAAACAACGTAAAACTCTGCGTGAAAACGCTGCGCACTCTTTGACCGCTGAAGCCATAAGCCATTTAAATAGCACCCTGGATCAACAAAGCATTCAAGATAAACTTGAGCTGCGTGATCTTAGCCAAACATGGAGTATCAAACTAAGCAAAGCGCAACAGCAACTTGGCTTATTAACAAAGCCATTGCAGGCCTTAAAGGCTCAGCGCAAAGCGGCTTCTGCGAACTTGCAACAAAAGCTATTTAAGCAATATCGCTTTTTAAACATTCTGGGTCAGGAACAAAATTTACAAGATATTTTTAGTCAAACAGCTTTGCACACGCCCCCCGCAGGTGCAGGTGAATGCGCCGCCCCTAAGTTATTGCACTATGCCTTTAAACATCAACTCAAACCTATTGCAATGGCAGAATTTTGGTGGGGAGCTTCACCTAAATCAGAAATTCGGCAACATAAAAACGTCTATCCCGCCTGTCTAGGAAAATGTCAGCCCATTTTGACGCATATGTTAAAAGGCATGGCGGTTGATGATAACCCCATGCTGGTTAATCCCGCAGCAGGTAAAACCTTAGAAATTGTTTATCAAGATGATGTCATGGTGGTAGTCAATAAACCGGCAGATTTTTTATCAGTACCGGGCAAAGACATCCAAGACTCCGTTTATACTCGGATTCAAAGTCAATTTCCCCAAGCCTATGGGGCATTAATTGTGCATCGTTTAGATATGGCCACCTCTGGATTATTGGTATTGGCTTTAAATCCACTGGCGCACAAACACTTACAAGCACAATTTATTCAACGTAGTGTGAAAAAAACCTATGTGGCAATGCTAGAGGGGTTGCTAAGCGAAGACGAAGGTATAATCGAACTGCCTCTGCGTGGTGATTACTATGACAGACCAAGACAGCTTGTCTGCAAAGAACATGGTAAACCCGCTGAAACCCGCTGGCATCTTGTTGAACGAAACCACCTTACTCAACAAAGCAAAATTATCTTACATCCTTACACCGGACGCACACATCAGTTGCGAGTGCATTGCGCTCACCCAATGGGCTTGAACATGCCCATTGTAGGCGACGACCTATATGGAACACGAGGTAGGCGCTTGCATTTACATGCTAATAAGCTCGAACTAATTCATCCAATAACGCTGGCTGCTATGCAGTTTGAAGTGAAGGCTGATTTTTAATTTTATAGCAAACAGCTATTTATCAACTAAGATTAACTGGAGAAATAAACTTGGATTATCAAAATCTTAGCTTTAACATTCAGGATTAGCTAATTTGCCTATTATTTTTGTTGCTTTGGAATACGAATGAACCGCAAATTATTTCAACAAATAAATGTATTAATCAGCGCCTTGCCATTTATCTTGTTTAGTCATTTGAGCTCGGCAGCAACGCCAACTATGATAAATACTTGCGTGATGGACTCAGAACTATTCCCATTGTGGCGCAAACCAGGACAAGAAAAACAACAAAACCCCGGTTTAAATATCGAACTTTACGACGTGATAATAAAAAAACTAGATTTACAAACATCATGGGTAAGGGCCCCCTTTTTACGTTGTTTAGCCTTATTGCAAAACGGTGAAGTTGATGTGATCAATGCTGTCAGTTATCAACAAGCTCGCGAACAATTTGGTCGATATCCTTTTCATAAAGGTGAAATAGATGTACAAAAACGCTTAAAATTTGATTCCTATCATGCTTTTGTTTACGCAACTGCCGAAACACAATGGCAAGACGGTCATTTTGTTAAATTAGGCAATCAAGCGGTCGCCATCGAAATAGGCGCGTCAATCAAAACCTTACTTTCCCAACAGAATATTGCCCTAATTGAGCTTCCTAGTGCCGGACACGCTTTCGGCATGCTAAAAAAACAAAGAGTCGCAGCGGTCGTGACTAACCAAAATAACGGTTTTAAATATGCCGATCCGCTAATAAAACAGTTGGCAGAACCCGTGCAAACCAAAGCGTATTACTTAATGATATCTAATCAGTTTTATTCCGCTCACAAAGAATTGGCTGAACAAATTTGGGCAGAGTCTGAGGCTCTGCACATTAGTGAATCTGAACGAATTACCAATAAATATAACCAAATGTCTCCTTGGTGAATGGCTGCATAAACTAACTTTCAAGCTGAAACGACCTGATTTGTAAAAAACTGATATGGCGACTTATCCGCCATAGACTAGGCTATAAAGAGTCGAGGTATAAGATCTCTTAGCCACATAAGTAAGGCGTAAGTTAGACACCAGTCTTCCATCTAAAGGATAGAAATATGCCAGAATACCAAGCACCTGGTCTTTACGTTAACGACCAGACGTCTTTCCCCCCTAGTATCAATGCGCATTCAACTAGTACCGCTATTTTCATTGGCTATACACAACGTCATGAACTTGATGGCCAATCCTTATTGAATAAACCAGTACGCCTGAGTTCATTGCAAGAATTTGAAAGCTATTTTGGTGGTGATGCCACACATCAGTTTGACATCAACTTAGCCCGAAGAGGCCAAATCCCTGAGCTGACCTTAGCCACAGAATTTTATGTCTTGTCTCAACACAGTCCTAACTTTCTGCTGTATCGCAGTTTATGTTTATTTTTTAGTAATGGGGGTAGTGATTGCTATGTTATTACGGTGGGCAATTATGACGAGGCAATATCTTCTACTGCTTTGATTAAAGGACTCGCCGTCATCAAGAATGCAGCTCAATCATCGATAATAGCAGTGCCTGATGCCATGGCGTTAGCGAGTGCAAACTATTGTGCCACTGTACAACAAACGCTACTGTCACTATGTTCACAAGAAGCCTATAAACGCTTCGCTATTTTAGATGTATTTCAAGGCTACACGGCCTTTAACACTGCGACACAAGATGATTGTATTGATGTGTTTCGGCATAATATTAGCGGGGCTGATCTTAGTTATGCCGCTGCGTATTATCCATGGTTAAATACCACAATAGTTAATCGCGAAGACCTTAGTTTTGACTCTCTAATTAATATTACCAGCCTTAAAAAGCTGCTATCTATTGAACTAGAACAAAGCTATCCGAGACGCAATAAAAAAACTTTAACTAAACACAACGAGATTCAATCCCTGATCGATATGATACCTGAGGCTGCCGTCACTAGTCTTAAGCAAAAACAACAAATCGAACAACAAAAGGTGCATCAAAGCTTACTCAGTTTAAGCCCATTTTATACTGCAACAATGACGCTGATCGCTAAAAAACTGAATGTATTGCCACCTAGTGGGGCTATTTGTGGTGCTTTTGCCATAGTGGATTCAACTAGAGGTGTTTGGAAAGCACCAGCTAACATTGCCTTGTCTCAAGTAATCAGTCCTTGCCAAATACTCAGCAATGAACAACAACAAAAACTGACTATCACGCCCTCTGGTAAATCAATTAACGCTATTCGCAGCTTTATCGGCAAAGGTGTACTGGTTTGGGGAGCGAGAACATTGGCCGGTAATGACAATGAGTGGCGTTATCTCAATGTCAGGCGCACAGCAACAATGATCGAACATTCCATTAGCGATGGCTTACAAGGCTTAGCACTTGAGGTAAATAATCAAACTCTTTGGAGCAAGGCTCAAGCAACGATCGAAAACTTCTTAATGCAACTTTGGCGAGCAGGCGCTTTAGCTGGAGCAAAGCCTGAAGAGGCGTTTTTTGTCAAGGTGGGCTTAAATCAAACAATGACATACACAGATATTCAACAAGGACGTTTGATTATACAACTTGGTATCTCCATGACTCGGCCTGCTGAATTTACAATATTAACGATTGAACAGAAAATATCGTAACACCAAACAAAGTCAGCTCGTTATATAGCCGCTCTACTACCCAAACGAAGGCACAGCTTAAACCGCGTACTGTGCAAAACTTCGGCTTATTACTGTGGTTATATAACGGGCTTGTCTTCGGTAAAATTGGCTTTAGTTGTTATTTTCTCCCGACTCAATAACCAAGGTTACCGCGCGGTCTAAGCTTCTGACCAAAAAGACATGTCACCACGGAGCGCTGCGCGCACATAGAAAAGCCCAGTTACTTTATTCTTCAAAAACCCATCTTTCCTAAACATTACTCTCCAAATATTGACCAACCGGTTTTGTGTGCGAGTATTTCAAGGGCTTGGGTGCCTAATTTGCTATTGCCAATAGCATCGAGTCCAGGAGACCACACTGCAATAGACGCCTTACCCGGAGCAATAGCCAGTATGCCACCGCCAACGCCACTTTTACCGGGTAAACCCACTCTAAAAGCAAATTCACCTGAACCGTCGTAATGGCCACACATCAACATTAAGGAATTAATACGCTTGGCCCGCTTGGGTGAAACTACCGGATAGCCAGTTTGAGGATTAATACCATTATTGGCCAAAAAAAGACCTGCGGTTGCAAGTTGCTGAGTATTCATAGCGATAGAACAATGATGAAAATACGTACCGAGCACTGCATCTACTGGATTCTGAAAATGACCAAATGAGGCCATAAAGTGAGCTAAAGAGGCATTACGATCGCCGGTTTCGTTTTCAGAACGTGCTACTTTTTCATCTATGGCAATACTCTCATCATTGGCCAGAAAACGCACAAACTGGAGAATCTCTGCCAAAGCTTCTTTTGGCTGATGACCTTGCATGATGGCATCAGCGACAGCAATGGCGCCTGCATTAATAAAGGGATTACGCGGTTTTCCATGCTCGTGTTCAAGTTGCACAATAGAATTAAAGGGATCACCAGAGGGCTCTCGACCCACTCGATGCCAGAGGCTTTCGCCCAGTTTACCCAGCGCCAAAGTTAGGGTAAAAACCTTAGAAACACTTTGTATAGAAAACAGCGTTTGGGCGCAACCCGCATTGTATATTTCACCGTTGGGTAGGGCGATACTGATGGCAAATTGATCAGGATTAACCCTTGCTAGCTGCGGTATATAGCTGGCGACTTTGCCCTTATCATCCACCAAAGCCAATTTTGCAGCGATATCATCGATAATATTTTGCATTCACTGGCTCCAATTGGCGATTATTCAGCAAAAACGCCGTTTAAGTCCGATAGAAAAAAGCGGTAGGCGGGGTTATCCGTCTGCTCTTCGTATTGATAATCCAACGCAGCCAAATGTCGATCAAACTCCGTACGTTGCTCTGATGGAATTTCAAACCCACACAACACGAGTCCTGCGGCGGCGCCATGATTACGATAGTGGAATAAAGTGATATTCCACGTTTCACCAAGGGTATTTAAAAATTTCATCAAGGCCCCTGGATATTCTGGAAACTCAAATGAAAATATATGTTCATTTTGCAAATGTGCCGGACGACCACCCACCATATAGCGCACATGCAATTTGGCCATTTCGTTTTCACTCAGGTCAAAACAATGGTAGTCATGCTCACTTAAGGTCGCGCTTAACTGCTTAAACTCAGCTCGACCACCGCGCAACTTAATACCCACAAAGATATGTGCTTCACGGTCAGTGGCAAAACGGTAGTTAAACTCGGTGATAATGCGGCCGCCCAGTAACTCACAAAACTGTTTGAATGCGCCTGCTCGCTCAGGAATTTTAACCGCAAATACCGCTTCTTTTTGCTCACCTAATTCACAGCGTTCAGATACATAACGCAAGGTATGGAAATTAATATTGGCGCCACACAAAATGCCAGCAAATTTATGCCCCTGCATAGGATTTTGTTGCAAATATTTGTGTATCCCCGCAATCGACAATGCGCCTGCTGGTTCGGCAATAACCCGGGTATCATCAAAAATGTCTTTTATCGCCGCGCAGATTTCATCAGTATTAACCGTGATCACCTCGTCGACATATTCTTGCAATAAACGGAAGGGTTCTGTGCCAATAGTTTTTACCGCCACACCGTCAGCAAAAATACCCACAGAGGGCAAAGGCACCGGTTTGCCCGCTTTTAAGGCAGCTTGTAAACAGGCTGATTCGTCAGACTCAACCGCAATGATTTTTAAATCAGGTTTAAGTTGTTTTAAAAATACTGAAATCCCTGCCGCTAAACCGCCACCGCCCACCGCAATAAACAGGGTGTCGATATCAGGATTTTGTTCAAGTAATTCACGCCCTATGGTGCCTTGCCCAACGATAACGTCCTCGTCATCAAAGGGCGCAACCATGGTATAACCGTGGACTTGAGATAAGCGTAGGGCTTCATCTTTAGCTTGGTCAAAGCTAGTGCCAAATAAAATAACATTGGCGTATTCGCCACCAAAGCTGCGAACCGCATCAACTTTAATATCCGGTGTGGTTTCTGGCATCACAATAGTTGCTTGGATCTTTTTACGTTTTGCTGAATACGCCACACCTTGAGCATGATTCCCGGCAGAGGCCGCCACAACGCCTGCTTGCAGCTGTTTTGCAGACAAACTGGCCAGCTTGTTATAGGCACCACGTAATTTAAATGACTTTACTGGTTGTTGATCTTCACGTTTTAACCAAATGTCGTTACCCAAACTGGCAGACAGTTTGTCGAGTTTAACCAGATCTGTTTTTACTGCCACATCATAAATGGGGGCGAGCAATATACGTTTTAAATATTCATTAGCTGAGAGGCTCATTTAATCTTCCAACATCGCGGCATTACGCACGGCGCCTTTATCGGCACTGGTGGCTAATAAGGCATAGGCTTTAAGGGCCAAGGATACCTTGCGTTGACGAGTAGCAGGTTTCCAAGGTTTAGCACTTTGCTCCATCTTTTCACGGCGCGTTTGCAGCTCGCTAGCTGAAATATCAACACCAATAAGACGGCCGGGAATATCAATTATGATGTTGTCACCTTCTTCAATTAACGCAATACCGCCACCACTGGCCGCTTCAGGCGAACAGTGACCTATGGATAAACCAGAGGTTCCACCAGAAAAACGTCCATCGGTGATCAGAGCACATTGTTTGCCGAGACCTTTGGCTTTCAAATAAGTGGTGGGATACAACATTTCTTGCATACCGGGGCCACCTTTGGGGCCTTCATAACGGATAACTACTACATCACCGGCCACCACTTCATCGGCCAATATAGCCTTAACCGCATCGTCTTGGCTTTCATAAATGCGCGCACGCCCCGTAAATTTGTGAATAGATTCATCCACACCTGCGGTTTTAACTATACAGCCATTTTCGGCTATATTACCAAACAATACAGCCAAACCACCTTCTTCACTGAACGCATGGGCGCGGTCACGAATACAGCCGTTTTCACGATCGGTATCAGCGCTGGGATAACGACAATCCTGACTGAAGGCTTTAGTGGTGCGAATACCCGCTGGGCCGGCTTTATAAAACTGTAAAGCGTGTTCGTTAGCTGGATTAGTCACATCCCATTCGCTAATCACTTCGCCAATAGTTTTACCCAATACATGCATACTATCGCCATGTAACAAACCTGCTTTATTGAGTTCGTTCAATATACCCAGTACGCCACCCGCGCGGTGCACGTCTTCCATATGATAAAGCGGAGTGGAAGGCGCCACTTTGCATAAATGCGGTACTTTGCGTGATAGCCGATCAATGTCATCCAAGGTAAAGGGGATTTCACCTTCAATCGCTGCTGCCAATAAGTGCAAGATGGTATTGGTTGAGCCACCCATGGCAATATCTAAACTCATGGCGTTTTCGAAGGCCTTAAAGTTGGCAATATTACGCGGTAGGACACTTTCGTCATCTTGGTCGTAATAACGTTTGCACAATTCAACTATTTGCTGGCCTGCCTTTATAAACAAACCCTCACGATCCGCATGAGTAGCCAACATCGAACCGTTGCCGGGTAACGACAAACCTAAGGCCTCAGTTAAACAGTTCATGGAATTGGCAGTAAACATGCCGGAACACGAACCACATGTAGGACAAGCCGAGCGCTCTACCTCGTCACTTTCTTCATCGCTGACATTACTGTCAACACCCGCCACCATAGCGTCAACTAAGTCGAGTTTAATAATTTTGTCTGACAACTTGGTTTTACCCGCTTCCATGGGGCCACCAGAAACAAAAATAACCGGAACGTTGAGTCGCATTGAGGCCATCAACATACCTGGAGTGATTTTGTCGCAGTTAGAAATACACACAATGGCATCCGCGCAGTGAGCATTAACCATGTACTCAACCGCATCAGCAATGATTTCCCGTGAGGGCAAGCTATACAGCATGCCGCTATGACCCATAGCAATACCGTCATCCACTGCAATAGTATTAAATTCTTTAGCCACACCACCCGCAGCCTCAATGCTGCGCGCAACTAACTGACCCATGTCTTTTAAATGCACATGCCCGGGCACAAATTGAGTAAATGAGTTAGACACCGCGATAATAGGTTTAGAAAAATCTTTATCTGTCATACCTGTGGCTCGCCATAGGGCTCTAGCCCCTGCCATATTTCTGCCTTGGGTAGTGGTTGCGGAACGTAACTTTGGCATGTTTGACACCTTTTATAATCTGTAATTGAAGCAGTAAAAAACTGCCTGACAAAACCTCTAGAATTCTTGTTTACTTAGCTTAAAATGCTCACCAACAAAAAACCCCCGGACTACTGTGCGGGGGTTTAGTCTACTACCTTATGGGTCAGCACTATCCCCGCGATGAAATAATCACGACTGCTACTCTCAGCCACGCTGAAATGAATAAGTTGCTCACAAGATCGCACTCCGAACAGTTGGATGTAGGGCTATTGATTTAATCTATCGTCACTGCATGTATTGGTAACACGAACATAAACTAGCAAGCAAGCTCTGTTATATGCTTTTTTGAAGGAGTATATATTCAAAATAGTCATTTAAACCACCGGCTTGCCTCCCTTTAATCTAAGCGCGTATGATAGCGGCCACAAAGAAAGTGAGATTAATATGAACACGTGGTTACACTGGATAGACTTAGTTGGCGTTGCTGTTTTTGCCATATCAGGCACATTGATGGCTTACAAAAAAAACATGGATGGCTTCGGCGTAGTGGTACTGGCATCAGTCACCGCTATTGGCGGCGGCACACTGCGCGATATGATACTCGACTTACCGGTATTTTGGGTACAAGACCCGAGCTTTTTCTATGCCATACTCGCCGCTGCCCTAATTACCATCATTTGGCTACGCACTAAAAATACCTTTCCCTTAGGGTATTTATTATTTGCCGATGCCATTGGTTTAGCCTTTTTTAATGTTATGGGTTTACAAAAAGCACTCACTTATGGCGCCTCGCCACTTATTGCCATTGCTCTTGGTACCATGACTGGCGTCTTTGGTGGCTTAATTCGCGATGTAATTTGCCGCGAAATCCCGCTAGTGCTAAAAGGCGAACTTTACGCCACTGCCTGCATTTTAGGCGGAGCACTTTATATAGGCCTAATGTCATTGAACTTTAGCCCGGTAATTTGCCTGAGCGTTGCTTTTGTTGTTACCCTGATTTTTCGTCTCGGCGCACTGAAATGGCATTGGCATTTACCGGTGTTTAATCCCCATGACAAGGTAGAGTGAAGTCAAGTAAGGCTTTACTGTCCTTAATCTCTTAAAAGGCGAAACTGCGACTCTAGGTATTAACGAGTCAATGGTTGCACTAAGGTTAACGCACAAAAAGAATCAGGAAAGCAAATGGAACTTGATGTTCAACAAATAAGTAAACAATACGCTCAGGTACAGGCAATTAAGCAATTATCCTTTGGAGTTCAAAAAGGGGAAATATTTGCCTTGCTTGGTCCTAATGGTGCAGGCAAGTCCTCACTTATCCGTATGCTCAGTGGGTTTACTCAGCCGGATTCAGGGCAAATTCAGGTAACAATAAATAATAACTACTATCCTTCTATCCCTTCTCATGCTTTGGGGTATTTACCAGAAGAGCGCGGTTTATATCCCGAAAAGTCAGTACTTAAAAACATTGTATATTTTGCCCAACTCAATGGGGTCGATAAAAAAGTAGCCATCGAACAGGCTAAATATTGGCTAGAGCGTTTTGACTTATTAGACCGTATTGACGGGCAACTAAAATCCTTATCCAAAGGTAATCAACAAAAAGTTCAGCTAATTACTGCAGTGATTCATCAACCCAGTTGGGTCATATTAGATGAGCCGTTTTCTGGTCTAGACCCAGTTAATCAAGAAAAAGTCGTGCAGTTTTTAGCAGAATTGAAGACCAAGGGCATGACCGTCATTTTGAGCGCCCACCAAATGGCCATGGTGGAAAAGCTGGCAGATAGAATGTTACTACTCAACAAAGGTCAGTGTGTATTTTATGGCACCCTTGATGCAATTCGACAACAAGCCATTGTGTCTGGCGTACTAACCGCGAAGTTTTCTGACACCTTAAATGATAAAAAAGTGGTCAGTTTACTTGAGCACACTTCATATCAGATACTCGATGAACACACCCTACGAATTGAACTTAGCCATCATCAGGCTTTAAACGAAGTACTGCTTATTTTGCCGCAACTTGGCGAATTAGTTGGGCTGCAAAGCGAAAAATTGGACCTTCACCAGCTGTACTTATCAGCCATTGCTAAACACGGAGCAGCTATTAATGATAAATAAACCCAGTAAATGGCAACAAACGTGGCTCGTTACCTCGTGGGAGTTCAGCCATTTTTTTAAGTGGAAACAAGAATTAGTCTCTAAATTCATTATGCTCAGCATTGGGCTACTGGTGTTTGTGTGGCAACAAGTAAAAGACGATACACAAGAGTATTACCGTATTGCGGTGGCAGCAGAAGTAAGTTTGCCGCAGAACAGCGAGAGTTTTCAGTTTGTTCAAACCAGTCTTGACCTACCGACTTTAAAAAATGAGTTACGCGAACAGCAAAAGTGGGATGCCATTTTAATTGAACAAATCACCCCTCAAGGCGCCAAACGAGTCAGCATTTATAGCCTTGATAAGCAAGCTTGGCTTGAGCTATTACAACAATTCTTGATTAAACACTACACCTTAAACTACGCCACTCTTTTGGGTTTACAAGCACAGCAATTAGCACTATTAAACGCACCTGCAAGTTTTGATTTCAGTTATCTAGATGAACGAATCAAATCAGACGAAAAAGCTAGCAGTGCAACCGCTATTGGTAGTTTAGTCTTGTTACTGGTCGGCATGTTTACCTCATTTGGCCAATTATTTGTCAGTGTAACGGGTGAAAAACAACAACGTGTTACCGAGCAACTTTATGCATGTATGAGCCCGCAAACTTGGATTGATGGTAAAATACTAGGGCAAATGCTCCATGCCATAAAAGTGATGATTAGCACTGCGATTACGGGTTTATTGGGCTATGCCTTATTCTCTGTGGTGATTGAGGGAAAAAGCTTTGACGTAAGCTTTATGGACTGGGGAATGCTACCTTGGTTTACATTGTTTTCATTAAGTGGCATTTATTTATGCACGGCTTTTATGGCATCTATCGCCGCCGCGATTGATGACCCTAATCACAGTGCCAAAACCAGCATCATGTTATTGCCATTGGTACCAATCATTTTAACCTTTTTGGTTATGGATAGCCCTTCCGGCTGGGCCTTGCATTTTCTGAGCTTCTTTCCGCTGACTTCTTTTGCAGCTATGCCAGTAAGAATGTCAGTCATCGACGTGCCACTTTGGCAAACCTTATTATCCTTTTCCATGTTGCTACTCTTAAGCCTTTGGCTCAGAGGAGCTGCTGCTCGATTATTTAAGATGGGCATGAACATGTATGGTAAAGAGCCATCAATAAAACAGATGCTGCATTGGATGATGAGTGATCGCTCAACCAACTAAACTGTTTTACTAACACACTTTAAGGTTTAAATTCGCATTTTGCCAAGGATTAGCTAGCCTTAACGCTATAGTTTGTGCCTGCAAATGGAGTTGCTCATGTCTTTAGCCTTAGTATTTTCTCGTGCCAGTGTGGGTATTGATGCGCCATTGATTCACGTAGAGGTGCATCTAGCCAACGGTTTACCCAGTTTTAATCTGGTCGGCTTACCTGAAGCATCAGTGCGTGAAGCTAAAGATCGAGTACGTAGCGCCTTAATAAACTCGGGCTTCGAGTTTCCCGCCAAACGTATCACTGTCAATTTAGCCCCCGCAGACTTGCCCAAAGATGGCGGGCGTTTTGATTTGGCCATTGCCATTGGCATTATTGCCGCCAACTACCAACTACCGGCTGCACAATTGCAACAATTGGAATTGGTAGGAGAGCTGGCTTTATCTGGTGAAATACGCGCTATCAGTGGCGCCTTGCCCTTTGCTTATGCTTGCTCACAGGCCAATCGCCAAGCCATCTTACCTGGCGATAACGCGGCTGAAGCCTCCTTGATAAAAGATCTAAAAATTATCGGAGCTCATCAGTTACTTGATGTATTTAATCATATTATGGGGCAAAAACCGCTGGCTTACTTTCAGGTCAATGCTACGCCGCAAGAAGCGCACTATGACAATGATTTACAAGACGTAGTAGGCCAAAGCAGTGCCAAACGCGCCTTAGAAATTGCCGCTGCTGGATCGCATAATTTACTTTTCACTGGTCCACCTGGTACGGGCAAAACCATGTTGGCTAGTCGCCTTATTACCATACTGCCCCCCATGAGTGACGAAGAGGCTCTCGCCAGTGCTGCCATTCATTCAATTGTGGGTAAACCGGTTGATCCTGCCACATGGAAACAACGCCCCTTTCGCCACCCTCATCACACTAGCTCAGCAGTGGCATTAGTGGGTGGTGGCAGTATTCCGCGTCCCGGCGAGATATCGCTAGCCCATCACGGGGTATTATTTTTAGATGAACTACCCGAATTTGATAGAAAAGTATTAGATGTGCTACGCGAACCACTGGAGTCAGGTACCGTTTCAATATCGCGGGCGGCCCGCCAAGCACAATTTCCAGCTCAGTTTCAGTTGGTCGCGGCAATGAATCCTAGCCCCACCGGCAGTCTAAATGATGGTCGTTCAACTTCTGAGCAGATCTTACGTTACTTAAATCGGATTTCCGGGCCTTTTTTAGATCGTATTGACTTGCAAGTAGATGTACCCAAGCTACCCGCCAATGACTTTTCAGAGCAGGTCAAACAACGGGGAGAAAGCAGCAACGTGGTGCGCCAACGAGTATTAATTGCCAGACAATTGCAGCTTACCCGAGCAGGTAAAACTAACGCGCAATTAGGTAGCAAAGAAGTGGATATTCATTGTAAGCTCAGCAATGAAGATCAGCTATTTTTGCAGCGTGCAGTAGAGAAATTAGGTCTGTCATTACGCACTTACCATCGCGTCTTAAAGGTGGCGCGTAGCATTGCTGACTTGGCCAATAGCGCACAAATACAGCGACCCCATTTAGCCGAAGCCCTTCATTACCGTGCGTTTGATCGAATGTTAGCTCAGTTGGCTAACAACTGATTAGCCAACTACCACCGAGCGATTTAAAGAAATCGCTACAGTAACTACGCTGTTAAGTACTTAAAGCGCCCTTGTGTTTCTGGTGATAAAACACCAAAGCAATCAGACCTATTGCTGCGACCACTGCACCTATGGGTTTACCCAGGTCGCTAGATAAATTAAAACCGATAGCTGCAGTCATAATGTATGAAAGGGTAATCGCGGTGGCGATCACCGCAGGTATGCTAACAATCCAATGAAAGGTGCCACGATCAAATAAATATTTGGTGGCTAACCACAATACACTAGTTGATAGCAGCATATTGGAGAAAGCAAAGTAGCGCCAAATTAAGGTAAAATCGAGCTTCGTCATTAGATAAGCAATGAGTAAAATGGGCACAGATAACAACAAGCGATTACGCATACTTTGTGGAATATGAAAGGCATCGACCAAGGTTAAACGCAGGGAGCGAAACGCAGTGTCGCCGGAGGTAATAGGGAAAACAGCGACAGCAATAATCGCCATGACACCACCAAAAGCGCCTAAATAACTGTTGGCGATGTGATTTACCACTAAACCCGGACCACCAATATCAAGCATGGCTTTTAAACCTGCATACCCTTCTGGAAAAGCGGCTATACCCGCTAATGCCCAAACGCAGGCCACAATGCCTTCACACATCATCGCCCCATAATAGACTGGGCGAACGTATTTTTCGTTGGTTAAACAACGAGCGATTATCGGTGCTTGAGTAGAGTGAAAGCCACTAATAGCACCACAGGTAATAGTAATAAACAACAGGGGCCAAGTGGGCAAGCCATCAGGATTAGGAGCCAAAAAGTCGTGGGCATGCTCGGTTTCAAAATAAGCCCAAAAATCACCAGCGATGGGCAGATGCGGGGCATCGATGAGTAATGCAATGGCCATCATGCTGGTCATCACTATCATTAATAGGCCGAAAATGGGGTAGAACTTAGTGATGATTTTGTCTATGGGTAGTAATGTTGCTAAAAAGTAGTAGGCCAAAATAACCAATACCCAAAATGTATTGTTGGCCATAATCGTTCCTTCAAATGAATCGAGGTTACTCAACAACCCAGCCGGACTCATAATAAAGACCACCCCCACAAAAAACAGCAGCATGGCAGTAAAAATCAACATTATACCTTTGAAAACGACGTTGTAATAATGGCCAGCGATTTCAGGCAAACTTTTACCGTCTTCTTTAATACTCATCACGCCGGAAAAATAGTCGTGTACCGCTCCACCCAAAACATTACCTAATACAATCCACACTAAGGCAACCGGTCCATAAAGCGCGCCCAATATAGGTCCAAAAATGGGACCAACACCGGCAATATTAAGAAACTGAATTAAAAATGCTCGCACTGGATGGATAGCAACGTAATCAACCCCCTCATTAAAACGGGATTGCGGGGTGATAGCACTTGGGTCAATACCAGCCTGTTTTTCAACAAATGGGCTATAAAATTTATATCCAAGCAGCAAAATGGTAATACAGATAAAAAAGATGATCATAATTGCAAGTATCTCAAGGCAGACTAATGACAAATAACCAATGTTATCTCTTTAGTCTAAAGGTTAAGTACAGCAAAAGCACACAAACAAGCAAGTTAAGGTCATTACGCTTAAAAATCGATAATTTACAAACCGAGGGAATACTGCACTAGGTGTCGTCGTATTGGTGATGGAATTAAATTTTGCGATTTTGAGGTGTTTAACAAGATGGTACGAAGGAGCTAAACGCCTTATTGAATTTCATAGCTTGTAGTTGAATACTTTATTTTACTGTGGTGAATCGGTATTCTTAGCTCTGGAGCTCAGTTTTGCTGCAATGCAACGAACTGATACAAACACAATTACCAGTGGGTGTTGGCAAAAAGTAGGGTGAAGTAGATCACCCTTAAATGACGACCAGCTTTGTTGGCGTGAAGTGGGTGAAGTGTAAAGAGCCCCAGTCCCCTGACCTATTGGATGAAAATGTTATGAGTAAGAAGTGTAGAGTCGCTGTAGCCCAATATGACATCGGGTTTTTTAATCATTTTGATGAGTTTGCTGCCAAACTAGAAAATTGGTTTCAGCAGGCTTACCAGCAAAATGCTGAATTATTAGTGTTCCCAGAATACGGCAGTATGGAACTGGCTTCTCTCTTAGGTGAAGCTGTTTATTGCGATTTACATCAGCAGTTATATGCCATGCAAAATCTCTATCAAGACTACCAAGCTTGTTATCCAGAATTGGCCAAACGCTACAATACAATCGTACTTGCCAGCAGTTTTCCTGTGCAATTACCTGATAGTACTTTTCGTAATCGAGCCAACTTATTTGGTCCAGAAGGACTCATTGGTTTTCAAGACAAATTAATGATGACACGTTTTGAAAATGAACAATGGATCATTACAGCGGGTGATGAAATAAAGGTATTTAATACCGACATAGGTAAAATTGGTATTAACATATGTTATGACTCTGAATTTCCTTTGTTTGCTCAACAACAAGTTTCCGCTGGGGCAGACTTATTATTGGTGCCAAGCTGCACTGACGGTTGGTCGGGGTTTCATCGAGTGCGAATTGGTTGTCAAGCGCGTGCACTTGAAAACCAATGCTACGTGCTGCATTCGCCCACTATCGGAAATGCAAGTTGGTCTCCTGCGGTTGACTGCAATACGGGTAAGGCCAGTATTTATACGCCCGTTGATCGCGGCTTCCCGAATAATGGCATATTGGCTCAATTAGAAAATGACCACGCTAAGTGGCTAAGTGCAGATATAGATCTAACTGAATTAGCTCACATACGCCAACAGGGCCAAGTATTGAATCACCGTGATTGGCATAAACAATATCATGCAAAATTAGCTGTTTAGTGTTGGCTTAATTATCCTCACTTACAGTTCTATCGGATGATGATCCCAATTTTCAAAATTATTAAACCAATAAAACTCGGGTTTTTGTTTACCTTGTTTATTAACCACGAATCCAACGCCCTTACCTGGCCCTTTGTATAAAAACACTTCGCAGGTACTGTGACTGAGGCGAATAAAATCAATTTTCATAAAGTCGAAAGGCGACTTTTCAATCAACTTTTTTGATGAATCAACATGGCTCATTAAACTCTGACAGGTAGATAAAATTTCAGCTTTTTGGACATTATTCAAGCGTCCAAGTATCACTAGTGCTTCGTCATAACTATTGGTTTTCCAAAATGCGAAGCCAGCAAACAAAACAAGCGGAAAAAGCACAAGGCCTATCCAAAGTGGAGTTAAAGCTGGCATAATTTTTTTCATGGGTAAGCATTTACTCTTGGTAGTCTAATGGAAAACTTATTATGGTAAAGCGCTCGGATAGTAGTCAAACGTTTATTTCTTTCGTTGCCCCTGCCAAAATAATACAGGGTATTAACAACTAAATAAGGCCTTTATTGCTGGCTCTGCGGCCCGTTTTTGCAAACAACACAAACCAAGTTTATATGGCTCTATATCCTTTATTTCAATACGATTTACCTTATTGGACACCACGGAATTGTCTAGTACAACTTGTGGCACAATACCCAAACCACACCCTAAGGCTACCATACTGACAATCGCTTCGTTACCACCAACCGTTGCATACACTCGGGGGCGTATGCCTTTTTCAGAGAACCAATGATGCACAATACGTTTTGTTGGCCCTGATTCAGGCAAAATCATCGAATGACGACGCCAATCCACCTGATGTAAGTGCTGCAGCAGGGTGTCTTTGGGGGCAATCAAAACTAAAGGCACATCCTCTATAGGTAAAAAAAGCAGTTCTGGCGGAAAGTCTGGCGTATGAATAGCAATGGCCACATCGGCTTCTTGCTGTAAAACCTTAGCCACGGATAACGCTGGGTCGCCAGTAGAAAGATGAATTTCGACTCTGGGGTATTTATGCCTAAAGTTATTTACCAGTTTAGGTAAGTGACTATAACTGGCGGTCACTGAACAAAATAAACTTAACTCACCTTGCAATAATTGATGATCTTGCTGCAACTCCCACTTTACTTTTTTCCATTCAGCTAAGGTGTGTTGACTAAAGTTAAGTAATTTAAGCCCAGCTGCAGTAATTTTCACGCTGCGGTTATCCCGTACAAAAAGTGCGGTACCACATTCCTCTTCCAGTCGCTGAATTGCACGACTTAAGGTTGAAGGGCTAACAAATAAAGCGTCAGAGGTTTTGGCAAAATGTAAGCTAGTAGCGAGATGTTGAAATAATTCTAAGCTGCGAATGTCCATAAATCCTCCATATTGCAAAAAACGCAACATGACGTTGCAAATATATCATTTTAAACAATATGCCATATTAGGTAAGATCATGCCATCACAAGATCGTCACTGACTTGTACGCAAATAGCACAACAGAATTTATAGGATTTATTACATGGCTAATTATTTCAATACATTATCTTTACGTCAACAATTGGACCAGTTAGGTCGTTGCCGTTTTATGCAGCGGGCAGAATTTGCCAATGGTTGTGATTTTTTGAAAGGTAAAAAAATCGTTATCGTGGGTTGTGGTGCTCAAGGTTTGAACCAAGGTTTAAACATGCGTGATTCTGGTTTAGACGTATCTTATACACTTCGTCAAGCAGCCATTGATGAAAAGCGTGATTCTTTCCAGCGCGCCACCAGCAATGGCTTCACGGTAGGAACTTACCAAGAGCTTATTCCAGCTGCTGATATTGTGTATAACTTGACCCCAGACAAGCAGCATTCAAGTGTAGTTGAAGCCATTATGCCTTTAATGAAAAAAGGCGCGACTTTGGGATATTCACACGGGTTTAATATCGTTGAAGAAGGGCAAAAAATCCGTAGCGACATTACCGTTGTTATGTGTGCTCCTAAGTGTCCTGGTACCGAAGTGCGTGAAGAGTATAAACGTGGTTTTGGTGTACCAACCTTAATTGCAGTGCACCCAGAAAACGACCCACAAAACCAAGGTTGGGATATAGCTAAAGCCTTAGCATCTGCCACCGGCGGTGATCGTGCAGGAGTATTAGAGTCTTCTTTTGTCGCAGAAGTAAAATCTGACCTAATGGGTGAGCAAACCATTTTATGTGGCATGCAACAAGTAGCCGCTATTCTTGGTTACGATAAAATGGTTGCTGAAGGGATTGACCCTGCTTATGCGGGCGCCCTAATTCAAGACGGTTTAGAAACAATTACCGAAGCATTAAAGATTGGTGGCGTCACCAATATGATGGACAGGTTATCAAATCCAGCCAAATTGAAAGCTTTTGACTTAGCTGAGCAATTAAAAGATTTATTAGGACCACTATTTGGCAAACACCAAGACGACATTATTTGTGGTGAATTTTCTCGTACCATGATGGAAGATTGGGCCAATGGCGATGCTAACCTATTTAAATGGCGAGAAGAAACGGGCGCATCAGGCTTTGAAAACGCCCCACAATTTGACGGTAAAATCGAAGAGCAAGAATATTTCGACCATGGCATCTTTTTAGTCGCCATGATTAAAGCCGGTGTTGAGATGGCTTTCGATACGATGGTTGAAGCAGGTATTCTTCCTGAGTCAGCTTATTACGAGTCATTGCATGAAACACCGCTGATTTCTAACACTATTGCGCGTAAACGCTTGTATGAAATGAACGTGGTTATCTCTGATACTGCTGAATATGGCAATTACTTATTCGCCAATGCAGCTCTACCTATTTTGCTAGAAAAATTAATGCCTAACATTGGTACGGATTTAATGGGTAAAGCCTATACCGTTACTTCAAATAGTGTTGACAACAAAAAACTGGTTGATGTGAACAAAGCGATCCGCGAACACGGTGTTGAAACAATCGGCGCAACATTACGTGGCTATATGACGGACATGAAAGCGATTGTGTAACTAGTTTGAGACAATTTCTGTCGTAAAGGTGCTTGTTACAAGCCCTCTTGCCCAGCCAATTTGGCTGGGCTTTTTTTTGCCAAAAAAGTAGTGTCACTGATGACCGACCATTTCAACAACAAGTTATAACCATAAAAATCATATGCTTATGGTGTTAATTTCTATATTACTAACTAAATACGGCTGTAATTGTAATAGCCACAAGGAGACTGTCACTCATTAGTAACATCTTTAGGCTTTTAACTTTGTACTAGGCACGAGTTTACTGGCCTAAACCGAGTTGGCGTAGCATTTGCTAAAACCTTAAGTTGACCATCCTCAATCGATTTAAGGTAAAAGCATGCAAAAAAATATAACTCGTCTATGCCAAATGGATGATTGGGTATTTGAAGTTAAAATGGTCAGGGCTCTCAAAGTAAGACAACACGGAGAACCATATTCTGCGGTAGCAAATTTAACCGCAAACGGCGAACACATCTATATTGACTCTCACCTCTCTATCAATAACGAAGAGTTGAACAAAGAGGACTTCCTGACGATTTACCGTTTTTGTGAATTGATGGGTATGAAGAATATCAGCTACGACAGAATAAAAAATGGTGTGAAAACCTCTAAGGTAGTCGATATTGTAGAGAATCAATGTCCCAAACCATCAATTCGCTTAGTGAAATAAAAAGGCGCTGTGACAACCTATTAAACTGAGGTTGACAGCAACACAGCGCCGAAACCAAAACTAAGCTTTCAGAGGAACAATGGTCAGTTCAACCCTGCGGTTCTTTTGACGATTTTCAGCACTGTCATTACTGGCGACTGGCTGATACTCGCCCATACCTAAAGTAGTAACGCGGCGGCTATCAACATTGTGTTGAGTTAAATAACCTTTTACCGCTGTGGCTCTATATTCAGACAGTAACTGATTTTGACTGTCGCTACCCACATCATCGGTATGTCCTACTACTTGTAATGTAGTTTTTTCATACTTGTTAATAACAAGGGCGACATCATCTAGCACTGGATAAAAACCACTGGATATATTTGCTTTACCAGTATCAAAGGTAATATTGCCTGGCAAAAGTAGTTTTAGATTGTCGCCATCACGCACAACCTCAACACCCGAGTCGGCTAGCTCATCGCGAAACTCTTTTTCTTGTTTATCCATATATTGACCAATAGCACCGCCTGCAATCGCCCCAACCACAGCACCCCATGCATAACGACTCTTATCATTATCACCAGTACCTTTACCTATTAAAGCGCCGACTACAGCACCAATCCCGACACCTTTTTGCGTATTAGTTGCGGTATTAGCACACCCGGCCATTAAAAAAGCGCTGAGGCCAATTGTTACTGCCCATTTTGTTTGATGCTGCTTAATCATTTTTACTCCCAGTAAAACGCCACTGTTCACAGTAAATGAACAATATTTATGTATTAAGTATCTGATTAATTATCTGAACCAGAGGTGAACACTCAAGGTGTTGCAGGAAACGTTCCACAACATACTTAGTATTTTTATTAAAATGAGTCACATGTGAGAAATAGTAATACCCTAGATAAATCTGACTCTATAATTAACAATTTCTTAACGCTAAGCTCATCAGTAGACTTAAACTAAGAAGACTGATTTATGAAGGTAAAGTTAAGAGCGACATCACTACTGTTATTAGTAACAGTCCTATGTAGCGCAGGTGTTTTTGCACGATCACAGCAAGTGAATATCACCGTTAAAGCCAATGAACCCGGCAGTATTTTGAATAAAGATATTTATGGCCAGTTTATGGAACACCTTGGCCGAGGCATCTATGAAGGTATTTGGGTAGGCGAAGGCTCATCCATTCCAAATAAAGACGGGTTCAGGCTCGACGTACTTAATGCATTAGAGGAATTACAGGTTCCCTTACTTCGATGGCCAGGAGGTTGTTTTGCAGACGAATACCATTGGCGTGATGGTATTGGACCACGTGAGTCTCGCCCCAAAACAGTTAATAGCAACTGGGGGGGAGTTATTGAAGACAATGCCTTTGGAACCCATGAATTTTTCGCCTTAGCAGAGTTGTTGGGAGCCGACACTTATGTCAATGGTAATTTGGGCACAGGCACACCACAAGAAATGGCTGATTGGTTACAATACATTACCTCTGATGCGCCTACCACTCTGGTTCAACAGCGCAACGCCAATGGTCGAGATAAACCTTGGAAGTTGACTTACTTCGCTATCGGCAATGAAGCATGGGGTTGCGGAGGTAATATGACGCCGGAGTTTTATACCCATCTGTATAATCAATGGGCGTCTTTTGCTAAAACGCCACAGGATAATCAACCTATTATGATTGCCAGCGGTGGTACTGACGATTCAACCATCTGGGCTAAGACTTTGTTGGAAGGTGTAAAACCATCGTGGAACATCAGAATGGACGGGATTAGTCATCATTACTATACCTTACCTACCGGTAAGTGGGATGTGAAAGGCAGCGCAACCGGTTTTGCTGAAGACCAATGGTTTTCAACTCTTGAACAGACCTTAAAGATTGAAGATTACATCAAAGCCAACGTGGCAGTAATGGACCAACTTGATCCTGAGAAGAAAGTCGGCCTTTATGTGGATGAGTGGGGTACATGGTACGACGTCGATGAGGGCACTAATCCTGGATTTTTGTATCAACAAAATACCTTACGCGATGCTATTTTAGCGGGTTTAAACATCCATATATTTAATCGCTACGCTGACCGCGTAACCATGACCAACATTGCACAAATGGTCAATGTTTTGCAGGCAATGATACTCACTGACAAAGAAAAAATGGTACTCACCCCCACTTATTATGCGTTTAAAATGCATACCCCATTTCAGGACGCTCGCTCGGTTCCAGTCAGTCTTAGTAATACGCCAGCCTATGAGTTTAACAACAAATCGATCCCAGCACTCAGTGCCTCAGCAGGCATTAGTCAGGATGGCAATACTTACTTGTCGCTTGTTAATACCCAAGTAGATAGTGCAATTACCATTAACTTGCTAGCAATCAAACAGGCCACTGGATGGCTGCTAAGCAGTACGAAGATGGATGAACATAATACCTTCGCCCAACCGCACAATATTGAACCTACGACCTTCAACGCAAAAGTGAAGAACGGTAAAGGCTCCCTGACAATACCAGCTAAATCCTTATTGGTTTTAAATTTGGGCAAATTGTAAAAGTAGTCAGCCCTTGTGAGCAACAAGGGCTTGATTAATATGGTTTATAAGCATGAATTATAATTGGTCCAAACCCTTAATAAACGTCTTCAAGGTAACGCCCCTTAAGTATGAGTTGGTCCACATCGATGCCCAGTGGTAGTACTATATCGTTGACAACCTGTTTTACGCCTGCAGCCATGTCGTGTCCGCCACGTACAAGTATCTGCGCGCCTTTTTCAATCATGTATCGCACATTTTGTGCATCATCAGAAATTTTATCCTGCACATAGGCGCTTCGTTGTGTCCGTGAGAAAGCGGTACTCAAACCACTTAGTCGCTGATCTTTAAGATAGCGGTTCAGCTCTGGTTGATACAGAAAATCAGATTGAGGATCTCGGCCACCCCAGTAAAGGTGCATGGGACACCGAGCATTATTTTTTCGAATAAAACCAGCTAATGGTCCAATACCAGCGCCTGCCCCAATCAGAATAATTGGTATACCACCCTTTGCTGGCCTGAAATCTGGGTTGGCTTGAATGAAACCCCGAATACGGTCCCCCGCTTTGAGATTGTGCAGAAATCCGGAACACAAGCCACCTGGCTGTTTGCGCACACAGATTTCGAGGGTTCCGTCTTCGCTAGATGAAGCCAGCTCTTTTTAGCCGCGACTGGACCGAAACGCAATATGCTGGTGGGTGCCTGCACCTCCAAGCCGAAGTCAGCTCGGTTAATCAGTTGTAACTCGAACCGTGCCACAGGCCTTGCACTATAATTCAGATTAAGCGGAAGACCGGTTAAGTCAGCAATATGTTTGCCCCACAGGCTGAACTGCTCGGTCGACTGGCGATCAATAAAATCACAATCGGCAAGCCTGTTAATTCCTCGGCAAGCGAGCGCCTCATCTACCTCTACAGCAAACTGGCAGAACTTGGAAAACTGCTTATCTCCAAAACCTAATACCCCGAATGATAGGCCCTTAGTGGGGTGAAAGTGGCTTAGTTTTTCCTTAAAAATATCAGCTGAGGCAGGGGCACCACCATCACCATAAGTAGATGTCAGAATAATCAGCAACGAAGCTTGGGGATAATTCTCAGCTAACTGATTCATCTCGACAGTAATGACTCGGCGTCCTGCAACTGTCATTTGCCCATGCAGTTCTCTGGCAAAACCCCAAGTTGTATTGTTTTCTGACCCGACCAAAATAACCGTATCTGCTGCTGTAATTGGAACATTATTCAACTCGGGGCCTGACACACGGCGGCGCATCCACCAAAGTCGGGTACCACTGAACGACAACACAGGAACAGTCAATGCGGCCGCTCCTAGCATTAAGCCGAGCCACCAAAGCCCTTCCCCAGAAATAAATATAAATAAATATGACAGCCATATTTAAATAATACACTGAGTGTTAACCACAAAGTTTTCTACAAACAAAAAGAATTAGCCGCAATGCCTAGTTTGCGTAATAGAAAAAGGTGGTTTTACTATTAAAAATGACAGTTAAGGCTAAATTTAGCTCTATAGTCTAAATGTCGGACAGCCTTGTTGAACAACTGGGTGTTGCTGTGTTTTTTTGTAGGAGGTTATTCAGCTTAGGCGCGTTTTAATAAGGCTTTAGCCTGACTCATGCCTCGTATGCGTTGATGGTGGGTATTATTT
>NZ_JBDYKM010000016.1:0-96383 GCF_040012495.1 Paraglaciecola sp. 25GB23A
TCCTGTTGGTAAAAGTTTGCTTACTTATTACGCTATCCCCCTAGGGGGAGGGAGTCCATACATCTCTGTGGTGAGATCTCTTTAGCTTTCTTTTACCACAAGAGTTCTAGTTTTTTGACAGTTTGCACCGCAAGATTCACAAAGTGAGCACTCGTAGAATATCCTAACATCTATTCGCTTTTCTCTGTGGGCGCAGCCTCTGTGTTCTCTGTGGTAAGATCTCTTTAGTTTTTTTAGACATAAAAAAACCGCATAATTGCTTATGCGGTTTTGATATTTGGCGTCCCCAAGGGGATTCGAACCCCTGTTACCGCCGTGAAAGGGCGGTGTCCTAGGCCTCTAGACGATGGGGACAAAAAACCTTAATTCAAAAGCGTGCTTTTGAGATTCTTTGCGCGATTTAGTTTTACCCAAACCCCGTCTAAACTATTTATCTCACAATCTAGGCACCGTGAGACTTTCCTTGTTAACCTTTTACAAGGTTGTTGAAGTTAATCCGTAAACTCCAATAATGTGGCGTCCCCAAGGGGATTCGAACCCCTGTTACCGCCGTGAAAGGGCGGTGTCCTAGGCCTCTAGACGATGGGGACAGAAAACTTGTTTATCAAAGCGTAGCTTTGATAGTTTTCTGTAAGGAGAGGTGAGCCAGCGAGCCGAGCGACCTAATCCTACACTATCAAAACAATACCTAAATAATATTCCTGCAAAGCTCGATAATATATCAAACCCCGTCTAATTTTTTCTTATTCGCTTTAACTAGGTTTAAAACGAACATTCCCTGATATTTGGTGGAGCCAGGCGGGATCGAACCGCCGACCTCTTGCATGCCATGCAAGCGCTCTCCCAGCTGAGCTATGGCCCCAAACATTTTTCAAAACAATGTTTCAAAATTTGTTCGCGCGTCGTTCCTTGACAGCGGGGCGCATTCTAGGCATCTGCTCTTTTCCTGTCAACGATTTTTTCAGGAATTTTCTCTGATTGCTATATATTCGAGCGCTTTGCTTATACGTTGTTCAATTTGCTCAGGTTTTAACAAGTTTAAAGTCTGATCAAGTGCAGGTGAATTACCCCCGCCCGTTACCGCCACACGCAAGGGCATACCAACCTTCCCCATACCGACACCTAATTCATCAGCCGCTTGATTAATTGCATCATGAATGGTGTTGGTATTCCAATCAATAATAGCAGCAAGTTTGCTTTGTACTAACAGCAGAGCTTCTTTGGCCACAGGTCTTAAATGTTTTTTAGCCGCTGACTCGTCAAATGCTTCATAATCTTCATAAAAATAGCGACTAATCTGTGCCATTTCTTTAAGATTTTTAACCCGCTCTGCTTGCACAGCAATAACATCTTCGAGTTTAGGGCCTTGGCTTAAATCAATGCCCTGCTGTTCAAAATGCCAACGAGCATAGTCTGCGACTACTTCAGGCGGTAAAGCTCGCATGTAGTGCTGATTTAACCAAATCAGTTTATCGGTATTAAAAGCAGAAGCAGATTGCCCTATGGCATCCAAGCTAAATAGTTCAATCATTTCATCTAAAGAGAAAATCTCTTGGTCGCCATGTGACCAACCTAAACGCACTAGATAATTCAACAGGGCTTGTGGCAGATATCCATCATCACGATATTGCATGACACTGACCGCACCATGGCGTTTAGATAATTTCTTGCCATCATCGCCCAAAATCATTGAAACGTGAGCATATTCTGGAATAGGTGCACTTAAAGCCTGCAAAATATTAATTTGTCTTGGCGTATTATTAATATGGTCCTCACCTCGAACGACATGGGTAATGCCCATATCCCAATCATCAACTACCACACAAAAATTATAAGTCGGTACGCCATCGGTGCGTCTGATGATCAAGTCATCTAACTCTGCATTAGCAATCTCAATATTGCCCCTAATGTGGTCTTTAACGACCACCGAGCCGGTTTGCGGCGTTTTAAAACGTATCGCAAACGGTTGATCTTGTGGATGATCCGTTCTGTCTCGCCAAGTACCAGGATAGCGAGGTTTTTCACCTTTACTCATCTGCTCTTCACGAATGGCATCGAGCTCTGCCGCTGGTAAAAAGCATTTGTAGGCTTTTCCTTCAGCAAGTAATTGCTCAATCACTTCATTGTAGCGCTCAAAACGTTGAGTCTGATAATAAGGGCCATCGTCCCATACTAAACCCAACCACTCCATCCCTTCTAAAATGGCATCAATAGCTTCTTGGGTAGAACGTTCAATATCAGTATCTTCTATACGTAAGATAAACTTTCCACCTTGGCTTTTTGCATATAACCAAGAATAAAGTGCAGTACGCGCACCACCAACGTGAAGAAAGCCGGTAGGGCTTGGAGCAAATCGAGTCACCACTGTCATGGGATGTTAGTTTCCTTATAAAATAATTGGCGCTATTTTATCAGTCTATGGCCTTTAATAAAAAGCCTAAGTTAGCTTCTTATATAAATCTCCCTGTCAGTTGTTGATTAATTAAACTATACGGACATATACGTAGAGTTTTTGACCACTTAAACATTATTTTTAACTTTTTTGTTGACACTAAAAAGTGCCTCCCTATAATAGCGCTCCACTTACCCCAGAGCAGAATTATTCAAATAATTAGGTTTGGGGCAAGGTAGATTTGAACATTAAAGGTTCATTGGTTAAAGCCCAGTAAAAAGCTTTGAAAGAAAATTTGGACGCTTAGCTCAGTTGGGAGAGCATCGCCCTTACAAGGCGGGGGTCACTGGTTCAAGCCCAGTAGCGTCCACCAAATTTTCTTCTTAAAAATCAACATCCCGGACGCTTAGCTCAGTTGGGAGAGCATCGCCCTTACAAGGCGGGGGTCACTGGTTCAAGCCCAGTAGCGTCCACCATCTCTTATCTCTCTGATTATAAACAACTTTATCATATACAACCTGATAAGATTCGAGCGAATCCAGATTAGGTGTCATAATACGTGGCGAATCCGTGCCGAATCTGTGCCTAAAACGTGGCAAATCCGAACTGTAGCCGTCCTCTAGCTCATTGTTTGCGGTACCTTTAGGCATGTATGAATTGCACGGCACAAAACTCTCGAAATCGATTCGGTGAAGTAATTTCAATTAATCAACTTCATATTTTTCGAAGAATTTTGTTCAAAGCAAACTTCGTGTCTACGAAATCTGGGGAAGGCAAAAGTTAAAAAGTGTTTTGAATAAGAAATTAATACAACTAACAATTGAAGGTAATTAAGTAGCAACGGGGAATTTTCATCTTATACTTTTTGTTGTATTTCACTTCTATACTTTATAGGTGTCACCGCAAACTGTTTTTTAAATTGGGAGATAAAGTGTGAGGGGCTGGAGAAGTTAAGTTCATAACTTATCTCCGTCATGGATTTATC
This sequence comes from Paraglaciecola sp. 25GB23A, assembly GCF_040012495.1. NCBI lineage: Bacteria > Pseudomonadati > Pseudomonadota > Gammaproteobacteria > Alteromonadales > Alteromonadaceae > Paraglaciecola > Paraglaciecola sp. 25GB23A. The sequence goes on from NZ_JBDYKM010000016.1 coordinate 3,378, forward strand.
CCTTTGGCTAATCAATCTTGCTGCACTATACAATTTAGCAGTCAAGTTGACAGTACCCTGCTGGCCCTTCAATAATTTTCTAAAGAACTTCATGGCGGCCTTTTTGTTTCTGCGTTTTAAAACGAGAATGTCCAGTTCGTCGCCATCTTGATCGACTGCCCGCCAAAGGTAGTGCAGAACACAGTTGATCTTGATAAAGACTTCATCAAGATACCAAGTATCACCTAATCGTCCACGGTTCTTCCTGATTTTACTGCAGTACCTTTGCCCGAATTTATCACACAAAATGCTGACTGTTTCAACACTGACAGTAATGCCCCTTTCTGCCAGTAACTCTTCGATGTCACACAAGCTAAGTGTAAGTCTATGATAATGCCACACAGCGTGACTGATTATTTGGGAGGGCTAGCGATATCCGGCATAAATATTGGTCTTTTTCATGCTCTGATAATCGCACGTCTCTGAGTCCGTTCGTTGACTTGACAGTACCATTGATTTAAAAAAATTTTAAAAAAATGTCCGCATTTCTGTCTGCTTTTCGTTTCTTTCTAATAGCGATGAAAAAACAAGTGCGCAAGCAGACTAAGCAAAGAGGTGCGAAGGCCCTACCTAAGTGTGTTTAACACTCAATGTTATTAAAGGGAAAGACAATGGCAAGTGCTCAGGAATATGCAAGTACAAGGGAGGATAAAACATTTTCATTAAACGCAGCACAAAAAATTCAGCGTTTTGCACTGAAAATTTGTTGCACTGCACTCCCCTCCTTAGGGCTAAAAGTTGCACTTTATCACTTTACCAACACCCGTAAACGCCGCCCGTACACACTAATGGAGTTTCCTGATCAATCGCAGTCTAGGAGGTTGACTTACGGTAAAGGCTATATTGTCGCCCACAGTTGGGGAGACGGCGATAAGATCATCTATCTTGTGCATGGCTGGGAAAGTAGCTCAAGTATGATGAAAGGGTTTATTGCACCTCTTATTCAGCATGGCTACAAAGTAGTCGCCTTTGATATGCCAGCTCATGGTCACTCCAGCAAACAAGCGACTCATTTAAGGGACTTTTCGGTTGCTTTAGAATATGTCATATCAATTTACGGCGAAGCATTTGGTATTGTGGCGCACTCTTTTGGCGGCACCGCAACAATCTTGCTAATGGGTGAGAAGCAACATTTGCTGCCTAAAAAACTTTGTTTAATCTCGCCAATGCGGTCTCTGTATAGCCACCTAACGGTGTTCAATAAAATAACCGGCTTGTCTGAATCAATGATGACCAAACTTCTAGTGACCTTAAGGCAACATTACGCCCTCGAAGCACAACAAACAGACATTACGTCCTTCGTTCAGGATTTGTCCATACCAGGCTTGTTAATTCATGATGCCCATGATCGTCTGATACCTGTTGAGGTAGGTGACCATTTGGCAGATTCATGGAGTAGCGCTCGTTATATCAGAACTCAAGGACTCGGCCATCGAAAAATTCTAACAGACCCATTGGTTATTCAACATGTTACTGACTACATGTTGGAGCGTTTATGAACCGAAAAGACAATATTAGGGAAGAAAATGATGAATAAGATAATAACTACTCCCGCTTTTAGAACCCGCTACTTCACTTGGATTATAGCGCGGCCCAAACACGTTATTTTACTCTCGTTCATATTGATGTTAGGCATGGGCTTTGGCTTAACAAAGGTACACAAAGAGTCTTCGGTAGATGCATTTGTCCCGCAAGATCATCCCTCGGCAATTGCTAGAGATAGGGCTTCAGAAATTTTCGGTTTAGAGGATCCTATTGTCATTGGTTTAGTCGCAGCTAAAAACACCTCGGCATTTACGCCAACAAATATCGAGACCTTACGCCGTATTGAACAGAAAGTTAGCCTGCTACCCAATGTTAAGAAACAGAATTTAATTAGTATTTTGAGTGAAAGCGCTATTCGCGGCAATAATGGCGACTTAATAGTTGAGCGCATCGTTCCTGATGGCCCAGTTTCAATACAAGCAGCAAAGCAAGCATTTGTGCGCCTTAGCAGTATGAGCATGATGGCCGGTTTATTAGCCTCACAAAACGGTGATACCTTAACACTCATTGTTCCTGTTTATGATGCCAATCACGCTACCGAAACCTACCAAGAAGTGCTGGCCATCGCTGATGCGGAATCGACGCCATCTTTAACTACCCACGTAACAGGCGTCGCGTCAATGAACGGGCGATTAGCCCAAATGGTGAACGAAGATACACGTAAGTTCATTCCTATGGCTGTGCTTACTGCCCTTTTAATTGTGTGGGTGGCACTAAGAAATCTAAGAGGTCTTATTGGTCCGCTTTATGTTATTGCTGGTTCAGCTGCAATCACCATTGGCATGATGGGATGGTTGGGGGCCGAATACTATTTAATCACCACAGCATTACCGGTAATTATAATGGCTATTTCAATAGCAGATAGCCTGCATATCTCGACAATATTTTTGCACAAGTGTCGCACTCGCCCCACTAAAACTCGCCAACAAAATTTACTCGATGCGCTTAACCACACCTACCTACCCGTTACCTTGACCACTATCACCACCGTCGCAGGCTTCTCTGGGTTAGCGCTAGGCTCAACCATGCAACCTATTTCTGAATTTGGTTGGTTTGCCGCCGCTGGTGCGCTAGTGGCTTGGTTGCTCAGTGTAAGCGCTTTGCCTGCCATTATTGTGCTAACTAAGTTAGACGCAAAGCCGAATCAAGTTGCCGCGCAATTTAGCTTTATCGATAAACCCATTCAGGCTCTTACTAAACAAGCATTAAACAAACCCATCATCACCAGTAGCGTCGCGGCTCTATTAATGACAGTAATGGGTTATTTTGCACTGCAGGCTAATTTTGATTATCAGCGCCAGAGTTATTTTCAGACTGACGAACAAGTTCGCATTGCTGACATCACCTTAAATGATCGCTTGTCAGGCTTAAACTTTTTAGACGTAGTGGTCGCAGGCAAACAAAAAGACGAACTAATGCGCCCTGATATAATCGAAGCGATTGCACGTTTGCAGCAAGAACTTAGTGAACAAGCGTTTGTTGCTAAAACCACGTCAATTGCCGACTACATGACACTGATGCATAAGGTACTTACCGATTCCCCAATTGGTAGCTTTCCAACAGCAAAAAATGCGCCTGCCCAATATATGTTTTTATATGAATCTTCTGGAGACCCAGGTGACTTTAGCGAAGAAATTGATTTTAATTATCAGCATGCGCTCATTCGCACTCAACTCACAACCGATCGTTTTAGTAATGTTAAAGATACCGTAGGTTCTTTTTATGAAATCACTAACAAATGGTCACAAGAAACTGGCTTACAAGCCAGTGTGAGCGGCAGAGTCGCCGTTAACGTTGGATGGATGACACTTTTATCTGAATCACATTTTAGAGGTCTTGGGCTTGCCATATTTTTTGTGTTTACGGCCTCTTTATTGGTGTTTAGATCAATCTACAAAGCACTATTAAGCTTAGTGCCTATTGCCACTGGGGTTTTATTTACCTATGCAGCAATGGGAGCGCTGGATATTGATATTGCCCCTGCCACCTCAATGACTGCGGCTATTTCTACAGGCTTAGGCGTCGATTTTGCCATCCATCTTATTTGGGGAATTAGTCAAGCTAAAAAACGCGGAGCGAGCACACAACAGGCATTCTCTGGCAATTATTTAATCGTCGCTAGAGCATGTGTATTTTCTGCCTTAGCCCTTGCTATTGCGCTGTGCATAGTCTGCTTAAGTTCTGCGCCGCCACTTCAATGGTTTGGCGCCTTAGTGGCTGCCGCCGCTTTGGGCAGTTTAGCCGGCGCCGTCTTTATTATACCTGCACTTTATTCTTTATTTAACACGCCGCCACTATTGCAAGATGTCAAGGAGACCTACTAATGCGACACTTTTACTTGATCATACTTACTATGTTATTGAGCCTGCAGTTGTCGGTCATACCGAAAACACATGCCACAACGATGCTAAGCGCTGCACAAGTTGCCGAAAATATTGCAAACCGCTCAACCAACAAAGCTAGGGTCGGATTTATGCATTTTACCATGCGTAATAGTGCAGGCTCTGAGCGCAAACGTTCGGCGTTATTAATTCACTCTCAAACACCTAAACAAACAAAAATTGGGATTTACTTTACCGAACCCGCTGGACTGCGAGATACCAGTTTCTTGAGTCATGATAATAGTGACAGCACTGATCAAAACTGGCTCTATTTGCCCGCGACTGAGAGGGTGCGCAAATTACCCTCTTCTAGCCGAGGAGATTACTTTATGGGCACCGATTTGAGTTATGGAGATATTAAAGACAACTTTAAGTTTGCCCTAGAAGATTGGGATTTTAGCTTAGGTGAGCAGAAACTAGAAAATGGTAAGACCTTTTACATGCTAAAGGGAATACCTAAAAACAATATCATTAAAGAAGAGCTCGGTTATGCTAGTTTCATCGCAAAAATCGATCCCCAAACGTGGTTTCCGGTGAATATTCAATACACCGATACCGATAATACACCGCTCAAAGAAGTGTCAATTTTAGCACTCGAGATGATCGACGGAACGTGGACTGCCAGTCATTTCTTAGTGTTCAATTTACAACTGGCGCATCAAACCGAAATTGTTATCAGTGATATGCAGGCGGCACCAGACCTCCCACTCGATTTGCTAAAAGCAGATGAGTTGCCATACGGAGCGCCGCTTTCGCTTCTTAAGAAAAGGGGCTAGCAGTAATGATGGCAGTAAATGGGGTCAATTTAAGTCAATACACAAGCAAAGCTTTAATTGCCTTCCTTTTACTGTACTTGAGCGATATAAATTTTACCGATGCCACAACAACTTCTACTGTTTTTACAATAGACTATCGATTAGGCACTAATTTAGACGATGGTGACATCGAACTATCTCGTTTTAGCGTAAGCACACAAACACGCTTTCAACTAAATAGAGATTGGACCGCTCAACTAGATGCTAGAGCCGAATTCGCCGAAGATGATGTAGGTTTAGGGTCAATAAATGCATACTCATCAGCAAACCGCCCGTTAATAGACAACAACAGTACACGTGTAGAATTTGAAAGAGCATTTATTCAATGGCGAAAGCGCGCACACAGCGTTACGCTTGGCAAACAAGTGACACCATGGGGAGTGCTCGATGGCGTACAAATTACCGATCGTTTTGATCCGGTTCGTCGTCGAGACTTCGTGTTTACGGATGTTAGGCCAGACCGCATCGCAAGATGGGGCGGACGTTGGCGTAATCAAGTAGGCAAATTTAAACTAGATGCTTCGCTTGCTTTAGACGGCACAGTATCTCAGCAAGCTGAGTTAGGCGCTTTATTTTTTAATACATCAACTCGATTTACCGGTGGGGTAAATGTCGCAAATATACCTATTGAAATAAACACACAAAACCGCACTAGCGGGCTTGACCAATCGACCTTTGGTGTACGTGTAACTTATCCCCTAGGCCAAGGTGATTTGTCTCTGCTGAGCTTTAGAGGCCCCGACACCGATCCTATCCTTGCAATAGAAAATAAGCCATCGATTAACCAGCCCATTGTTGTTGAGCTTAGGTTTAAGCGCAGAACACTCTTGGGAGCAAGCTATGATGTCACTTTAGGCGAAACGGTGGTGCGCGGGGAAGTTGCTTACATTCCCGATCAACACGTTAATATTATTGGCAATACACTTTTGCAATCAGGCGATGTACGACGGCTATTAGTCGGTTTTGGTATTGACTGGAATGCTCCAGCGCAATGGTTTGTGAACGCGCAACTTGCGATCGACTACATAGATGACTTGGGATCAACGTTAGTTCGCCCCACTACCGACACCATAGTGACCTTGCGCGCTCAACGTTTATTCTCAAATGGTCGTCTATTGTTTAAAGGCGAACTATTAGGCACGCTTAACGAACAAGACGGTGTTTTGCGCCCAGAACTCGCCTATGAATATACCGACAGGCTAAAACTTCGAACAGGTATAGATTGGTTATTTGGTGATGAAAATGGTCAGTTTGGTCAGTTCAAAGATAACTCGCGGATTTGGTTTGCCGCGTCGTACACGTTTTAAATTAAAGAAATTGTGAAGTCATGATTGGCTTTTTGGACTTAACTTGCAGCGGAGGGTACTGTCAAGTTAACGAGCGGACTCAGAGACGTGCCATAACTCATTCCTTAATGGGGACACAACTAACCCATTCCTTAAATGCTCGAGCACGCAACGTCCTATAATTTGCGGCCTTCAACAAATGGCGCCCAAGCCTGAACAGGTTATTAACAGTGCCATGACACAAGAGAAATCGTTGAGCCTGACCTTGGGATTTAAATTTCCTCATCTGCCTTTCCTGTTGTCGACTAGGCTGATGAGACAATTCACAGAGGCTGTTTTCATATTGCTGGGTAAAATAATCAAAGCTGGCCGTCATTTTCCGTTTCGCAGCCGAATAACTTCGCAATTTATCGGTAACTATCTTTAATGGCGCTGTCTGCTGGCAATTCTTCGATGTCACACAAGCTAAGTGTAAATCTATGATAAAGCCACACAGCGTGACCGATTATTTGGGTGGGATAGCGATATCCGGCATAAATATTGGTATTTTTTATGCCCTGATTAACGGACGTCTCCGAGTTCGCTTGTTAACTTGACAGTACCCCTAGAAGTAGTGATATTAATCACGCTAAACTCAACTAGTTTCATTTGATTATATATTGGGGGTTGGAATGTCAGAGTTGCATTTTGGTATAAGTTTATTTCTAATAGTCATGTTTGGTTCATTGTTTTATGGCTTTTCTTTTTTTTGTAGAAAACAGTTTATATTGCTTAATAAAAAGCTTGATTTCATCATTAGTGAAAATGAGATGATTTATCCCAATGAATCATGCCTTTCTGCAAAAGCAAATATGTACATTATTGAAGGAAAGATAGACAAAGCGATACTAGTAGTTATTGATGAAACTGGCTGCTCTATTGATGCGGCTAAGGGGTATATTGAAAGACAAAAAATTTCACTTACGAAATTTGCTCTATCGGAGAAAGAATAGAATTAAAGGTTTCTTTCAATTGTGAAATTCTAACAGCCGAAAAACGCATATGTTTTAGCATTTATTATCTAAGCCAAATTATACGGACGTTATACTTCGCTGATGGGCAGTGCACCTCAAGCCGCTAGAACCATCTCTAATACGCTGATTGCGCTTTTTCTTCTTAAGTTAGCTATCGTTATTCAAGCCTACGTTGTATGTGTCTAGTGTTGAATTGCATGAGAAATTGAGCCAGCATTGCATTGAAAAAGTGATCCATTTTTCAGTTGGTTCTAGCCATAATTCACGCCAGGTCAAGTTGTTAATGATGGTTCAATATTTGACGCAAATACCATCTGAAAATGGATTAATTTCTGATGCATTTCAACACAATGCAGTAACACCAAGCTAATCAATCAACTTGTTAAAAATATATAGCAACCATGTTAATATCTAGATTTAATATCTAGATGATACTAATACCTGAGAGTCTTATGCGGATTGTTTTACTATTTTGGTGCTCGACTCTGCTCGTGGCCTGCGGCGGCGGTGGGAGCGATACTGGTTCGTCAAATACAGTTCCACCAATCATCGTTGATAGCATAGCGCCATCCGCTCCGGTGCAAAGGGTCATCGACAATGAAGATGGCACAATACAGGTATGGGGTACTGCGGAAGCTGGCAGTCGTGTTGACATCACCTTCCCTGACGGCAAATCTCAAGTACTTACTGCTTCACAAAGCGGTGACTATGGACCGATAAATAGTGATACACCACAGCCTAATGGCATGGTATCGGCGACAGCCACAGACAGTGCAGGAAATCGTTCTAGCATTACCAAAACTAATTATACAGATACTATAGCGCCATTAAGACCAATCCCCAATATCGCAGTTAATGACAATAAAACCATAAGTGTAAGTGGAAAATCCGAGGCCCAAAGCCTTATTACGGTAATCTATGAAGATGGCTCAACCGCTACAAACATCACCTTAGCCGATGGTACATTTAGTCCGATTACAAGTGCTGAAGCGCAATTTTCGGGAGACATTGTCGTTACGGCTACTGATGCCGCAGGGAATGTATCGAGTGAAGCTAAGCTTGCATACGAAATCCCAGCAGCGCATGCATTATGGGAGTTAGCTCAAGATGAGCAAGCCAAAGATATTGTAAGATTTTTAACTCAAGCGACTTTTGGTCCTACTGAACGTGATATTCAAAACTTAGTGGCTAGAGGCGCCAAATATGAAGCATGGATAAACGCACAAATTGCAATTCAACCAAGCTCATTATTAACTAAGTATGAACAACGGCTACAAGATGCTGGTTTTCCAGTAACAAGCCGCGAAAACTTGGACTTTTCTTATCCTAAGCAATTAGCGGCTAGTGATATGCTTTGGGACTTATTTGCTTATGGCGACGATCAACTTCGGCAAAGAGTTGCATTTGCCCTTAGTCAGATTTTTGTTGTCTCAGAAACATCAGATACTTTATTTAACAACGCAAGAGGTATCGTCGCTTATCATGACCTCCTAGCCAACAATGCGCTTGGCAACTATCGGGAGTTAATCGAAGCAGTCACCCTAAATCCGATTATGGGTGAATACTTAAGCATGATACGTAACGAAAAAGCGAATAGTGAAGAGAATATTCGCCCAGACGAAAACTACGCCCGAGAGTTGATGCAACTTTTTAGTATTGGACTGGTAATGTTGAACCAAGACGGTAGCATACAAATTGACGAAAATGGGCAGCCTATACCTACCTACAATCAAGATACCATTAAGGCTTTTGCGCGAGTTTTTACTGGCTGGACTTATAAGAATGCAACATCTTGGGATTTTGATGGTTGGCTGTTTGGCGATACTATCAACCCTATGATTGCTTTTGAAAATTTTCATGATACCGATGAAAAAATACTGCTTAATGGCGAGATAGTACCTGCTGGACAAAGTGCGTCCCAAAATTTAAAAAGTGCACTGGATAATCTATTTAATCATTCAAATGTTCCTCCTTTTATCGGTAAACAGTTGATTCAACGGCTAGTGACTAGCAATCCAAGCCCCGAATATGTGAGCCGAATAAGTGCGGTTTTTCGCGATAATGGCAGTGGCGTAAGAGGTGACTTAGGGGCGGTAGTCAAAGCGATTTTACTCGACACCGAAGCCCGCACAGGTCAACGCGATAGGCCAAGCACCTTTGGCAAGTTAAAAGAGCCAATACTTAAGTTTACCGCACTGATACGAGCCTTTGACGTGACCGGTTTGCATCCCATTAATGAAGAGGGATTACAGCGTCAAACCCTGCGTTTTTTCTACCCCGCTGCAGCCTCCGGACAACGCCCTTACGCAGCCCCGTCGGTATTTAACTTCTTTCGTCCTGATCACAGTCCTGCAGGCCCAATTCGCGATTCAGACCTAGTTGCACCTGAACTACAAATACTAAATGAAAGCTTTATTACTAATGCAACTAACTATGGCTCGGCACCTATTTTTAATTCGTATGACTTTCTCTTAAATGATTGTCAGCCACGCCTTAACTTTTTAGATGGCTTTGGATGCCCATATCCCGATTTTAGTGATGAATTGGCCCTCACAAATGACATCAGTCAATTATTATCAAGACTTAGCTTATTAATGCTAGCCGGCGATATGAGCGATATTACTAAAGATGCATTGAGCGTTTTAGCCCAGCAACAAACTGAACCGCGTTTTGTAGTCGCTGAAGTCGTTCATCTTATTTATCTGTCACCCGAATTTGCAGTGCAACGTTAGCGAGAAATGCATGAATCACTTCAACAAGAAAAATAACAGTCTATCTCGCCGAGATTTCCTAAAAAAAGCGGCATTGACAACCCTCGGGAGTTCAAGTCTTTTTTCGCTGATTAGTCAATTTAATCTAGCGCAAGCACAAACCAGCACTTTTAATGACTACAGAGCGTTAGTTTGTGTGTTTTTGTACGGCGGTAATGATGCTTACAGTATGCTGATCCCTCATTCGCTAAATGAATATAACAGCTACAAGAATACGCGTCGAAATTTAGCGATACTGCGCGGTAATATCATTCCTATTGCACCCAGTAATAGTCAACCTGCCGATTATGGACTGCATCCTGAATTAAGCGATGTGGCAAATTTGTTTGCTAACAACAAGCTCACTTTTGTGAACAATATTGGAACCTTAGTCGAACCTACCAGCAAAGCCGACTATCTAAACAATCGAGTTGCCTTACCACCACAGTTGTTTTCACATAATGACCAGCAAAACTATATGATGAGCTTGCAGGCAACAAAGCCGCAACAGGGATGGGCAAGCCGGATGGCAGAGCTTATGCTGGATGCCAATGGCAGCAACCAGTTGTCTATGAATATTTCACTGTCGGGGGCGAATACTTTTCAAATGGGTGGCGCACAAGCACCTTACACAGTCTCTGCCGCAGGCGTCAGCGATTACTGGAGTATTCGTCCACAAAGTAGTGAAATATGGGACATTAATCGTGTAGAGGCATATCGTAAAATTCTTGGACAAAGCCAATCTCACTTATTTGCTCAAGCCTTTGCTGATACGCAAAATCGTTCGCTATCGCTGGGTCAGCAAGTGTCTGCGGCACTCAGTACCATTTCACCAATAAGTACGGAGTTTGTGCAAGGTAGTCACTTGTCTGCAAGTTTGCGTATGGTGGCCAACTTAATTGCTGCTCGCTCTCAGCTCAACATGAAACGACAAATATTTTTTATTGGTATAGGTGACTACGATACCCATGGCGATCAAGCGAACCGTTATCCATTACTTATGCGTGAACTCAACCATTCTTTGAACTCCTTTTACAACGCTACAGTCGAGCTAGGTGTGTCCGATAAAGTCACTACATTTACGGCAAGTGATTTTGGTCGAACCCTCACTAGCAACGGTGACGGCACTGACCATGGCTGGGGAAGTCATCAAATGGTAATGGGCGACGCCATAGACGGTGGTAAGTTTATTGGCACAATGCCAGAGTTAGTCATTGGCAGCAATGACGACATCGGAGAGGGAAGAATCATCCCTACTACCTCGGTCGACCAATATGCAGCGAGTTTGGCAGGATGGTACGGTTTATCTGGCTCACAGCTAAGCGAAACATTTCCTAATTTAGCTAATTTTAACGAGCAATCACTCGCCCTTTTTTCCTAAACATCAACTCCTTTCTTATTTTCATAAGGAGCAGGTGACTGTCGATAAATCATTATACTGTTTGCGAAAACACACATCACAGATATGAGCTCTTTTATTGCCGATTTGTCTTAATGACATCGGCGGTTTAATACAATAAAGGTGGTTTTTAAGATTATTGGATGTAATAAACTGGTGCCTATTGCTATCATTTTAATGCCTTTGTTGGAGGGACGCGAAGCATTAGAGCGGCAACCACTATCCAAGTTAGCAGCTTTTTAATAGAAGTCCCCTTTTGAATCTAATGAAAGATATGGTGTGTACATCAAAAGTTTTTCAACAAATTCGGTTCAGTAGCATCAACGAAAGTTCTCTTGGGCGAAGCTTAAGTTCGCTTATAGAATTAGTCAGGTGCGAACCACTTTTTCCTGATAACTTAAGGCAACCCCAAGGCTTTAAGTGTCGTTAGGACAGTCGTTTATTTCGTTGCTTTTTGCCACACGGCACTTTCAAGTTACTCAAATTGGATGAATAAAGTGCCAATATCCTCATACTTACTTAGCTTTCTAAATCAAAAATGGCTTTATATTTAAGGGAAGATCATTATTTTCCCCATAGTAATCGGCACAGAATGAAAAGTACCCGTGTTGAAATTAATATTGCCAGAAAAAACTAAAGGATCCTGTCGGGGGTCCCCCTGACTTTAACGAGAATTTTGTCGCTTCATTTTAAAAATCACCTGCCTTATATTTTCTATAGTCAAATTAATAACCTATTGTTTTAATTCAACATTCCAACGACTCCATCCCTGTAAATCCTTTTATTTGACAGAGTCTAGTCTTACTCTTACTTCGTAATTTTTTAAACAAAAATACCATTAACATCCGTGATTGCTGAGTTCGTTTGCCGATAAGTTGCTTTTTAAACAAGGCTAGATTAAGTTTAAAAGCAATAATGTTTTAATGATTAGTCAAGGGAATTTGCTCGTGCTGGATTGGTCAAAAATAACCGCTGAGGTAGAGCATGCCCTGACATTAAATCACAACGCCCTAACATCGTTTGTCGAATCATTGCCGGTCACTCAAGAGGCAAGCGAAATATCACGCTTACTAAAACATTTACGACCAGACACAGGTTTTTTAGCAACATCTGCTAGCGATGAGTTACGCAAGGAAGGCATTCTGCCAGATGGAACATTAATAGGTGCATGGCAAATAGATCAACATATTGGCCATGGTGGTATGGGAGACGTCTACCGGGCTCATCGTGCTGACGGTTTGTATCAACAGACGGTAGCTTTAAAACTAATTCAAAGCCTCTCTATAAGCCACTCAGAATTATTCGAAATTGAACGACAGCGCTTGGCTCTAATGGATCACCATAGCATTGCGCGTATTATTGATGGCGGCAATTGCGCAGATGGTCGACCTTATATGGTAATGGAATATATCGACGGCGAGCCCATTGTTCAGCATGTGAACAGTTACAAACTCAACCTTAAGCAACGGCTGAAGCTCTTCATCGCGGTTTGTGAAGCAGTTGCTCATGCGCATAGCAAACTGATTCTGCATCGTGATATTAAATCACAAAACGTATTGATTGCTAGTGATGGTTCACCGCGGTTAATTGATTTTGGTATTGCGAGCAATATTAGCGTTGTGCAAGGAATTACTGTAGCGCTTACGCTCGCTTCGGCCGCACCAGAACAATTGAAAGGTGAATCAGTATCAGTGCAAACCGACATCTTTGCGATGGGGGCGTTATTGCATGAAATACTCACTGGCACACGCCCTCGCAGGTTGAGTAATGGTGGAATGCTAGCGGATGAATCCGCAATTTCTGAAATAGACTTACGCGCGATAATTACTTGCGCGCTAGCATTTGAGCCTGCGCAGCGATACTCATCTTGTATTTCAATGCTAGAAGATGTCAGTGCATTTCTAGAAAAACGACCGGTAACGGCAAGGAATGGTCGTTGGGCTTATAGGGCAAAACGATTTGTGCAACGATATCCCATTGCAAACACACTTGCCGTGATTGCTATCATTGCCTTACTTGGCGGAATGGCCACAAGTCTTAAGTTTGCGAATGACGCAAATCAACAAACAAGACTTGCAGAACTTGCACTTCAAAAGGCGAATTGGCAATTCGAAAGAACCGAAGCGACACTGGCTGCTCAACAAGCATACTCCGATGTATTACAACGGGCATTTGGTGGCGAAGAGGACGTTGAAAGATTGAGTCAACTGTTAAAAACGCGTTGGCAAGAGGCATTTTCGAGAAGGCAACAAGACCCTAAAACCGCGGCCGCGTTAAGCTATGCAATTGGGCGTAATTTTTATTTTCGTGGCGATACCGCCTCAGCGCTTGAAATTTTTGACCTGTGGATGGCACAAAAAATTGGCTCAAACTCACTCCTTGCGCTTGGAGAAGAGGTCTATGCCATGATGTTATCAGATGCAGGACGCTATGATGAGTCAACCAACATTTTAAGACGACTGGTTACATTTTTCGGTGACGGCAGTCAAACAAGTGAGGGAGACGCGTCAAATTATGCCAATCGATTAGCTAGAGCCACCCGCGCACCTGAAGATATTGAGCAATCGGTAAAATTATTAGAAAAACGCTTGCAGAGTTTAGACTCTCCGTTTGAACGTCTGTTTAGTTTTAGCCAACTCGCTGGCATGCGAACCTTGCAAGGCAGTTTCGACGATGCGTTAGTAGCTTACGAACAAACCTTACGTATATTTGAAGAAAATCCGGGATTTGCAGCCTACGGTCGCGATATTGCCCGCTTTAATCTTGCTAGCATCCTATTAGCGTGGGAAGGCGATACTCAGCGCGCTAATGAACTTGTCAATGCCATATTAAATGAAGACGTACCATTGAAAGGTGAAAGCCTTCAACAAGCCAAGGCGATCATGCTTAAAGCTATCATTGAGGTGCAGCAAGGTAATCAACAAAATGCACTAACTTTGATTGCCGAGTCGGTAGAGTTATTCAAACGCTTTTCCGGCGAAGGCAGTGCTTCGCACCTGTTGGCAGAAGGAATGCAGGCCTATGTGTTATTACACGCTGAACAGGCTGAACGCGCCGAGTTAAAAATGAATGAAACGCTCAGCCAAGCTATAAAATTTGAGGTTAATGATCGCACTCACAAGCAATTAAGATTAATTAAAATTTACTTGAATTCGTTAAGGCAAAATCTAGAACAGGACGATCTCAATTGGCTAAAAGAGTCGGCTGTTCATACCGAGGTAAGTAGTCAATTGACCATGCTCTATTTGTATAAGCAGCTAGTTGATAAACAATTGGCTCCAGCGTTCTGGCGCCTGTAACAATCGCTTAGCTGGCTTTTGTCATTTTGTTGGCAAGCCACGTTTTAGCTAACTGCCAATCTCTTCTTACGGTGCGTTCAGATAATCCAAGGGCTGAGGCAGTTTCGGTTTCTGACATTGCTGCGAAGTAACGTGCATTTACAACCATTGAAAGTCTCGGTTGTTTTTGTTCCAAGCGAGCAAGTAAATCATTTAGAACAAGTATTTGCTCAGGGGTTTCATTATATTCCGGCAACACCCCGTCACCTTCTTGATACACTTCATCGACTTGCGATCCCCCGCGTTTTTGAGCAATTTTATGCCTTGCGTGATCAACAATAACCTGACGTATGGCAAGACTCGCGGTTCTAAAGTATTGCTCCTGGGACTGCCAGACAGTTTTTCCACTAAGCTTTAAGTAGGCTTCATGCAGTATATCGTCTGTCATCATCGTATCGTGAAAACGAGAGCGACGACGACGATCACGCGCTACAGACAACAGCGCCTGATACGAATGTTTTGCCATCTCGCAGGCAATGGCCTTTTCATCTTCCGTATAGCCTTGGTCTTTTAAACAGTCGAGTTTGTAATGTTCCATAGCTTTATAAATTCATTTTTTAAAAATAAATGTCCGCATTTCTGCCTTTTTTCCGTTTATTCAGTATAGGGATCAAACGTAAAGACAACTATCAATTTTTTGTTTGCTAGTTTTTTGGTCCAGGATCTTAAAAATTCACGCTTTAAAAAGGATTTAAAAATGAAAAACATGATCAAAAAAACGACTTATCTAACTTTGTTATTCTGCAGTTTAGTATCGGAGTCGCACGCATCTTTGCTGATAACAGCAAATCAAAGTGTGAACGTAAGTGGTAAATATCTTCCAGCACAACCGGCAAACATACCAGACCCACGCATCGATATTTCAGCATCATCATACAATGGTAATAGCAGTGGCGGCATTAGCCAATTTGATTTTGAACTCGGTGCCCAAGGCATTGAAGAAGGATTAGTAAGTTGGGATATAGGTATTGAAAATGCGAGATTACGCAGCAACACAGATCTTAAAATTAAACATGACTTTAACAGTGGCCCGTCATTTACCGACTTAAAGGTCGATGTTAGCAACAAGATTTCCTATGGTGACACCATTACCGTGCGCGATTTAAGCCCAGGCCAAAATCCTGTGCCTACTAATCTGTATGTTCGTTTTCAAGTCGATTTAACTGGTGATCTTTTGAACAATGTTAATTATGACAACCCAAGCGATGGAGGCGCATCATTGGCTGATTATTATACTAATGCGACATTTTTTTCTCGAATTGCTAATTCAGGGGGGGATGCCAATGAAGATTGGCAGGTAGAGGAAACGTCTAGCACACATTCAAACGGACGTTTTGGCACTAATGTGAACGAAACGGCTACTATGAATTCAAGCGTTATTTTTGAAGATTTATTATGGCGCGGACAGGCGATATTTTTTGATTGGGCTTTCAGTGAAATGTTTAACATCGATATAGATAATATTGATGTGGGTTCAATTGACATACATCTGCAAAATGATCTAAGCCATACCATCATCACTCGAGCAAGTGTATTTGACGCTAACGGTAACTGGTTGCCCAACTATGTTATTGAGTCATCTGATGGTTTCGATTATGCGCAAATTTCTTCTGTCAATCCAACCAACCCTGTTAATGCACCCTCTTTAGCAGGATTATTATTGTGTTCTTTTATAGGGATGGTACTAAAAAACGGTCGACGAACTTATAAGAAGTGAGTTGTCTATTGATTAAGAGCGTTCATATAAAATAAGCAAAATAAACTGCTCATATACCATGAGCGAGATGTATGCCCGCTTCTGCTGTTCGCATCACCTTCCCTTTGTGATGAGTGGAAAGAGAAGCTGTTTGGCGCACCCACTCATCAGGGATATATTCAGAAAACGTCGTCAATTGAGCAACACAACATTAAAGGGGGCTTCTTCTAAGAAGTCCAAAAGTGCTTTTTCAATAGAAATTTATTGAATTTGAAGTATCCAAGTCTAAAAAGGGCATTAACAATCAATTTAAAATGCTCTAATAACAAAACCCGCGTTAAAAGCGGGTTTTATATTTGATAGCAACTTACAAAAAACTAAACGCCTCAGCAGTCCCAAACTTAATTACGATACGCTTGATATGACCGTAAACTACTTTTGGTAGGCTGTTGGAATAGATTGCTTCTGCAAAAATATTTACCAATTCTAAATAATGCCTACTTTTGTAGTGCCATTTGTCTTTAAAAAACTCAATTGGGTGTGACATATTTACCAATCAAACGTTTTCATTAGCTTCGGCAAATTTTACCTGAGCTTTCCAAACCGCTTCTATGAAAGGCAACACATGTTCAGCCTTTTTTGACCAGAATTTTTAATCCGCCCGAGTACAATTGGTAATTTCTCACTGATAGCTTTATTTTCTTGCTTTTACACAGCATATTTTTCAGACAGATTAGCTGCTAAACTTGGCGTGACCAGAGGAACAGACTGAATTTACATCATTATTTTCAATTATTTGCACTTAAGTCCTTATTTTTTCTGTTTGTAATACGATAACCTAATGGACTAAAGGAAAATCGGCTATTAATGAATTCACAACTCGCTAAAGATACTAAAGTACTGATTGTTGACGACCAAGTACTTGCTAAAGGCTATATGAAGTACTCCCTAGAAGAATTAGGTTTTGGGGATATTACTTATGTTGATAAAATTAGCTTGGCGCTGACAACTATCCGTAATCAGCGTTACGATCTTATTATTTGCTCTTACAATCTCAAACGAGAGCAAGACGGCTATTATTTCTATGATGAAATAAAAACCAATGGTGAGTTGCCTTCCAGTACCGCCTTTGTTTTTATTAGTGCCGATACCAACTCTGATTTAGTGCAGAGTATTATTGAGCTGCAACCAGACGATTTTTTAGCTAAGCCTTTTACGGTTAAAGAATTAGATCGGCGTTTAAGTCGTGTTTTGGCTCGAAAAAAAGCCTTGCACGCAGTGTATATCTGCATTGAAAAGAGCCTCTTTCAACGCGCTCTATCTGAAGTTGAATTATTTCTAGGCAATCCAAAAAACTCAGAGTTTTTCCCTCTTGCTTTAAAAATTAAAGGGGAAATGTTGTGTGCTTGCGGGCATTTTGCCCAAGCAAAAGACTTTTATTTAGCAATTTTAAAAGTACAAAATTTTACCTGGGCGCAGTTGGGACTCATTAACGCCTATCTTCGCTTAGATGAGGATGAGTCAGCAGAAAAGTTAGTTTTAAGACTGGCGTTTAAACCCGAGTCCCAACTGGCTGCTTATGATCTGCTCACTGCCCTGCAAATAAAACAAAATGATTTTGAGACTGCTCTAGAATGCGTATTGATGGCCAGCGAAATTTCGCCTCGTAACATTCGTAGGCACAAAACAGCCTTGGATTTATCCCGAATTACTCATGACTATGAAACACAATTCGAAGCGGCAAAAAAAATAGTACGCTTTGCTAAGAACTCCATTCACGATAAACCTGAAAACTACTTAAACGTTGCCAGAGCCGGTATTGACTATGCCATGACGGCCGATGAGGGCGACACTGATAAATTGATAAAACAAGCCAATGAGTACGTTCGTCAGCTTAAAGTCGCCTTTCCCAAAGCTGAATTACAAGAACAAATGAAGGTGATTAACGTTCGATTGTTGTACTTGGAAAATGAAAAGGAAAAAGCTCGGGCATTAGTTGAGCAATTAGACGAAGAAAATTGGGAAAATGAAGGGGTTGATGCCCTACTCGACAAAGCTAAAGCCTTCCATGAAGTAGGTCTAAATGAACGTGCTCAAGCCATTCTGGAGCAGTTAGAATTTCGCTGCAAAAGCCACTCTGATCAAGGTGAGATCTTTCTGCATTATATTCATCAAGAGATACAAGAAAAATCGACCATTAAGTGCAGCTCTCGCGAACTAAATAACACAGCCGTTAATTACTATCGTAAAGGCGATATTGAAAATGCTTTAACAAGCTTTACCCAAGCATTCACCATCATGCCAAAAAATGCGTCTATTGCCCTTAATCTATTGCAACTTATTGCCGCTAAATCCACCAGCCTCGGTGCGACTAAAATGAGTAATCAACTGGTTAAAAAGTGCATAAAAACAGTCGAAAACAGCGTACTGAGCGAAGAACAGCAAAAACGCTATCACAAAGTGCGTAGCGTTTTAGATGGCATGGCATAGTTAGCTATTACTCTTCTAGCTGTGGCTTAAAATGGTGGATAACGGGTTCACCATCAGTTAGAGCAAACATCACCTTATTTTCAAGTCCAATCTCTTTCAATTCTAACAGCACTTTTTGCGCTGAAATGGGCATTTCAATAGACAAATAGACTCTGCCTGTATTATCTGTTTTAACAATGGCGATAATCGATTTATCTTGTAAACGTTGGTCTGCAAAATCCATTATGCCATTATCAATTAATGAAATGGCCAAAAGACGGTTGCTCAAAGGTGAATCATTAAAATCTGCTGCACTGACATCAAAAGTAACCACCTTAGTACTATTAAAATCAAAGTCAGGTTCAACATATAAGTCCGACGATCTTTCAGCGCTATGACTCAGTTTATCCGCGTCAGGTTGGTAGTCTAAGGCTTGCGAAACACTCGGGGCTTCAACAGGGATTACGACTGGAGGCGGCAAGGCCTGACTTGACGTTGAATTAGTGCCGCCCCCACCACCACAACCGGCTAAAACAAAAAACCCAACAGCATATACCGTTATTTGTGTAATATTTAAAAATCGCTTTGTAATCATTTTCATAATGTTTATCCTCATTTATCAGCTTAATAAATATGATGTGGTCTTTCGGAACTTTGATACCAATCTTGAGCTTGCTGCCCAGCACTTTCTACCCATATTTCATAGTTTGGATATGCCCACAACACATCTATATATTCCCTAGGATAGCGCCAATCACTATTAATTTTTAATGCCCATGGTAGGTTATGCTCGTTTCTAAAATAGCGACCAGACTGCGGTTCTGATGTATCGTCAAGGCGACCAAAGCGACCAAAATTAAAAAGATCTGTAGGAGGGTAATCGGCGAAGTGAATTTCTAGACTGCGGTCATCACTGCGAAAGATAAAAAAGTCCAAACTGGAATGGGGTAATGCAGTAAGCGCAGATACAAAACTAACATCTAACTCAAATGGGATGGGGGCAAACTGCTCACACGTTATTACGGTGTTAAAATGCGCACACTTATCTTGTCCATTGGTTTGAGTAAATTCGTGACTATCTTGCCATAAAATTAATACGGTATCCGACTGATAGTTTTCTGCCCTTTTAGCAAAACTTTGACCACCAACTACAATATTAGCTTGGCTGACAATGTCGTTGTCGGTATTTAACAAGCGAAGACCAAAACCATTGTGGTTTGCTGCACCACGAGCATCAATATAGCCACTGAGTTTAAACCCACTGATCTTGCCATTAGCGTTATAGATAACTTGCAGCCTCTCTCTGATCACTAAATCATTAAGGTCATAATCACCTTGATTTGGCCAATTATCTTCAAAGGCAAGGGTCACCCACTCTTTTTGCGATGGGTAATAACTGCTAAACGCGCGCTGGTAGTCATCCGGAAACTCATCTTCAGCATCTATCACGCCGTCTGCGTCTTTGTCGTTAACTTGAGGGACTACCTTCAATTGGTTTGTCGCTAAAGCGCTTTCTGGCGTCACTTTCACGGCAAATACTGCATCATTAAAGTCATTATCGCCCCAAGTACGCGGTAAATCTTCAAAAGCCAGTACCACCTCAGACACCTCTTCGTCCAACAAAAGTACCGCGTGTTGACGTAAGCTCGGATCCTGTTCTGGATTAAGGTGCTGTAGCGAGTAGTAGTAGGGTACAGGCTTAGGTCTTACGCCTGTGTCATACCAATAACCATTTGCAGCAATAAAAAAACCTATATGAGTACCAGCAGGAAACGTACCTAAACTTAAACGATGTCCATTGGTAAGGTGTGGGTAAGACAAATTAGGGAACACCACTATTTCTCTCACGTCCGAGGGAGTTTGTGGAGGATTTTGTGGGTCAAAAATGAAATAACCAAATGAATTTCGATACCCAGCTCCCTCATGTACAAAGGTAATAAATACTTCCCCCTCTTCTACTAAACTAATAGTAGAACCAGCATCATCAGTTAAAAAAGCCTTGTTAATAGCACGCTCTGGCAGCGCATTGTTGATCCTCGCAAAAAAGTCAGCTGGATAGTCATTAAAATTCCAAGTTAAATTATTTGGTTTACCAATATCTTGCTGATATCCCACTGGCCATGGCTCTCCGTTCAGAAACGTCCATACATACTCACCATTTTGGGTTTCAGTAGAATGGACTGACAACGACAGTGCACTAACTAACCCGCTAATTATCAAACTCAATATTTTATTCATTTACTCCTCCTATTTTATTCATGCAATTGGCATATTTTTGATTCAGTTGAAGTGTTAGCCAGAAGTGTGCCAATGGCTACAGAGCCTATATTTAAAGGGGTTAGCTTAATAAGCCAGGAGCATTCACGATCTTTTTTGCAATATGCAAAGCAAACTGAATAAATCTATTGGGAATTTTGCAAACTAGATGGGCCGAGTCTGGTTTTGTCGACTCAAGCAATGTGGAGCGAATTTTGCTTTACATCAACATGATGTGACAACCAGCGGGTCAATTATGAAAAATAACTCTACCTTGATTTTTAGTATTGCCTTAAATGGTTATCAGTGGCTTTACCATAAAGAATTAGACTCTCACCATCAATATGCCAGTAAACAAGGTTACGATTATCAAGCCGTGACGCGCCCTTACTTTTCAAAATTAGGTGTCGAGTGCTGCTGGTTAAAACTAACTTTAATGCAACAAGCATTTAACGCAGGATATGAGGTTGTGGTGTTTTTAGATGCTGACGCCTTTGTACAAGCATCGTGTCCGCCTATTGAAACCGTATTTAAGCCGCATAAATATTTTTTTATGGCAAAAGGCTATACTCAACGATTTAACTCTGGAGTTTTGATCGCAAAAAATGAGAGCAAAGTGAGAGAATGGTTAAACCTTCTGATCAACCATCGTAATCACCAAGTAGCTGAGCAATGTAATGTAGGCTGGGGTGAAAATGGCCACATTATTGAGTTCAGTCAAAACTGTTCATTTATTCAAGAGTTGAACAATAAATGGAATAACACCTTTGACAGTGAGTTAGATGATTATATTCGTCATGAAAACTTTGGTCCTCTACGCACTAATTTTCTGTATAACCTCATTCATAAACTCATATCTCGAACATCAAGACTATTACAAAAAATTAATAAACCCATCAGCAAAACAGCCTTACAACTTGAGTTAGAAACCCAAAAAATTGTCAAGTACTACGCTATTTTTCGGCCTGTTAGTCAAGCGTAAGCTCGCTTATCTACTTGTTTTTTTCTCGTCTCAAAAATGTATCTAATTTTGAATATCCCCAACTGATATTCAGACTATTTAGAGCTCCTAATTTAGCCTCGTACGTTTTTAAATTCGTTTATTTTTGAGGTATTTTTTATTTGCAGAATGATTAGCAAAATAGAAAATATTTTTATTCTGCAACATGTAAACCCCTCAATAAAAACTAACATAAACCGTTTTAAATCAATTAGATACAAAAAATAACCAACTTGGCACATCTATAGCAATAGTCACTTTAGTTAAACTAATATTGCAGGAAGTGCCTTATGCTAAAGCAACCTATTCCCTATACCAATTTATCCCACGTCGAGGGGCAAACCAGTCGTAAAAATTATCGAGGTGAAAAACTCGATAAGCCTTTGGCCTTGATACTGATGACGGTTTTATTACCACTATTTTTAATCAATAGCGGACTGGCGATTTTAAGTCGTCAAACAATCCTTAAATCCATGTACAAAACGGATGCCTTTGGCAGAACGGTCATTTTGCATTCCTTTAACTGCGGTTGGCTGCCCAAAACTGCTTATTTATTTGATCTGCTAAAAGGCACACTGGGTTTTTGTGGTATATCCATGAAACACAGTTTTTCACCTTACACCCAGTTAAATTATAGTAATCAATATAACTGTCGAAGTGGGTTATTTAGTCTCTACTCATTACATCATATGACCGGATTGGTTATCGAAAATGAGCAACAGCTATTAGAAAAGCAACTTAACGGAAGCTACCTTGATTATCTCTTATTAATAACAAAAAGCGTTTTGTGCTTAATTCTGTATGGAAAGGGTAAAGAGCAAACACGTCACGAGGCAAAAATAAGGATATTTAATCACTCTCTAGCCAACGTGACCATGCAACAAGCGGTTAACTGGGTGACATCTGAAAGCCCAAACGAAACACCACAGCTTGGTTTTTTTATTAACGCACACTCAATCAATTTGAGTCTGAGTAATCCGGCTTTTCACCGCACGTTAAACCAGGCCGATACCTTATTTGCCGACGGTTCAGGTATTCGCATGGCTGCTAAAACAGCAGGATACAGTGTTAAGGAAAACACTAATGGCACTGACATGTTGCCACATTTATGCCAGGCCTGTGAGCAACAAGGCAAGTCAATATACCTACTTGGGGCTAAGCCAGGCACCGCAGAAAAAGCGGCAGCCAACTTACAAGCAACTTACCCCAATCTAAAAATAGCCGGCGTGCAACACGGTTATATGCCTAAAGACCAGATAGAGGACCAAATTGCCCGGATTAATGCCAGCGGTTGTCATGTTCTTTTAGTGGCAATGGGCTCACCTATTCAAGAAAGCTGGTTAGTTGAAAATCAAGCTAAGTTACGCTGTCAAACAGCATTAGCAGTAGGCGGATTGTTCGACTTTTATTCTGGACAGATAAAACGTTCTCCAGTTTGGATAAGAGAACTAGGACTAGAGTGGGTATGGCGATTGGTGCAAGAGCCGTTTAAAAAGTTTAAGCGCTACGTCATTGGCACCCCCTTATTTTTATTTCATGTTTTTATCTTAAATGCCGCATCTAAAGGAGCAAAATAATGAATACTCAAGCAATACCCAATATGTACCCAGAGCGCACTGTTGATAGTTCATCTAACTTTGCTCATCAAGGCATCCCACTGCCATTGCAACAACTAGCGGCCTTGGCAATATTGTTAATACTTAGCCCGTTTATCGCAATCGTGATGTTATTAATAAGTTTAGAAAGCCCAGGAGGCATCATATTCAAGCAAGTTCGTATTGGTGAATATGGTCGGCATTTTACTATGTACAAGTTCCGCTCAATGTTTTTAAAAACCGATAGCCGTTATCAAGAACCTCAGCCGACTGCTAGTGATCGCCAAGGGGTATGCAAAAAATATATCAATGATCCTCGTGTGACCAACATGGGGAAATTTATTCGTAAGTTCTCTGTGGATGAATTACCACAGCTTATAAATGTCATTAAAGGGGATATGTGTTTAATCGGTCCACGCCCCGCCTTAGCGATTGAAACCTATCAATATCGCCTATCTGATATGGCAAGACTGGTGGGTAAACCCGGACTGACTGGACTCTGGCAGGTTTCTGGTCGAGCAAACACCAATTTCGAGCAACAAATGGCTTTGGATACCCATTACCTCAACACACAAAGTATCATTAACGACTTTACTATTTTACTCAAAACTATTCCTGCGGTGCTCGGCGCTAAAGGCGCATATTAATTTAGATAGCTTTTATTTTATTGGTAACAGGGCTTAACTTTAATTGTGGCAACACAGTTTATTGTTAAGCCTTTTCAATATCATTAAAGCCAGAATTATTGGGCTTATGTGTAGCCCGTTTGCAGTTTAACTCATGTTTTTATCGTTATTTGTAGGCTAAATGCAATTTTCATTATGCAATTCGCAATTTGCAATTCGCGAAAAGAACAGCTCCCTCTCATTGCCTTATAAATATTAATCAATAAATTCAATAACTTAAAAAATAATATTTATTGGTATGGTTTCTGCAAAGTCTATATAAATGATGCAGGAGTGAACGACATGACAAACACTGAAAAAAACCCAACAGCCTTGGTATTAAGATATTTGGCTATCGGGTTAAGCCTTACACTCTTATGCGCTTGTGCTCAAACTAGCACTCAGGAAACCCTTTCTAAAGAACGATTTCACGGCACACCTGGTGGGCAAGGAGAACTATTTTTAAATGAAGCCGCACCCAAACGGACTTTTGCAATGGGTTTAGATTGCGCAAAAGTTCAAGACTTTGCTGCTCCATTAAATTATCGCATTGATCAGCCTCTACATCTGCCCTACCCCACTTCTGCCAGCAACAACAATATCGCTTTTGTTGACCAAGGTTTATTGCTCAGTCCAGGCGATTTGCTCAATGTGTTAATTGAAAATGGCGAAGGGTTCAGTGGGCGCTATGTTATTGATCATGACGGCGGGATTAATTTACCGATCATTGGCACCATCAGTGCCGCGGGCACCACCACTAACGATCTACAAAACCGCATCGAATTAGCCTTAGTTAGAGCCGACATTTTTCAAGCTTCTAGTCTCAATGTTGCTGTACAAGTATTAAATTGGGCTGCAATTGAGGTGTCAGTTGCGGGTGCGGTATTTCAACCGGGTCGCGTACTAATCAACAACAAAAATCCTAATGCGGTTATGGACGAAAGAACAAATGCATCGGGTGACTATTCAAATACTCGCTTATTATCTGAAGCGATTCGCGCCGCCTCTGGAGTTAGGCCAGATGCTAAAATTGACCAAATTATTTTGATCCGCCAAGGCTGGCAAGTACAGGTTGACTTGAGTGGAATACTCAGTGGTGAGCTTGTTCGCGATTATCCCCTAGTCGCTGGCGATAGAGTGATTGTACCCAGCACAGGTTGTTTTCAACCCCATTTAGTGCGCCCCAGCCAAATTACGCCCAAAGGCTTTCGGGTATTTATGTCTAATTTGATTGATTCTGCTGGCAGTAACTCATCAGCAGGTGTTGATAGTTACGCAACTAACATTCCTTATGGTACACGCCTACTCCAAGCTGCAGTATCGGCAAACTGCGTGGGAGGCAAAGAGTGGACTAATGCCCCTCGAACCGTCGTATTATCGAGCAAAAATCCAATTACCGGTGAAACTCAGGTAATAGAGCGCTCAGTTGAGCAATTAATGAAAATGCCACATTTAGAGCTAATCAATCCTTATTTGATGCCAAATGATGCGGTCGCTTGTTATGACTCAGGTATAACCAATTTGCGTGATGTAGCGGCGACCATTGTCGATATTATCACCCCATTTAAATTGTTCTAGGCTGACCATGAATTATCCACTTGTTCCCTTAACTAACTATGGCCGTTTCAGAGCGTTTATTTACCGCACGCTCAGAAAGCCCTATTTAGTCATTGCCCTTATCGCTTACTGCTTTGTTGGCTTACTGATACTGGCCTATTTAGCCAGTCCACCTCAATATGCTAGTGATATGGAATTAGTCTTGCCTGGCACAGGTAATAGTAGTTCCGTTAGTCTGGATGATGTGGGCCAGGTTGTTTCACAAACCAGCGCTCCCTTCGCTTCTGGTGGTTTCAATCCACGAGTAAACTACAAAGAAATGTTATCGAGTCGTGGGGTGCGCCAAAGAGCGGCGAAAAGCCTGGAATTAAGTCCAGAAGAATTTGGTCAAGCAAAAATAAAGTTAACCGAGCAAACCTCAATATTATTGGTCTCTATCAATGCTGGTAGTGAAGACTTAGCCAATAAAAAAGCCTGGGCTTTATACGAATCGCTGCAAACTGAATTAGACAAACTAAGGGAAGACGAAGTAAAAAGACGGGATAAAAGTATTCAAAAAGTTCTTGACCAATACCGCGCAAGAATGAACGAAAAACGTTTGGCTATTGTGGAGTTCCAACAGCGTTCAGTATTAGTGTCTGTTGAGCAACTCACTCAATTGATTACGACCCTGTCAGGTATGAATGAACGCCAACTTTACGTGCGCTCAGAAGTCTCGCGCTTGGATACCTACATCAATCAACTGAGCAAAAATCTAGGCGTATCACCCGGCACAGCCGGACAAGCCTTTATCTTGCAGTCAGACGTGGAGTTTAGAGCCTATTTAACCGAGCTAAATGTTACCACTACTCATCTTACTGAATTTGGTGCAGTATGGGGTGAAAATCATCCACAAGTTCTCGCTCAACAAAAGCGTTTGAGTAATACCAAAGCAGCAATACGTCAGCGCAGTGAGGAAATATTGGGTTTTAACAGTAATCAACTTTTTGACGGTTTAAACTTAGAACTTAACCCTAAACGAGCGCAATTATTCGCGGATTTAATTGATGCTTTTGCAAATAAAGAAGGTCAAGTTTCATTGCGTTCTGAATTAGAACGGGCCATTGCTCAAGTCTCTGACCAAGTAAAAGTTTTTTCTCGTGAAAGCATCGAATTAGAGCGTATACAACGCGAGTTTAATATGGCGGAAGCAGTATTTACCTCTGCTGCCGCAAATTTGGAGGCAAGTAAAGCCGATGTTTTTGCCTCCTATCCCGTGCTACAAATGTTAACGATTCCTTCCTATCCTACTGTTCAAAGTAGCCCTAAGCCTCTGATCGCGGCCGTTGTGGCGTTTGTAGGGTTTTTCATGATCACTTTTGGACTCGTCGTATTATGGCAACGCAACAACATTATCCAAATTCTGCTGAAGAAAGACTAGTTTGGTATGGAATAACAGCGAGCTACCCGCTGTTTCTTATCGGAGCCTTGTATATTTCAGGCTCTCTATTAGGCTGGATAATAATCGCAATGGCTACCCTGCGTTGGTATGTGCAAGGTAGCGAATCAAAAGCGATGATTTCAGCTTTGGTATGGATGTGGATTGCTAGCGGATTGGTCATGTTGCTCGCCTTAATAGTAGGCCATATTGATTGGGCTCTCGGTTTCGGGCAAACCATAAAGTCGACTATTGGTTGGGTAAAAGGTTGGGCACTTATCCCGCTGTTTTTAGTGATTGGTTCGGTGATTAATATTAAGCCTGAAATGCTCATTAGA
Organism: Paraglaciecola sp. 25GB23A; assembly: GCF_040012495.1. Taxonomy (NCBI): domain Bacteria; kingdom Pseudomonadati; phylum Pseudomonadota; class Gammaproteobacteria; order Alteromonadales; family Alteromonadaceae; genus Paraglaciecola; species Paraglaciecola sp. 25GB23A. The sequence goes on from NZ_JBDYKM010000016.1 coordinate 30,937, forward strand.
GCCATTTGCATACTAGCGTTTCATTCTTTTATTTTTGCTTCCATTACTTTACTCGTCAGCTTTGTAGGAGCTCCCGGTGACTTATTTATCTCCCCCTTGAAATTTGTAGGGGGCCCTGGTGATGGTTTTTTTACTGTCAGTTTATATGGCTTAAATCCTGAAAGCGGTGGTTTACGTTGGCGTTTTTTTGCACCATGGGCACCAGCTGCAGGTTTTATTTCCTGTCTATTCCTTATTTTTTGCTTACAAGAAAAAAATCGTTTTTGGCGCAACTGGGGAGTGATTGGTTGTGTAGCGATGTGTTTATTTTCTCAATCACGGGCTGGCTGGGCCATCTTTATCATTCTGTTTCCCGCCCTACTTTTAGCCCATAAATTTAAGAATCCTTGGTGGTTTATAGCATTAGGCGTAGTTATTCCAATGGTTGTGATACTAGGTCAACCCTTATTTGAATCACTCATGAACGCCTATGAAGATGTTAAGGCCTCTCGTCCTGGTTCAACTCGCGTTCGCGCCACTTTGGCGAAACTAGCCATTGAACGTTGGCAAGCTGAGGCACCTATTTGGGGTCATGGCATTGTTGAACCGGGTCCTAAAATTGTTGAAGGCATGCCTATTGGATCGCATCATAGTTGGTATGGTTTGTTATATGTGAAAGGTATTGTCGGTTTTTTAGCCCTTGCCGTACCTTTATTTTTTACCACAGTGTATTTGTTGTTACAAAGTCACAATAACTCACTGTGTCGCAGCGCTTTTTTTATGTTACTTGTCATATTCTGCTACTCATTTTTCGAAAATTTAGAAATTTTATCTTATCTCTATTGGCCAGTGCTGATATGGATAGGGATGGCGCTCAACCCAAAAAAATCCGCCGCATTTCATGCTCTAAAGCGATGATGATTATCTCGTGAGTTAAAATAACATATCCCACAGTGTCGATGTCACATTGCAGCGAGTCAGTACCAAAGCACACTTAGCCTTTACGATATCCAACCCTCAGTTTTAAAAGACAGTGAAAGATCGGGCTTAAAGTCTTTATTTTACTATTCAATACTGTTTTCAAAATGCAATTTCGCAATTTGCAATTTGCTAAAAATCAAGTTAAGTCATTTAAAAAATATATTTTCTTCATCTATTTCAATAACTTAAACAGACAAATTTGTTGGTACGGTTTCTGCAAAGACTAAGTAAATGATGTAGGGGTGAACACGGCAATAACACATGCAAAGCCCAGCATCTGACTCATTTGTAGAGTTTTTACTGTTTTTCGTCATTTCCAGTTGGTCATTTTTCGAAAATTGAAAACTTTTTATTAGTTTTATTGGCTGGCAATTATTTAGATTGGCATGGCCCTTAACCCTCTTAAACCAGGAGCCTTAAATGTTACAAAGAAATGATGCTTATCTTGTTGGATATTATGGCATGCGCAATAGCGGCGATGACGCACTGATGTTAGCCAGCGCATGGGGCATCAAACACATACTCGGCAGTAACACCACTAAGATAAGTTTAGCTGGGTCAGTGCAACACCCGCTGTTCGGCGCTCAAGCGGCTAATTTAAAACCGAACCAGCGTTTTAGTGGAGAAAATCGTTTAGCACATTATCGCTCAGCCTTTACCAGTAAACGAGTGGTCTTCGGAGGAGGCTCTGTTTTACACAGTGAAACTGACATTAATTTAAAACGCCATCTCATGGGTTTAACACGGTCAAATGCGAATTTAGCGCTTGGCGTTAGCGTCGGCCCCTTTGCCACTAGTGGCGCTGAGAAAGCTTGTACTAAGTTTCTCAATGAATGCAGTTTTGTTGGCGTCAGAGACAGCGAAAGTTTGGATATTGCCACGAGTATCGCGCCTAATGCCAACGTACAAAAAACCTTTGATTTAGCCCCTTTATTACTCTGTTCTGAACACTATCAACCGCTTAAATCAGCACGTTTGGGAATTGCCCTTGCACTTTGTCCTGTCGCAATCGATGCCATGGGAAATATTGATAAAGAAGCAGAGACAAGACGGGTAATTCAATTGGCTCAGCTCATTACTCGTCTTCATTTAACCACTGGCGAGCCTATTACCTTACTCGAGTTTAATGGTCATGCACTTTTAGGCGATTGGCAAATTAACCACCCCATTATGCGCAAACTTAAAAGCACTGTTCCTTTGTATATAAAGCCCTACAACCCTGATCCCATTGCAGTAATAAGCGATTTAGGTCAATACAAATGTGTTATCAGCATGCGTTTACATGGGGCAATTATGGCTTACCTCGCAGACACTCCGGTGATATCACTTAACTATCATCGTAAATGTCGCGGCTGGTGTGAGCAAATCCAAATGGCCAAAAATTATCAGTTTGAACTTAATGAATTAGACTTTGCACAGGTCGCTTGGCAGGTTGAAAAAGGACTTAGCGATGGGTTTATTGAACCCAAACTGCCAAAAAAATCAGCTCTTACTCAAGCCCTTTCTAACTGGAGAGTCAATGATGAATTTACCCCAATTTAGTGTTGTTATCCCGCTTTATAATAAAGAGCAGCACATATTACGCACATTAAAAAGTATCCAAAAGCAACGATACTCTGTGGCTGAAATCATCGTGGTAGATGATGGCTCAAGTGACAATGGCGCAGCCCTTGTTGAGCAACTTAATTGGCCTAATTTGACCCTCATACGTCAAAAAAACCAAGGCGTATCAGCCGCACGCAATACCGGTGTCGCGGCAGCCATGCACTCTTATATCGCATTTTTAGATGCAGATGACGAATGGCTACCTTTGTATTTAGAAGAAATGGTCGCCTTGATCCATCAATTTCCACAGGCCGGTTTGTACGCATCTCGTTATCAAATAGTGGCGTCAGATGAGCGCTATGTTGACGCTAATATTTATCTGCCAAAGGTGAACCCCAACGGCATGCTGTTGCACAATTATTTTCATATTGCATCACAAGGTAATTTACCTTTTATGACCTCTAGTACGACGGTAAGACGTGAGATATTCGAGAGCCTTGGTGGTTTCCCAGTAGGCGAGTCGATGGGCGAAGATCAAACTTTATTTTGCAATATGGCCCTTAAAAGCACTATAGCTTATTCACCCAACATCCATTTACTTTATCACTGCGACGCACAAAACCAAGCTACTCAGCATCATATACCTGGCACAGAGTGCGCATTTAGTCAGCGTATTCAGGCCTTAGCTGAGCAAGCACAATATGCTGACTTAAAACCGGATATGTTGCGTTATTGCGCTGCGCATTTGTGTCACATTGCCAAACTCAATATCCAACAAAGGCGTTATGACATTGCTCGTCAATTATTGTCAGATCCACGCACTAAACTAAAAACCAAACATCGTCTTGCCCTGTTTAGTTGGTCTTGGCTGAAACAATCAGAAATGACGTTTAGGTACTTACTAGGCAAAGGGCTTAATACTTTTTACAAAGTAAAAAAATCAAATTCAATTAGTTTTTAAGAGGGACAAAACATGAAAATCAACGCAATTTGTATGGTTAAAAATGAAGCCGATGTTTTAATAGAAACCCTGCAACACGCTTTAGCTTTCTGTGACAACATTTATGTGTTCGACAACGGTTCAAACGATGGCACATGGGAAAAACTACAAGCCTTTGTTAAGCAAGAGCCCCGTGTCATTATCGCCGCTCGAAGCGATGAAGTATTCAAAGAGCAACTGAGAAACCGTGTTTATAATCAATATCATCACCTCTTTTCAGCTAAAGACTGGTGGTATATTCTTGATGCCGATGAGATGTTAGCTCAAGATCCTCGCCCCATGCTTAAAAAGGCAATGCAGGCTGGAAAACAGCAAATGCGCATGTGGCAAGCGCAATTCTATTTCACCGACAAGGATGCCGAACACTATGCAACTGAAGACCATTCGAAGGCTGTAGCAGAAAGGCGCCGATATTACCGAATTAATTGGCGTGAACCGCGTTTCTTTTTAAATTCACCTGAGCAACAGTGGCCTGAAACCGTCAGTGGTCGCGTTCCGCCATTTTGTAAAAAGCTATATCGCCCTTCACCGATTTGTTGTCACTATGCGAACCGTACCCCAGAACAGATCCAGCAACGTCGTAAAATTCGCATTAATAACCCTGTCATTTTTATTCATGTACAAAGGCAAAATGCTAACGATTGGATGAAAAAATCCGCTGACTTATTTTACTTCGAACCTACCCAAGGCTTCCGCTTTCCCCTGCTTGATCAACTTAATTATTATCGTCGTGAATGTGGTTTTTGGTGTTCATGGCGGGTTAAAAGCGTTCTCAACTTAGTTAATAAGTACCGCACCACCAAACTATTGAGCCAGTAAATTGCCAAGCAAAACACCAAAGTAATATAGCTATACTTATAAATAAGGTCTTTCAGGGACGAAGGACATTGGCTATTAACTTTGTCAATCCCATCTTACGACACTGCCAGCCTTAATTTTATCAAACAGCAATAACGTGATGGTGGCAAAACATCCATGCACACCACGCTATTAATGCATTCTGCTAACTCAGTAAAAGTAGCTACAGCAATCTTAAATATTACCCATTCAGGGTAAATCCAGCGATTTACTGCAAATAGTGACAAGGCCCAAGCTTAGGCCGGACAAACTCTTGGCGTTTGCCGCAACTATTTAAGTGTTAACAAGCCTGATTATGGCCCTTTTAGGCCTCATTATTCGAACGTCTAAATGCAGTGACATTGCCCTTAAGGCCTCAGTTTTATCTAAGCGTTCTTTACCGGTGTCATGCAATAAGCAGCTTAACATGATCCCTAATTAAACACCGAACAAGGTAGATGGCTGAAAGCTTTTAGCCAAAGATTACTGTTCGTTTGTGTTTAGTAGTCAAAAAAAAGCCCCGCATAGCGGGGCCAAAAAAGTAAACACCGAGGTGTTTACGCTGCTAACTGATCATACGACGTCCCAAACGACTCATGGCAATGTGTTCTATGCGTTTATACAAACCATTGGGCAGTAACTTTAACCAGGCGCTGCAAAGGGTTATTAAGGTTCGCATTGGCTCTTGCAATAAAATACGGTAGTCACATAACAAGGCTTTATGCACTAAACTGAGTCCTTGCAAGGCATTATTGGTTTGAATGGCTCTGCGGGCCAAATAACGCAATTGATAGGCTTTGGCCAAATTGTAATATTCTTTAAAAAACTGAGGAGCATTGGCTTGATTGAGACTTACCGCCTGTTGCCAACTGCTAAATTGCCGCGTTAAATTGGCAGATAACCCCCCATCATTAACGCGATAATAAGTCAGAGCAGCAGCAATACCTTCAAACTGCCACTGTGTGTTTAAGGCAATACGTGTCCAAAGCTCAATATCTTCTGACTGTTTTAATGTTTCGTTAAAATACATTCTACGCTGACGATCACTGCCCTTTCCGTAAGTAGCAATATCTGCCAATACAGAGCGTCGAATAACAGCTGCAGAGCCGTTTCCTACTGGATTGCGACAAAATACATGTTGCGCCGTAATTGCACGTAATTTAGGGTATTGGCCGATACCCAATAATTGCCCGTTATCATCCACAAACAAAGAGGGACAATAGCTCACGCCTACTTTGGGGTTCCTATTTAAATGGGCAATGTGTGCTGACAATTTTTCCGCTTTCCAATAGTCATCTGCATCTAATAAAGCAATATAAAGCCCACGGGCGGCGTCTATGCCAGTATTACGTGCGCCTGAAAGACCTCGATTTTGTTGCCTAATCAAGCGTATTCTAGAGTCAGAAAACTGGCTGACCAACTGTAATGTTTTATCACTGCAGCCATCGTCCACTAGGATCAGTTCAAAATTTTGAAAATGTTGTGCGAGCACTGACTCGATACATTGCTCGATATATTTTTCAACGTTGTACATCGGCACTACTACGGACACCATCGGTGCACTATTAATATTCATGAGATTTTTTTCCTAATAAGACAAGCAAAAAAGGTTTAGCTTTATTGAAAACAGTAGCGCTCGTGAACACGGCTATACACCATAAGACGGCACTAAATAATAAAACAATGGCAAAGTCCAAGGGTTCAGTAGGACGCGCCACCAGCAGGCATAAAAGCGTAATAAATAAACAACAAAAACGGATCAGTGTTTCGGCCCGATAGTTGCCGGCCGTGCGCTGAAAACTGCAGTGGGTATCGACAATAAGGGCTGGTATGGCCGTTAGACACAAGACAGAGACCGTTGGGATCGTCACTAACCAGGCACTGTCGAAAATGATGGGCACGTAAATAGGTACAAATAGGGCTTGTAGTACAAATAACAGCGACACGCCTAAGGCTATTCGATAGACCAACCAAGATTGTTTCTCGAGTCCTCCTTGGCGTTGTAATTTGCATAAGTAAGGGAATAAAGCCCCGTTAAACGCATTGCAAACTGATTGACTGAGTCCGATACCTGCACTTTTTGCAAATGAATAAATGCCGAATATTTCAGGTGGCATCAGTTTAGCTGCGATAAATGTATCGCTGTGCATACGCAGCGCACTTAGAAACTCACTGCCAAACAGTTGTAGCGACGAGCGCGTAAGGTGTGTGAAGGTTTTACGGTCAAAACCAATACCAAATCCCTTAGCTGGCGCAAACCAAAAAAGCGCTAACCACAATAAGGAAAAAACCAGTTTGCCCAAGGCAACAGCCATAATGTCGGCACCCATCAGCGCAAATATAGCGATGGATAAATTTTCAGACACGATGCAAATGCCATTGCGCAAACTGAACCAACGAAGACGATTATCTCTTTGCAAAAGAAAAACTTTGATACTTACAATGGGATAAAACACGTAACTCAAGGCCATCCATTTAAGTAACTCAGCCAACTGAGGATTGGCATAGATAGTGGCCACAATTTCTGCTATCGAAAATTGTACCAAAGCTAAGGTAAGACAAATGAGCCACTGTATTGTGGCGCCATTTTTTGCGAATCGGGGAAGTTGAGTCGCATCACAACGAATGATTTGTGAGCCGGCACCAGAACGTAATAACAAGCGCAGCACATCATGAAAGGCTAGCGCAAGCATTGCGGTACCATAAGAAACAGGGGTTAAGGCACCTGCCAGTACGACAATTGTGACAATGCGAGATATTTTGGCGGTGATTTCTGTGCTTAACAACCAAGCAGAGTTACTAAAAAGAACAATTGCGGGTTGCAAAATGAGTTTTATTTTTTGGAACAATTGCATAGTTTACCTGTAGCACATTAATAGTGATTAACAGGTGTATTACAAGTTCTGTTCCAACTTGCTATAAAAAATAAGCGATTGAATTATATGAATATTTTTAAATGAAAGCCATAAAGGAGTCTTAGGCTTTTGCAATTCGCAAGAGGCTCCGTTGCATTTTGCGAATTGCGAATTGCTGTTTGTTACAGGCGGTTGGGTGCAACCTGCCACTGTTGAATTTTTCGATACAAGGTAGAGGGACTTACCCCCAACTCACTCGCCGCTTTAACAATGTTATCTTGGCAAATATCGATAGCATGCTCTATTGCTTGACGTTCTACCTGCGCCAAAGTAAGAATGGTGTTATCACCAGAAATACCTTGTTCATCATGAGATGCAGATGACAGGTTTACCTCATTTATTCTGCTGATACGCGGCGCAGCACTGAGCGCTTGTCCTGCTTGACCTAATTGCATTTGCAATATTTTTTCATTCACTAATGGCCCTTCAGACATCACGACGGCGCTGTGCACTATATTCTGTAATTGCCGCACATTGCCGGGCCAAGAGTACTGGCTAATAAGGTCCTCAGCTTCACTGGTAAATCCAACAAACACTTTGTCTTCTAACTCACTAAAGTGACTTAAAAACTGTCGAGCTAATTGCAAACAATCATTACCTCGGTCAACAAGAGGTGGCATTAATAAGGAGATAACATTCAAACGATAGTACAAGTCTTCACGTAACTTTTTGTCTTTTATTGCTTCATGGGGATCCCGATTAGTGGCACACACAAAACGTATATCGACTTTCTCTAATTTTGAGCCACCTACTTTTTGAAAGGTTCCGGTTTGAATAAAGCGCAATAATTTTGCCTGTAAGCTCATATCCATTTCACCGATTTCATCAAGAAACAAGGTCCCTCCATCAGCTAAGGTTGCAGCCCCATCGCGATTAGCCACCGCGCCGGAGAAAGCGCCTTTGACATGACCAAAAATTTCTGACTCCATTAATTCAGTGGGAATGGCAGCACAATTTAAGGCGATAAAAGCGCCGTTTTTACGTTTACTCAAGCGATGTATTGCCTGCGCAGCAACCTCTTTACCTGAGCCACTTGGTCCGGTAATAAAAACGGATGCCTGACTCGGGGCACATTGTTCAATGCATGAATAAACAAACTGCATGGCAACCGAGTCACCAATAAAGCCTTCAAACTCTTTTTTACGATATTGTTCATACTGGGCAATCGTTAAGCGCATTAGCGTACGTTCAGCTAAAATTTGTTGCAACTGCAGAGCCTGCTTCAATTTTACTATGAATTCGTAGTTGTCCCAGGGTTTCTGCAGGTAGCCCCATATATGCCCGTCATTAATCGACTTGAGCACCATGTCCATATCAGCAAAACCAGTTAGTACAATTCTTACCGTTTCAGGAGCCAGCTTAGCGACTTTCTGCAGCAGTTCGTTACCGTCCATATGTGGCATTTTCATGTCGGAGACAATGATATCAACAGGTTTATCTTTAATAATGTCGAGCGCTTGTTGTCCACTTTGAGCGGTTAGTACCTCACAATCTAGTTTGCTCACCATACGCTTTAAAGCACTTAATATAGAAGGCTCATCATCCACAAACAAAATTCTTGATTTACTTAAAGATTCCATCATCTTTTCCTTGCTTGATTAATGTGAACAATGGCTCAGAGTGTAACAAAAACATCTATTCACTAAACTAAATTACCTGTAATTCGACAAAACGTAACTAAAATTAATGAAAACAGATGATTACAGACGTAGAGTAACATAAATACAAGCAATGTCGCAAATGTCATTAATGTCACAATTGCAACTACAATAAAAATACTGTAATCTTGCTTTCTATTACAATATAGGGATAGCCATGCAAGAGTCATTTAGCACAGGAGAGATAGCCAAATTTTGCCAAGTCAATCTGCGCACGGTCATAAGATGGATCGAAGCGGGCAAAATTAAAGGTTATAAACTGCCTGGTCGCGGAAATAATCGGGTGAGCCGCGAGGAGCTGCTCAGATTCATGCAAGAGTATGATATGCCAATACCGGATGTCTTAAGTCAGCCAGCTATTTCTGACACGATCTTGATCATTGATGACGAGGCACCTTTTGCTAATGCGATTCAACGGGCTTTAAGAAAAGCTAAGTATGCCACTGTTATAGCCAATGGCGGTTTTCAAGCGGGAGTGATGTTAAAGTCATTTAAACCGACCTTAATAACCCTTGATTTAAGTATGCCAGGCTTAAGTGGTTACGATGTGATTGCTTTTATTCGAAGTCAAGAGGACTTAGCAAACACCAAAATACTGGTGATCTCAGCTTTGCCAAGCCACAAGCTTAAAGAGGCCTTAGAAGCGGGTGCAAATGATGTTCTTAGTAAGCCTTTTGACAATAAAACATTATTAAATAAGGTGGCAAATTTAATCACCGGTTAAGCTGCCAATCATGTTTAAACTGTGAGCTGCTATCCCTTATTTATGGCTTTACACATTAATTTTATCGTTTAGATCTGTAGTAGGAGAGTATTGTGACGCTATCCATTGAAAAATCTGTATCAACACCATCGCTGGCGGTACTGTTCATCGACGATGAAATCAGTATATTAAGGTCTTTACAGCGCGTATTTCAGCGCAAAAACTATCAGGTTTTATTTGCTGAAAATGCCACCCAAGCTTTAACTATAATGGCTCAGCAGTTTATTCATGTGGTGGTCTCTGATATGCGCATGCCGCAAATGAGTGGTGCCCGATTACTGCAAAAGATCGCACAGATTTATCCTCATACCTATAGAATAGTACTGACCGGTTATGCCGATATTGAATCAACCATTAATGCGGTTAACCTAGGTCAAATTAACCGGTTTATTAATAAACCATGGAATAATGCAGAACTTATCGTATCGGTTGAAGAAGGATTGCAGCAGGTTAAGTTACTTGCCCAAAATACATCTTTGCAGCAAAAGATTCACGAGCAAAATAAACAATTAAAAGTGGCGAATGATGAACTAGAAAACACCATCAACTTGCGCACCAAACAATTGCAAATAGCCTTAATACGCAGTCAAAACAAGCATAAGTCGCTAGAAAAAATGTTGTTTAATTTTTTAGCCATCACCCCATCCATTGATGCTGAAATGTTGAAAAAGATTGGAAAACTAGCGGGTAATATTGCCCTCAAACTAAATTTATCTAAACAAGAAATTCATGATGTACGAGTGGCTGGCTTGCTATGTCAGTTGGGACTTTTGGGTTTGCCAAAAAACTTGTACCAAACACCCTATATTCAACTGAGCCATGCACAGAAAAATGCTTTCCTAAATCAAGTCACCAATGTGCAATTAATTTTGTCTCCTGCTCCCCATTTACAGCAAATTAGCAGTCTAATTAGCCAGCAATTCAAATCTCTAGAACAGGCCTCAGACCTCGGTATAAGCCATCAGATTTTAGCCATAGCCCGAGATTATTGGCGCTACGCCAATGGCCTCATACTGCCAAAGAAGCTAAGTTATGCAGAGATTTTAATTGAGTTCAATAAACAACAAGGTCTGCGTTATGATGCAAGATTACTGCAACTGCTTAGAGATAATCCAGAACTGGTATTGGAGAAAGTCAATTTACTAGGCATTTCAAGCAAGGAACTGCAAGAAGGCATGATTTTAAATGAAAGCATTTTTTCTGAAAATCATTTGCTCGTATTGGCTGAAGGTCATGAATTTACCAAGCTTTCTATCCAAAAACTTAAACAATATGAACAAAATCAGAAAATACAACTTAACATCGCGGTGCAGCAACAAGACGACAAACTGCCTACTAAAACCACGAGCCAATAAGCAACGAGGATAACTTTTATGCAAGGATTAGTTTTTACCGCTCTATCTGACATGGTGATAGACAAAATGGGTTTGGGCATGTGGAATGATGTGCTTAATTCGGTTAATCCCGTCTCTGGTGGGGTATACACAAAAGGGATGCAATACGATGACGACGAGTTGATGGCTATTGTTGCTGACATATCTGAGCGCACTCAAATCCCAGTAACTGATTTGGTTAGAACCTTTGGCCAATATATTTTCAAATATTTATTTGCAAGTAGCCCTGCTGATTTATCTAAGGTTGATAACGTTAGAGATTTTCTGCTGCTCATTGATGGAGTTATTCACAAAGAAGTAAAACGGCTTTATCCACAAGCCTACTTGCCCAAGTTTGACTACGATACGTCCACTGATGGCGTCTTAGTCATGTATTACCAGTCCAAGCGGAAACTGTGTCATCTATCGGAAGGTTTAATCTTCAGTGCAGCGGCTCAGTTTAATCAAACGGTGACCATCGATCACCCTGAATGTATGCATAATGGTGCTGAAAAATGTAAATTAATTATTTCGATTTTGGATTAGTTATGACTGAACTCGACTCTTATAAACAAGCCTATGCGCGTGAGAAAAAAGCCCGTGAATTAGCCGAGAATTTGCTTGATGAAAAAACCCGAGAATTATATGACAACTTCGAACAATTAGAACTTATTGTTGAACAACTAGTTCATACTGAAAAAATGGCATCACTCGGACAATTATCAGCGGGTATTGCTCATGAGATTAATAACCCTGTTGGTTATTCTTATAGCAATATAGAAACGCTTAGTGAGTACGTGGCCGATTTGTGTCAACTCGACTCTTTTATCATAGACATAAGTACTCAGCCAACAATTCCTTCCAGTCAGGTTCTACTTTCTCAGTACGTGAGTTTGCGTAAGAACCTTAATATCGATTTTATTAAACAAGATATTACACCTTTATTGACTGACGCTTTGGAAGGTTTAGAAAGAGTTAAAAATATTGTCAATAATCTAAAAAAGATGGCCTACAAGGAAAGCGATGAGTTTGTAGCCGTCAATATTAACGGCTGTATTAATGATTGTCTTAAGGTGGTTGGCAAAGAGCTTAAATATAAAATGGAGGTGGTATTAGCGTTAACGGAGTGTGACGAGATTCAAGGGCAAGCTTCCGATCTATCACAAGTGCTAATCAATTTATTTATGAACTCAGTACAAGCTTGTGGCAATAGCACAGGAGTCTTAACCATCAGCTCTTATCAAACGCCTGAATCAGTCATTATCGACGTGCAAGATAATGGCAAGGGCATTGAAAAAGACAAGCTCAACAAAATATTTGACCCCTTTTTTACCACTAAAGCAGTAGGCGAAGGAACGGGTTTAGGTTTGTCGATCTCAGCGACCATCATCAAAAAACACCAAGGTCAGCTATCGGTAAAAAGTGAGATGGGTAAGGGTACCTGCTTTACTATCACCCTTCCCCGCCCAGCTTAAATCACACCAATAAGATAAAAAGAAACCACGGATGAGCTGTCTTTTTATCTTAGGTAACTCGCCTATTTTTTGCTTGCTGCTATTGACCCTGTCTTGAACGAATTTGTTGTTTACCCGCTGGACGTTTATCGCCGCGTTTTTTATTACTTGGCTTTTTGTTGCCCTTAGAGGCATCAGTTCGACTTGCTTCGTCAGAACGCTTAATCTGAGGTTTTTGATTACGCGGCTTTTCAGCTGCAGCTTTTTCAGTAGGCGTATTGCCAGAACGCGTTTTGTTGGCCTGATTTACTCTGTGTTTTTTCACCGAGCGACGCATGCGACTCAATTTCACATGATCTAACTTACCGGGGTCAAGTTTAATTAAGGTCTCATTTTCATCTGGCAATTGCACACTAGCACGCAGGGCGTTCACATCAGGCAACATTAACTCTATCCAGCCTCCTTGAGGCAAACGTTTTTGCAATTCAAGCGTACCGTAGCGTACCCGAATTAAACGACTCACCTGTAAACCTTGTGACTCCCACATTCTGCGCACTTCACGATTTCGACCTTCAGCTAGTGTCACGTGGTACCAGCTATTTTGACTATCTTCGTCAGTGGGTAATTTGCGTATCGATGTAAATTTTGCCACGCCATCTTCTAACTTGACGCCCTTTTGCAAACGTTTCAAATGATCGGCTTCTACTTCACCAAACACGCGTACTGCATATTCACGTTCAACTTCATGTTTAGGATGCATCAGTCGATTAGCTAATTCACCATCATTAGTAAACAACAGCAGACCACTGGTATTTAAATCAAGGCGACCTACGGCTATCCAGCGCCCATTTTTGATGCCTGGTAAACGGTCAAATACAGTAGGACGGCCCTCTGGATCTTTGCGGCTACATAACTCACCTTCTGGTTTGTTATACATTAGCACACGGCAAATCACTGACTCTTGTTCATGGCTGATTAAATTGCCATCTACCCGCACTTTATCTTCGCTTTCGACTCGGTCACCCAAGGTAGCGAGCTTGCCATTCACAGATACTCTAGCCTGCTCTATCCACGTTTCCATTTCTCGGCGCGAGCCGAGGCCGGCGTTGGCTAATACTTTTTGTAATTTATCACTCATTAATGTAATTGCTCAGGTTCATCTGTTTGAGAGGTCGCTACGGCCCCTGACTCATCAGATTGGACTAAAGGGGTATCATCTGTGCTGTTATTGGCAGATGCACTAGAAAACAGGTGTTGTGCTTGAGATTGGCTTTGCATATTAACAAAGGTCTCAGCACTGGGTAATTCACTTAGACTTTTTAACGAAAAGTAGTCTAAAAATCCTTTGCTTGTTGCATATAACGAGGGACGTCCTGGTACTTCTTTATGGCCTACCACTTTTATCCAGCCTCGTTCACTTAAAGATTTAATAATGTGACTACTGACCGATACACCGCGTACATCCTCTATTTCACCGCGGGTGATGGGCTGACGATAGGCAATCAAGGACAATATTTCTAACATCGCGCGCGAATAGCGGGGCGCTTGTTCTTGCCATAATTTACTTAACCAAGGACTTAGACTGTCGACTGATTGAAAACGAAAGCCTGACGCCACTTCTATCAATTGAATGCCCCGTGCTTGATAGTCTAAAGTCAATTCCTTCAATACCTCATTAAGCGCATTTTTACTTACGTTGAGGCCATCCAGAACGCTGGTTTGCAATTGTTCGGTATTAAGTGGGCTGTCGGCTACAAAGATTGCCGCTTCAACTAATTGTTTTAGTTGTATCTTCGAAATTTTAGCCATTATTCTGCACCACTTAATTTAATATGAATATTAGCAAAGGGCGCGTTTTGCACCAAATCAATCAAACTTTCTTTGGCCAATTCAAGTACCGCTAAAAAGGTCACTACCACGCCCGCACGACCCTCGCTGGCATGAAACAACTGATCGAAGCCGGTATAATGAGTGGCATTAATTTTCTCGAGGATCAGGCTCATTCTTTCCCGCGTTGACAGTACTTCTTTGGCAATGTGATGATGCTCAAAAGCTTGGGCGCGCTGCATGGCAGACTGAAAACCCAAAACTAATTCTTGCAGGCTCACCTGTGGCAAAATGCGAATGGGCGTCACAGATTCTGCGGTTTGTGCGCTTGCTGGAAATACATCTCGCTCAAGGCGTGGTATGCCATCTAATTCTTGTGCGGCATATTTAATCAACTCATATTCTTTTAAACGCCTTATCAATTCAGCCCGAGGGTCATCTTCATCGTCCTCAGCATCGGGACGCTTGGGCAGTAATAAGCGCGATTTCACCTCGGCTAAAATGGCGGCCATCAGCAAGTATTCCGCGGCCAATTCAAGCTTAAGATCCTTCATCAAATCAACGTATTCCATATATTGCAAGGTGACCTGATAAACAGGCAAGTTAACAATATCGAACTTTTGCCGGCGAATAAGATAGAGCAGCAAATCTAATGGCCCTTCAAAGGCTTCAAGGATGAGCTCCAAAGCATCGGGTGGAATATACAAATCTTCTGGTTTTTCAATTAAAGCTTCGCCATTCACAAAGGCCAGTGGCAAAGGTTGTTGCACCGGATCATGTTGTGAGAAACGCGATAATTTAATGTCAGAGGAATTTGTCAAATTGAGGCCTTCATCCTAAACAAAAGGACTAATATCACCGCTACCTTGACGAATAATAGTGATCTCACCTTCAGATAAGTCGATAACGGTCGTAGGTTGCTCGCCAATGGAACCGCCATGAATAATCAAACCGACTTGGCGCTCAAGTTTATCGCGAATATCATCAGGGTTGGATTCAGCTACAATTTCACCGGGTAAAATCAAGGTAGTTGACATCAAAGGTTCGCCCAGCTCTTCTAACAAGGCCAAGGCAATTTTGTTATTCGGAACCCGAATACCGATAGTCTTGCGTTTGGGATTTTGTAAGCGTTTGGGTACTTCTTTGGTCGCCTTTAAAATAAAGGTATAAGGGCCTGGCGTATTGTTTTTGATCATACGAAACGCGACATTGTCTACCCGCGCATACTCAGACAGTTCGGACATATCGCGGCACATCAAGGTGAAGTTATGGTCTTTGCCAATTTGACGAATACGGCAGATTTGTTCAAGAGCTTCTTTGTCATTCATATGACAGCCAATGGAATAGCCCGAATCTGTGGGATACACCACCACAGCACCTTTATGAATAAATTCGCAAGCTTGTTTGATTAGTCGCGTTTGCGGATTTTCAGGGTGAATATAAAAAAACTGACTCATGGTCTTTACGATCCTTTATTACTGTCACAGCAAGTGTAAGGTTAATTAATGTTTGTTATATATTAACGCTAAGTTTCCAGTCGCGCCATATTGGTTCAAGTTGAGTAGGCAAGGTAAGGTTTTTGCCAAGCTCAGTCCAACGATTTGGATAATGAAAATCAGAACCACTGGACGCAAGTAAATCGTGTTCTGTGGCTAAATCAACCAATAACTTCTTTTTCTCGGGGCTCAGATGTGAATGAATAACTTCCATGCCATCACCGCCGATTTGAGCAAATTCAGCCACCAGCCTTTTAAGCCACTTAGTACTTAAATCATAATGTCCAGGATGGGCTAAGACAGCTTTGCCACCGGCGTCTTGGATCCAATGAATGGCTTCTTGCATGCTAATCCACTGGGGTTTGACATGGGCTTTTTTGCCTTTGCCTAGATATTTTTTAAAGGCAGATTCCATATCGTTAACGAGCTGGCGACTGACTAATACACGGGCAAAATGTGCACGGGTGATTTGACCCACACCAGCTAGGGCTTTAGCTTGCTCAAACACGCCATCGATACCCACTTTGACTAATTTATCTGAAATTTCTAGAGCGCGCCTGTCACGCTCAGCACTTTGCTCAGCCAAGCGGGATAAAAATAAGACATCTTTGTGATCAACATGTAAGCCTAAGATATGAATATCAAAATTATGCCACGAAGTGGAGATTTCTACTCCCGGCATAATTTGCATTTCGCGCTTCTGAGTGGCTTGATAATCAAGCGCTTCGTTAATGCCATTTACCGTGTCATGATCAGTGATTGCCAGTACGTCCACCTGCATATTGTGCGCACGATCAATTAATTCTTTTGGCGATAACTGACCGTCAGAATAATAAGTGTGGCTGTGCAAATCTATTTTCATTGGATGGACTTCATTCGGTAGAGCAAGCAAATAACGCGTATATTTAAACTTACTAGGACTTTTTTATTTAACATATAACAAATTTCAGTGTTGACAGCGCAGCGATTTTGTTTTCTTCTATACGCCTCGTTTGGGCTATTATACTCAAACTATTATGAATATCAGATAATTCATTGATTTTAAGCGAAATGAATGAATTCGGGCAGTGAAAACTGCAAAATGACAAGGTTAAATAGCGTATGTTGGTATCAAACACTTTTTCTAACACAACTTGGTGGTGGCACAACCTGAACTAACGGGCTGTGAGTGTTTGTATTGCTGCAAATAAATTTCCAAAAAAGCCCGTAACTAGCGGGCTTTTTTTTGTGTTTTTTTAGGCTGACTAAAAAATAAAATAAAAAACCCACGGTCAGCGGAATTATTAGTTTTATTAACGAGAAAATATCATGAGCTTAGCGCAGTTAACTGAAAAAGTAGGCAAGGTCGAAACACTGGTAGTCCAAGCCAGCTATGTTGCAGATCCACTGCATGCCTATCAATATTTATGTCAGGGCCGCAGCAATAATTTGTTACTTGAGTCGGCAGAAATTGACAGTAAAGATAACCTGAAAAGTTTGTTACTGGTGGATGCAGCGCTTAAGTTAGAGTGTCTTGGTCATCAAGTAACATGTCAGGCTCTAAGTGATAACGGACATGCCGTATTACCCCTGTTTATTGACCATTGTCCGCCGGGTGTTGAACATGAGTTTGATGCAAGTTTGGGCCGAGTTTCTTTGTATTTCCCCAAGCCAGACGATGCCTTAGATGAAGATAGTCGTTTAAAAGCGCCAGCGGTATTTGATGCTTTGCGCTTGATTTTGCAAAAAGTAACGGCAATTAGACCGCACCCTCATGCAGTATTTTTAGGCGGCGCCTTTGCTTATGACTTGCTCGCCAGCTTTGAAAAATTACCTGAGGTAAAAAATAGTGCTAACACCTGCCCCGATTTTGTTTTTTATCTGGCCGAAACCTTAGTACTGATTGACCATCAAGCACGGCAGACTGAAATCATAGGTAGCGTATTCAGTGGCGTAAATGTGGGTAATAACTATTTTGCCATTAGCCAACGCTTAGAGCAGGTTAAACATAAACTGGCGACCATCAAACCCCTGCCTCAATTACATGTTCCGCAGATTACGCAAAATGATTTGGTGGTAAACAAAGACGATGAGACCTTCAAACAAGATGTGATTAATCTAAAAGAACATATTTTAGCAGGCGATATTTTTCAGGTAGTGCCTTCGCGTATTTTCAGTCTACCCTGCCCCAACCCGCATCATGCTTATCGCACCTTAAAACAGCATAATCCCAGCCCTTATATGTTTTTTTTACAAGATGACGATTTTTGCATGTTTGGCGCCTCTCCCGAGTCAGCATTAAAGTACACCAAACAAAGTAATCAGGTAGAGATTTATCCTATTGCAGGCACACGCCCCAGAGGTAAACGTGCCGATGGCAGTATTGATTTAGATCTCGACAGCCGCCTTGAACTTAATTTACAGGAAGATCAAAAAGAACGATCTGAGCATATTATGTTGGTCGACTTGGCCCGCAATGATGTGGCTAAGGTATCGAAACCGGGCACCCGTTATGTGACAGATTTACTTAAAGTTGACCGCTATTCACACGTGATGCATTTAGTGTCTCGCGTTGTGGGGCAATTACGTGATGACTTAGATGCCTTGCATGCTTATCAAGCCTGCATGAACATGGGCACCTTAGTGGGGGCACCTAAAGTGAGTGCGGCGAGTTTGATACGTGAAGTAGAACAAGAGCGACGTGGCAGTTATGGCGGTGCCGTTGGCTATATTAATGGTCATGGTGATATGGATACTTGCATTGTTATTCGTTCGGCTTTTGTGAAAGAGGATATCGCCCATATTCAAGCGGGAGCTGGTGTTGTTTATGACTCAAAACCGCAAGCTGAAGCCGACGAAACAAGAGGCAAAGCCCAAGCCGTGATCCACGCCATTATCAGCAGTTCACAATCGAATACAGCCAGCCAAACAGGAACTCGAGTATGAAGCAGATAACCAATGCAAACGTATGTGTGTTTCTACTCGATAACTTTGATTCGTTTACCTACAACTTAGTCGATGAACTCCGCAGCCTCGGTTTAGAGCTTTTTGTATATCGAAATTCGGTTCCGGCAGAATTTATATTACAAAAGATGCATGAGCAAGCCAGCCAACTGACGCCAGAAGGACAGCCAAAACACGTTATGCTCATGCTTTCTCCTGGTCCAGGAAACCCCTCTCAAGCGGGTTGCATGTTAAACTTACTTAGTTTGGTCAAAGGCCAATTTGCTGTTTTAGGCATTTGTCTTGGACATCAAGCCATTGTTGAGTCGTATGGGGGTGACATTGTTAGAGCCAATCAGGTAATGCATGGTAAATCATCCTTAATCAAACATGATGGCCAAGATATGTTTGCCAACTTACCTCAGCCTTTACCGGTTGCTCGTTATCATTCCTTAATGGCGGATAATATGCCGGCTGAACTGAGTGTATTAGCAGATTTCAATGGTATTCCAATGGCGGTTGCTCATCGCCAAGACCGTATGCTCGGCTTCCAATTTCATCCCGAGTCAATCTTAACCAGCCATGGTAGTCAGCTGTTGTTACAAAGTATCGCTTATTTAAACCAAGCAGCCCCAAGCCGAGGAGTATAATTATGTTGATCCATGACATTCTTGAACAGCTGTACCAGCAAAAAGATTTACAACAAGAACAAGTGACTGATATTTTTTCGCTGGTGGTAAAGGGTGAGATGTCAGACATTGAATTAAGCTCTCTGCTGACCGCATTGAAAATAAAAGGTGAGCAACCGCAAGAAATTGCTGGCGCCGCCCAAGCTCTGATTCAAAATGCGGCAGACTTCCCACATCCCGATTATGACTTTGCTGACATAGTCGGCACCGGCGGTGATGGACACGACACCATTAATATTTCATCTGCGGCGGCCATCGTTGCAGCCAGTTGTGGACTTAAAGTGGCCAAACATGGCAATCGCAGTGTATCCAGCCAATCTGGCTCTGCAGATTTATTTAAGGCCTTTGGACTTAATTTAACTATGGAAGCACACACCGCACGTCGATGTTTAGACGAATCGAACTTGTGTTTTTTGTTTGCACCTAATTACCATGCAGGCATTAAACATGCTATGCCGGTGCGCACCACGTTAAAAACTCGCACTATTTTTAATTTGCTCGGTCCCTTGGTTAATCCCGCACGTCCCAGTCATATTATTATCGGCGTGTACAGTCCTGAACTATTGTTGCCTTTTGCACGTACTCTGCAGCTATTAGGTTATCAACATGCCATGGTGGTGCACGGTAGTGGATTAGATGAGTTTGCCTTACACGGTGATACTCAAGTGATTGAAATTAGTCCGCAAGGTTTGTCTGAATATTCGGTATCACCTAGTGATTTTGGGCTTAAATCTTATCCTTTAGCAGCCATAAAAGGCGGACAACCTGAAGAGAATAAACAACTCATTGAACAAGTATTAAGTGGCCAAGGGCAGGAAGCACATCAAGCAGCAGTTGCAATGAACGCAGGGGCCTTATTGAAGTTATGTGCCAAGGCAGACAGTTTTGCACAAGGCGCGCAACTCGCTCTTGGCGCGATGTCAGATAAACGCCCACTGGCCACCATTAAATTATCGGCTGAGCTAAGCCAACAATAGAACAACTAAGGAGTTTGCCGAGCCATGGCTAATGTTCTCGAAAAAATTGTATTAGATAAAACACAAGAAATTGCGCAGCGCAAAATTGACCTGCCACTTGAACAATTTATTGATGGGCTACAAGTTTCAGATCGCAGTTTTTATGCGGCTTTAGCGCAGCCCAATGCGAGTTTTGTCTTAGAGTGCAAAAAAGCATCACCATCAAAAGGTTTAATTCGCGCCGAATTTAATCTGGATGAAATTATTCAGGCCTACGCCCCTTATGCAGCATGCATTTCTGTATTAACCGACGAAAAGTATTTTCAAGGTAAGTTTGAATATTTGCAATATGTGCGTAACAAAGTCACGCAACCTGTTATCAATAAAGATTTTTTTATCGAGGCTTATCAGGTTCATCTGGCTCGCTATTATGATGCGGATGCTATTTTGTTAATGCTTTCCGTATTAGATGACAAGACCTATATCGAGTTAGCTACCCTAGCAGAACAATACCAACTTGATGTATTGACAGAGGTGAGTAACGACGAAGAAGCTCATCGAGCCATCGCCTTAAAAGCTAAAATTATCGGCATCAACAATCGTAATCTGCGTGATTTAAGCACTGACTTAGCCACCACGGAACATTTAGTGCCCTTGATTAGGCAGCATGCCACACATGAATATGTACTTATTTCAGAATCCGGCATCTATACTCCCGAGGATATTAAACGCTTGTCACCACTGGTTGATGGTTTTTTAGTGGGCAGTGCCTTAATGGCGCAAACTGATGTAGCATTAGCCACCAAGCAGTTGATTTATGGTAAAGTAAAAATATGTGGCACAACGTCTGTGGAAGGTGCCGACTTAGTCAAAAGTTCAGCGGCCAGTTACGCCGGACTTATCTTTGCCGAACAGTCAAAGCGCAAAATTAGTCTTGAAAAAGCCCAGCAAATCATTGAAGCCGTGCCCTTTAATTATGTGGGTGTATTTGTTGATGCGCCTATTGCACAGGTAGTCGAGGCGGCAAATAAGCTAAATTTATCTGCAGTGCAATTACACGGTAGTGAACAACAAGATTACATTAGCCAACTTAGAGCAGAATTACCTGCTCATTGTCAAATTTGGTTAGCTAAAGGCGTAAACAGCCAGTTGCCTTCACTAGAGGAAACTGGTGTTGATTACTTCTTGCTCGATTGCCAAGTTGGCCAGCAAAGTGGTGGTACCGGCCAAACATTTGATTGGCGATTGTTAGATGAGTTAGAAGACAAAACCAAGGTGATATTAGCCGGCGGACTGAACGCAGAAAATATCCAAGCCGCAGCTCAGTGCCAAGTTGCCATGCTCGATTTAAACTCAGGACTCGAGTCAGCCCCTGGGATCAAAGAGCCACAAAAAATAACCCAAATCTTTAGCTTGCTACGTCAGTACTAAGCTTGAAGCGCACAAGTTGAAAATAGAGAGACAATAATGAATAAATTAAACAGTAAATTTGGTCAATTCGGCGGCATGTATGTACCCGAGTTACTGATACCGGCGCTTGACCAATTAGAGCAAGCCTTTATCGATGCACAACAAGATCCAGAATTTCAAGCCGAGTTTATGGGTTTATTGAAAGACTATGCTGGTCGTCCTACAGCCATGACCTTAACGCGTAATTTAGTGTCTAACCCGTTGGTTAAACTGTATCTAAAACGTGAAGATTTATTGCATGGTGGGGCGCATAAAACCAATCAAGTATTGGGCCAAGCCCTATTAACCAAACGCATGGGTAAAACCGAAGTGATTGCTGAAACAGGTGCTGGCCAACACGGTGTTGCCACCGCTCTTGCTTGTGCGCTAATGGGTTTAAAAGCACGTATTTATATGGGTGCAAAGGATATAGAACGCCAAGCACCAAACGTCTTTAGAATGCGTTTAATGGGCGCTGAAGTCATCCCGGTGAATTCAGGCTCTGGCACCTTAAAAGACGCCGTTAACGAGGCTATGCGTGATTGGTCTGGCAGTTACGAAAAAGCTCACTATTTGCTTGGTACTGCAGCTGGTCCTCACCCCTTCCCCACCATTGTGCGCGAGTTCCACCGCATGATTGGCGAAGAAACCAAAGCACAAATCCTTGAAAAAGAAGGTCGTTTGCCCGATGCCGTTGTGGCGTGTGTTGGTGGTGGCTCAAATGCCATTGGTATGTTTGCCGACTTTATCGATGAACCTAGCGTTAAGCTCATTGGTGTTGAGCCTGCTGGTAAAGGTTTACATACCCATGAACATGGTGCGGCCATTGGTAAAGGCACAACAGGCATACTGCATGGCGCTTTTAGCTACATAATGCAAGATGCAGATGGTCAAATTGAAGAGTCTTACTCTGTGTCAGCGGGTCTAGATTATCCGGCAGTCGGTCCACAACATGCTTATCTGCATGATATTGGGCGTGCGCAGTATGTGGCAGTAACCGATGATGAAGCCCTCAATGCTTTTCAGCTATTGTCTAGAAAAGAAGGAATTATTCCAGCACTTGAATCTGCCCATGCCCTAGCACATGCTTTGAACATGGCCGATGAAGCAGAAAAAGAAACCATCATTGTGGTCAACTTATCCGGCCGCGGTGATAAAGACTTAGCCCACGTCCATAGCATTTTGGGAGATCAGAAAAATGGTTAATCTAGACCGATATAAAGACATGTTTGACGGCCTTAATGCCAAGAATCAAGGTGCGTTTGTGCCCTTCGTTATGGTCGGTGATCCTGATATTCAAACCTCAGTTAACATTATTAAAGCCTTAGTTGAAGGCGGTGCTGATGCCCTAGAGTTAGGTTTTCCGTATTCTGACCCTATCGCTGACGGACCGACTATTCAAAAGGCCAGTCTGCGTGCCTTGTCACACAAAATAAAAACTACTGATTGTTTTGCTATTATTCGTCAAGTTCGCGATGCGTATCCAGCGATCCCAATCGGATTGTTGTTATACAGTAATTTAGTGCTTAAACGCGGTATTGAAACCTTTTATCAAGATGCCGCAAAAGCCGGTGTCGACTCCATTTTGATTGCAGATGTGCCCCTACGAGAAGCTGAGCGTTTTATTACAGTGGCCAATTCTGTGGGTATTAAACAAATTTTAATTGCTCCACCTAATGCCAGTGAAGAAACCCTCGCCCATATCGGCCAGCAATCGCAGGGTTACACTTATTTGCTAGGTAGAGCTGGGGTAACGGGTGCAGAAACGGCTGCGGCAACGCCTACCCATGAGCTTATTGAAAAATTGACTCGCCACAAAGTAGCGCCTCCTTTATTAGGTTTTGGTATTTCAAAACCAGAGCAAGTCAGTGAAGCGATTAGTGCTGGTGCCGCTGGCGCAATATCAGGCTCGGCGACGGTTAACATCATTGCCAAGTATCTTGAACAGCCAGCTGAAATGCTTAAACAGCTAAAAGCCTTTGTCGGTGAAATGAAAGCGGCAACGGTAAAATAATAAGGAAGTCTTATGTGGTATGTTATTTATAGTGATGATGTTGAAAACAGTTTGCCCCTGCGCAAAACAACTCGGCCAGCCCATTTAGCCCGTATTCAACAGCTTGTGGATCAAGGCAGAGTATTGGTTGCGGGTCCGTGTCCGGCTATTGACAGTGAAGACCCCGGCGAAGCAGGGTTTTCTGGCTCTGTGGTTATTGCAGAATTTGATAGTTTAGCAGAAGCCCAAACGTGGGCTGACACTGACCCTTATATGTTAGCAGGCGTTTACGCCCGTGTAACAGTCAAGCCGTTTAAAAAGGTATTACCTTAAAGGATTAGCCACTCTCACTATGAGTTATATTCCCAATATAGAAAGCTTAATGCCCGCTATCGACTTGAGCGCAATGCGCGCTCAAGGCGCGGGCGGTCAAAACGTAAATAAAGTCTCTAGTGCCATACACTTACGCTTTGATATTGCTAATGCGGCTATGCCTGAATATGTCAAACAACGCCTCTTAACGGGCAAAGATAAACGCGTGACCACTGACGGCATATTAATCATCAAAGCTCAAAGTCATCGAACTCAAGAAATGAATAAACAAGATGCCTTAGACCGCCTGAGTGAAATACTCACCGAAATGGGCAAACTGCAAAAAGCCCGCCGCGCCACAAAACCTAGCCGTAGTTCTCAAATTAAGCGGGTAGAAACCAAAAAGAAATCAGGCCAAGTCAAAGTACTGCGCAAAAAAGTGGACTTTTAAGTTTTGTTTATGAAAGTAAATTAATTTACTTTCCCTGGGTTATTCAAAAGTTCACTTTCATCAGTTTCAGTAAAAGGTCGACCTAGTTGTTCTGATTTACCATTAATTAATTCTGATGGATGCTCTAAGAAGACATTTTCATCAGTTTGTTCCATTACTGGAAAATCTGCATCTAAGTTTTGAATAGTCTCGTTTTCTGGCGACATATAGGATAGATCACCAGGAGGAGCTTCCGAAAATTGCATTTCTTTTTCTATTTCCTTAATTAAACGTTCATCCTGTATCATTGATGTGGTGATACTTCCTTGATCTTTCTGTATATTTAATTCTGCGCTAGGGTTCTTAGTTGTGGTGTTTATTACTGCATTTACAGTTTTGTCTAACTCTTCTGCATCCTTAACGACGGGTGTTTCCTTATTAATTTTTTCGTCAGCGACTTTTTCAGTTGAGAATACCCAAAATAACAATGATAAAATTATTACAGCCAGTAGAACTATACTTATTTTATTACGAAACATAATTTATCCTTAATTACACAATCTTTAATGTGTTTCCAAATTTACAATTTATTTAAAAACAATGGTTATAACTTCACGATATTGCAAAACAAACGAGAGACCATCAAAGTATTTTTCCTTATTCTTAACACCACTATGACTTTAATCGTAAGCACCTCACTATGGTGAGCGACATTCTATCTTGTACTTAAATTGCACCATAATATTTCGGTTTTGCCAGCTTTATCTTACCCACCAACAACCATTCCCCCTAGCTAACGTCATACATATATTTTTGAATTCAATGTAAAATAAATTCTGCAAGTGACTCAAATATACCTTCTGAAATTGAAGATACAAAATGATACTCTTTAGCAAATACATTTACAGAGATATCGAAGCAAAGCCAATAAAAAATAACATTAATAATTTTTTATACCGACTATTATGTTTGAAAAATACTCTTGCTTTTATGGTCTTATATTACGTTTTAATTTTTAATATTAAAATTAACAACACGAAAAACTTAGCCCAATGGTAGATAAACTTCATTAAGACTAATAACATTAAGTCGCGAGTGGCACGAAAATCAAGCATACAATGAAGGTTAACGTAAATATGCGTCGAAAATTATTTATACATCTCGGTCCGAGTAAAACAGGAACGAGTGCTATCCAAGGATTCTTTAGAGATTGTTGTTCGAAATCTATTCTGTATCCAGAAACCGGAAGATGGTCAGATGCTTCTCATCACAAACTCGTGTTTGCTCATGAAGGTAAACATAAACATGGTCTTATTGATATTCCATTGTGGGCAGACTTGTCTGAGCAACTAGATAAAGAGATTTCACACTCGACTCAAGATATTCTAATCAGCTCAGAATTATCGACATTGGGTTTTGTAAAAGGATTGATAACTTCATTAAAAAAGTACCAATTCGAAATATTCTTAATTCTAGTGGTGCGAAACCCTCTTGAAAGAGCAGCCTCAGCCTATAATCAGCATGTTAAAGATGAAGTTGTTGGTTTGACTGATAACCCAGATGAATTCCTATTAAATAAAAAAACGGATTTTACCTTCAAGAATCTGTATGAAAAATGGCAATCTCTAAACCTTCCGATTATTGCAATACCATATAAAGACGAGTTACCACTTATTGTTCGATTTTGTAAATCGATAGACGCTAAAGTCGATACATTCGACAATGAAAAGTACCCAAACAAATCAATGGGAGGCACTGCTCTACTTACAATTTTGATTGCTAATAAATTATTGAGAACTGAAACGCAAAGAAGAACCTTTTTCACTCAACTTCGACAAGATGAATCCTTTAAAATTTGGAAAGGTAACTCATTTCCCTTTAGTAAAAGTGCGAGTGATATTTTTTTTAACGCTGTTAAATCCGACATTGATTGGGTAGTCGATAAATTTGGTCTTGCTGACCACAGTTTAAATGCGACGAAGCAATGTGCTTTTTCATTATCTGAATCGGATATCCAAGACATTTATAGAGTACTTGATAATGCAAATTTGACTGACGGTAATTCAAACCTTATATCAAAAACGCTTGAGCCTTTTTATTCTTAGTAATTACCATATCTAATCTGGTTTCATACAAAACCCATTTGTTCTGAGATTGGTAATCTAACCCTTGCTCATTTTTACAAAAGAAGCGGAAATGTATACTACATTTCCGCTTCAAATTTTGTTTTAACTTACTTTCTAGTTACTTTGCTATCTGCCAAGTACTGTCAGTCGGTCTAAGCACGCCTTTTGCTTTAACCGTTATGCCGTCCATCAGATGCACCAGATTGCGTGCAGCAGGTACGTTGCGCCACAGTAGGTCAGTTTTACCATCACCGTCATAATCACCCATGTTGGCGATTTGCCAGTTGGTATCCGCCACCGTATTCATCAGTTGGCTGGTCTTGATTTGACCATTGTCCATCAAATAAGCCCAGTTACGACCGTCTACCTGATTTCTTAAGATGATGTCATCTGTGCCATCTCCATCTAAGTCACCTGCGCCAGCAATCGTCCATTCCGAATTAATCGCGTTTAAGGTATAACGGTTATCTATCTGGCCATTTTTCATTATCCAGATGTAGTTGATACCGGTGACTTGATTACGCCATATCACATCATCGGTACCATCACCATTAATGTCCCCTATCGCCGCTATCTTGTAGTTCAAATCTGTAACCCATAACGACGGTTGATTCGTCCCTATACGCAAGCCGTCCATCATATAGAACCAAGTATCGCCTCTATCCACTCGACGCCACAACACATCGCCTTTGCCATCACCATTAAAGTCACCACTGCCACGCAGCTCCCATTGTGATGCAGTGACATAGTTCAGTACTTTACGGGCTTTGATATTCAAGCCTTCCATCAAGTAGATAAAGTTTTGCCCGGTTATAGTATTCCGCCAGAAAATATCCGATTTACCGTCTGCATCATAATCGCCCTGACCCGCCATCAACCAACCATCGTCTTGCACCACATTGATAGGACGTGCCTCTTTAGTCTGCACACCATTCATCGCCCACAAGAAGTTCCAGCCTCTGGCTTCACTTCGCCACAACAAATCAGATTTACCGTCACCATCTACGTCGTTTTTAGCGATATAATTCACTTCACTAGAACGACTAGCGTCAAGAGGATATGCATCATCAACATCTAAAACACCATCCCCATCATCGTCGGTATCAGCATTATTGCCTATTCCGTCATTATCGGTATCAACACTTTCTTCCGAATTAAGTGGGAATGCATCGGAAACATCAGCTACACCATCACCGTCATCATCACTATCAGCGTTGTTGCCTATGCCATCAAAGTCCGTGTCGACAGTTTCTGCCGGATCATCTGGGAATGCATCCAAATAATCAGCTACACCGTCGTTATCCGAATCAATCGCATCAACAAACACATTGATTTTGTATTCACTAATCGCTGATGCATCAGCCGCTGTGACGCGCACATAAATAATGTTGTCACCATAGTCCAAGCCGACCAGTCCACTTCCAAGGATTGTTTGGCTGTCGCTGTAGGTATCACTATTGACACTGTATTGCACTTTTGCCAAATCATCTTCAGCAATCGGAACCACATAACTAAGCTGTTCAAAGTCATCCAACCGAGTCACTGAATACTCTTTAACATCGGGATCAAATGCCGGTGTTAAGGTGGCTTCAAACATCTCAAGCGACGCTAATTTGCTGGTTGAACCCAATATCGCAAAACCTTGCACGTCCACATCGACTAAGTTGGTAATTGTATAACTACCCAGCACTTTAGAGCTGTGATTGTCGCCCCGCTTATAGGGTTTTACACCGTTTTGCAATGCTGTATCAGCAGCTTCTTCTGATTTGACGAACGAGAAGCCCTCGTCATAATAAACTTCAACTATTCCGGTTTCACCGTCTTGCAACACCCCAGCATGCACTGCTGCAGTTGCCAACGATGAGTCATGGGCATAGCGACCTGTTGAGGCTTGATACCAAATGGCTTGCTCACTTTCTGGATAAGAAGGATCTTTAGGTGCACTGCCGCGTACTAAGAAGCGCAACGTGTTTTTCACTTCGTTATAGTAACACCGTAAATCAGCGGGTGGCGCACCAGCAGGTATTCCGTACTCAGCACGCAACTCTGCATAAGGGTCACCAGAGAATGCACTAATGGTAAAGGCCGTTTCTGGATCAGGATTTTCAGTAAAGCTACTACCTCGTGAGGTCACTCCATTTGCGGTAGTAGAAATATATTGATTCAGTGCTGGGACAATCGTTAATGAAATAACACCTTCCTCGCCAGGCGCTAAAATCCCTGCATGCACCGCGGTTTCGGCAAGATTGGAGTCGAGACGATAGGTTCCGTCACCCCAAATATTAGCACCAAACTCACCGCCTAATGCACCTGTTACTCTAAAGTGAACCACTTGACCCATTAAGGTGATGTTTTCATAGACCACTTTGCTGCCTACTTTCAAATCACTCAACGTTGTGGGTGCTTGACCAAACTGGCTAGAGATATCCGCATCGTCATCTTGATTAACCATGATCGTGTAGACTTTACTCGTACCATTTTCAGCCGTCACTTTGACTTCAATGGTATTGTCACCGGCGACCAATGGCACGTTAGGAGTCCCCTGATTGGTGCCGGTTAATCCATTTGGTATATCGGTAATAGCACCTGAAGTACCCCAATTTTGTAACTTACCATTGCCTTGCAAGACCGTTCTAATTCCGACACCTGTATCAATATCGGTGACATCAATTAAGCGATCAACATATGCGACTTGTTCGCAACTATTGGTACTGCCCCAAGAAATCACTGTGCCATCGCCTTTTAATGCGAAACTCACGTCATCGCCTGCTGCAATATCAACCACGCCGTTCAACGTGCTAGGCACATCAGACAGATTGTTATTCAACTCATTGCCCCAGCGCACGACTGTGCCGTCAGCTTTGAGCGCCAAACTATGGGCACTGCCTGCGGATATTGCGACCACACTAGTCAAACCATCAGGCACAGATGATTGACCATAAAAATCACTGCCCCATGCGACCACAGTACCGTCTGATTTGAGCGCTAAACTATGACTTCCGCCAGCGGCAACCGCTAATACGTTAGTTAAACCTGCTGGCACATTTGTCTGTCCAAATGAATTGTCACCCCATGCGACAACAATACCGTCACGGGTGAGCGCAAGGTTATGCTCATAAGCTGAGACAGCGGTAACACGATTCAATGTATTTGGCACTGCAATCTGATTAACATCGTTTGCCCCCCAAGCTTGCACTGTGGCATCGCGTTTAAGGGCTAAACTGTGGGATAAACCAGCTGCTACAGCAGTTACACCGCCACTATTGGCAAAAGCTAAGCCGTTAGACTGACCGTCATAATTGCTACCAGTTCCCACCACGCTGCCTTCTTCAGTGAGCACCAATGTATGATTGGCACCCGCAGAAACAGGGGCAAGACTAGGAATTTCACTAAATTCACCCTCATTAACTCGTACTTCCACTTTGCCTGCATGATGAGCTTTTTTCAGCCAAAGTCGGAGTGAGAGATCACGTGTTACGCCCGCATCATAGGTTGTGTCAGCTGCACTAAACACGCTATCAAATTCCATCTGACTGGTAGCAAGCCAAGCTAAATCAGCATTGTCACTAGGTGGTTTTCTGGTCACATCAACGGTATAAATTAAATCAAATAAACCGTAAAAATCGATTTTAAGCTCAACGTTATTCACCCCTTGAATTAAATCGATTGACTCAATCGAAGTCGAATAATCGCCACCATTTACCCGTGCTGAAATACTGGTTTGAGCCAGCGGCGCTGTAGTGTTGAAGGACAAATTATCAATATCATAGGCCAGTTCCATGCTATAGGCTGTTTGGCCAGCAGCGAAACTAGGACTCAAGTTTCCATGATTGATCGACAAATATGGCAAATAGAGGTCAGGCGCTTCAACTGCACCAATATCCGGTGTCGCTGAACGGGTATTGCTATGTTGATCTTGGGTATAGCCACTGTCCACTGCGTTGTTGTTTGCAGAAGAATTCGGCAGGGGTAAACGGGTTTGTGTTAGGCCATCGTAATCGCCCAGAGGCGCAAGTCTCAATGGCGACTCAATTGTCAAGGCTTGTCCAGTGACAGTGCCAGAATCATGACTTTGCACCACATTCGGCCCGGTTGCATTAATGTTGCCGACAATAGAAGAGACAATCGAGTTGTTCAAAGTAACGCTGGCAGAAGCAGTTATACCATCGGTCAGCGTCGAATAATCAATCTGCAGAGCAGTGGTTGCCGAGCTAATTATGCCTCGTCCTCCAGATGTTGATGTATTGCTGTCAAAGGTAGAGTTAACAATCTGCGTAAACGATCCGGTTAATGACATCGCTCCAGCATCAACTGCTGTATTACCACTTACTGTGGATTGATTGATCACAACATCGCTACTAGCCGAAGTTGAAACAAAGATACCGCCGCCCGTTTCTCTGGCTATATTATCTCGGATAATAGAGCCTTTAATCGTTAGATTTCCGTTGCCAATTGCGATTCCACCACCATTTTTAGCACTACTTTGGGTGATTTTACTGTTGATCAGTTCTAAGGTGCCGGTGCTCAAAATTGCTCCACCTAAGGAGGTCGTATTGCCCTTGGTTAGAGTCAGGTTAATCAATTTAAGTTTTGCGCCTTGCTCAACAAAGAAAATGCGAGAAGAATTATCGCCTGACAATGTAAAGCCGTCAGGCAGGGCTGAAGCATCAATGGTGATGTCTTTATTTATTGAAAGTTCATTTCCTAGCAGGGTTAGCGTATGGCCGTTAAGCTCAGAGCCTATGGTCAATATATCTCCTGAAACCGCATTACCGATACCTAATCCTAGGGAGCCAAGGCCTGTGGCATTGGTGTTAGTCACCGTGTAACTGGCTCGTGTCGCAATAATGTTGTAGGTTTTAGTGACAGGTTCTTCGCCATTGGTTGTCACTTTGATATTGATAGAGTTAGTACCCACACCTAAGGTAAGCGGGTCACTCTTTTTACCCACCAATTTACCAGAGGGTAACTCAATAAACTCGTCGTCATTGACCTGCACCTCAACTGTGGCCTTATGATCAACAGCAATGGGAATTACGCTAAGCGCATTAACCGCATTTTCAACATTCAAACTGTATTGGGTTACATGCTGTGAAAATGCGGGAGTCAGTATGCCAGCATCTGTTTTCACAGCCCCTAAGTTGGCATTATTCGGGTTGTCGACTCTATACTCATTACGTTTTAATAGGCCCGGTTTTCCTGTTTCGATGGCAAATTTTTCTTCTATGGTGTTGCCATAAATAACGATTTCACCGTAGGTAGCAGGGATGAATCCCCCCCATTGGCCAACAAAGTAATACCAATCAGGTGCATTGGTTGCCACTTCAGGCCAAGCAGATGACACCAGCTTATGCTTGTCCCATTTATAGGTGAGTAATCTGTCTCCCAGTTCAGTGGTGTAGACTTCATCACCACCAATCTTAGCGGTGCCCGTTGATATATTTCCGGTGCTACGAATACCCCCCACAATTTTGGCATCTGCAAAATCCATTAAATCAAGAGATACAGTTCCTACAAGATATTTCAGCTCTTTTTTACGGTCGTAGTAATGCACACCCGGATACAAATAGTGCGCATGGGATCCTAACGCAGAAAACACCACCGGATGATTATCGCTATTCCAGCTAACACGCTTGTCTAAAAATGCGACTTCTTCTTCTGTACTGTGTCTGGATACCACCATGTTGACCGGCACATTAGCACCTAAATTCCATACATCTTTGTTGGAAACTCTTACACGAACATTTTCCCAATCAGAATAATGTAGCCCTAAACCTGCATGATCTTCGAATAAATCGATCCCATCACCGGCAGAAAAGCGAAATTTACCATCACCGTTAAACGGGTAAAAAATCCAATATTGTAATTCTGTATACAGCCCATTGAGAGGCTGCACCCGCACATACGCTTTAGCGCGAGACGTATCGCCACCTTTTAAATCGTCGGGATAATCAAGTATGCTAACAAAATTTCCTTCTGCCGCTTTGCCATTAGCCAAGGCTGCTTGCATATCATTAATAATCGTATCGTTGGAAACAGATGTTGAGCCTAAATAGTTAACTTTGAAATTGTTATAACCGGTTTCATTATCGGTATAGTTCTCAGTTGTTCCCCAATTTAACCGTGTTCTTGCATCACTTAAAATAACGCCAGGATCGTCAGGTAAAAATTCCTCTTCAGGATGCATGCGAATTTCAGGACCAAACTGCGCCATCATGTCTCTGATTTTAGCTGAGGAAGGGACTTCAATCTGTTTAACCGCGCTGCTTTTCAGCACATACACTGGCCCCGTTACCGCTGCGGTAACAGGATCATCGTCGGTAGAAAATGGTCCGCCTTCGTAGTCACGATCATCATAAAAGCCTCTTGTGGCAAGAAATGCACCTCGCAACTCAATCCCATCAGTGTCCCCTACCGGGGTAATTCGGTAGGCAGAAAAAGCATCCGTAAAGGTAAACGCATTTCTGCCAGCATCTCGTGAGTTCCAGATAAAATTTCCTTTACCTGCGTACCCCTCTGTTACCAAGTCCTCTCTAACACAGGCAATGGCATCTAGTGGAGGCTCGTTCTCATAACCTTGCGCTGGTATGTCACCCAAACATTTGTATCCTGCAGGAGGAATTGGGCGATAAACTGTAATATCGCGATGAGCCCCAGAGTCCCAATCATCCCAGATATACTGATATCCAACCGGATTAGCCAAGGCACCAGAACCAGGGTTAATTTCTTTAACAACAACCATGCCCGTTGGTGTGTCATAACCCGGTTTAGCAAATCTGACTAATTCACGATAACCCAGACCCTGCGGATAAACGGCTTTGTAAAAACGCGCAGTAAATTTAATCCCAGACTTTGGTGGCGCTAAATACCGTCCACTTCCATCGGGGGTATAGATGGTTTCGTACAAGTTGGTAGAAAATAATTCAAGTTCAGGCTCAGCGAAGCTAGGGAAACTAGAAAAAGCGAGTAATAACACCGCAGCAAAAGAATAAAAAATACGATAGGAACGGTGTGATGGATTGAACAATGGAAATGCAAGCGCCATAGAATGACTTCCTTTTAATTAGTCTCTGAGAAGGGTATATCAACATAGGCTAATATGCTTGTTTTTTGTCCAAAATTATCTGTATTTTATCCGCAATGGATTTTATTTGTCATACTCCAATCTACATTTTACAAGGCTGAATTCTCGCCTACAGGACTATCTCTTTTTGTAGACGAAAATTCATTCTTACTTTTGTAGGCTAGTTACTTAGCCAATGACCAACTACTATCAGTCGGTCTAAGTACCCCTCTGTCTTTGATTGTCAGGCCATCCATAAGGTGAACGATATTGCGCGCGTCTAACTCATTGCGCCACAAAATATCGGTCTTGCCATCGCCATCGTAATCACCCATGTTGGCTATCTGCCAGTTGATATCGCCGACCGTATTCATTAGCTCACTTGTCTTTATTAGACCGTCTTCCATCAAATACACCCAGTTGCGGCCATCAACCTGGTTACGCAGTATAATGTCGTCAGTACCATCGCCGTCCAAGTCCCCTGCCCCGGCTATCGTCCAATCACCATTAATAGTATTAAGTACATAACGGCTAGCTATCTGGCCATTTGCCATTATCCAGATGTAGTTCACACCCGTCAGTTGATTGCGCCAAATCACATCATCTGTGCCATCACCGTTAATATCCCCTATCGCCATTATCTTGTAGTTCAAGTCGGTGACCAGCAATAACGGCTGATTAGTTCCAATATTCACGCCATCCATCAGGTACACGTGAGTACGCCCCCTATCAACATCACGCCACAGTACATCCCCTTTACCATCGCCATTAAAGTCACCACTGCCACGCAACTCCCACTGCGGTGAATCGACAAAGTTAAGCACCTTGCGGGTTTTAATCGTCAAACCATCCATCAGGTAGATAAAGTTCATACCAGTGAGCGTATTACGCCAGAATATATCCGAATGACCATCAGCGTCATAATCTCCCTGTCCTGCCATCAACCAACCTTCATCTTGTACCACATTAATGGGTTTGGCTTGTTTTGTTTTTACACCATCCATCGACCATAAAAAGTTCCAACCAAGGGCACTGCTGCGCCATAACAAGTCAGATTTACCATCGCCATCCAAGTCGTTTTTGACTTTTCTCTGAGTTGAGTTTTGCGATTTTGTAGGATCAAGAGGAAATGCATCATCTACATCCAACACACCGTCATTGTCATCGTCAGTGTCAGCTGCCATGCCAAGGGATATACAAGCTGGATCACACTCATCCGGTGCACCGTCGTTGTCGGTATCAGTATAATCACCAATGGCTATCAGTGAGAACGCATCATCTACATCGGCAATACCGTCGTTATCATCGTCATCATCAGCAGTCATACCTGACAAGGCGAGGCAAAGTTCATCACACTCGTCCGGTGCGCCGTCGTTGTCGGTATCTAACGAGTTCTCAATAAAATAGAGAGGGAAAGCATCGTTAACATCTAAAACGCCGTCACCATCATCGTCATCATCAGCGGTCATGCCCAGGGTTATGCAAGCGGCATCACATTTATTCGGTGCGCCGTCATTGTCGGTATCTAACAAGGTCCCAATAGCAAGGAGTGGGAAAGCATCGTCAAGATCTAATATGCCGTCACCATCATCGTCTTCATCAGCCGACATGCCTAAGAAGCTTGAACAAGCACCACTGCAATCATCAGGCGCACCATCACCGTCAGTGTCAAGGAAGTTCCCAATAGGGCTATTTGGAAAAGCGTCTAGCGCGTCGGGGATACCATCACCATCGGCATCTGCTGTTGCATCAATAATCTCGAACGTACCTTGGCTAACCATCCAGTTGCCCGAATCAGAAACCAATAACATTTTATATGCATTGCCAAGTCCGTTCAGAATATCTGTGGCAAAGCCGATATCTCCTGAGTTAGTTTGTAAGGTGGCAAATTTAAACCAGTTTCTACTTTGCAGTACCTCCAGATTAACACCGCTTACTGTGTCGATATTTGAAGCGTCGTCGTGCAAAACATACATATCGACCGCTGCGCCAGCAATGCTTGCTGAATCCCATACAACATCAAAGGTTCGCCCTATAACTAACACGCTATCTTCTTGCGGCGATACTACCGCCCCACGATAATTTCCAAGCTGTAACGAGGCAACATCAACAATGTCTGGAATTTGTAACTCTACTGCACCAATATCTAGTGAACCTCCTGATACGCGCGGATTAGCCTCTTGGTCAGTGTCAGGAGTGCTGTCTAATAGCTCACCTGCATTAAATGCAGGGCTACCTGCTAATGGGCGCATAACGTCGGTTGTACCGCCATAATTTGCGAGCTCTGCAAGCCGAGGGTTAATACGCTCAACATCTGTGCCTATTAAGACTCCGTCAGGTTCAAGTCCAGTATGGGTGGCCGTACCGATTAGATTATTTCCGATGGCCGTTAGCGTACTATTTCCGTCAGGATAATTATAGATGTCGCTAGCTGGTTGGTTGGAGGTAAAAGGTACAATTTTTGGGTTATCTGCGATGATCGAGTTCTCTATCGTAAGTGAACCCTGCACACGAGAATTGGAAAATCTATTATAAATTCCTACCCCGTCGTCTATAGCGTTATTTTTTACGATTGTACTATTAACTATATTGGCAGAACCCCCGTTATATAGTCCACCGCCAAGCCTTGCTTCATTTTCTGTAATAGTGCTATTTACTATCTCCATAACGTTAAAATTGACAATTCCTCCGCCATTACCTAGAGAACCTCGACCGTTGGTGGCAGAATTTTTATATATAGTAGATCCAATTATTGTCAACTGCCCAATATTGTCTATCCCACCGGCAAGGAAAAAACCTTGGTTCTCAGATACCTTGGAATTCACTAGTGTCAATTTCCCGTTATTACTGATGCCTCCTCCAGCTGCAGCTTGATTGTTAGATACCGTTGAATCCTCTAGTGTCAATGTCCCATTATTTAGAATGCCTCCGCCATATGCGATGTTTGCACCTTGTTCAGTGCCTAAGGGTTTACCATCGACAATATTAATACTTTTAAGCGTTACTACCACATTGGGTGAAATTTCCATAACTCGGCCAAAACCTAGTGCTGACAAAGAAATACCAGAGGGTAAATTAGACGCGTCAATAGTCAGGTTTTTACTAATTATAAACTTAGTCGTAGCTTCGGCAATCGCAGAAAAAACGCTACCGTCTAAACTGCTATCAAAGGTAATCTTTGCTCCATCAGGAGCTTGTGCAATACTTTGTAGTAACGAGCCTGGGCCATCAGCATCAATATTAGACACGGATGGGTAGTCAATAACTGAAATGACAAAGGTTGCGGTCGAGGTCTCGCTCAATTCTCCAACTTGAGTCGTGGCACTAATTTCAACATTATAATCTCCGAGACTAGTCGTTATACCGCTTATAATACCGCTCTGTGAATCAAAGATTAAGCCTGGTGGCAGCCCGGTCGCGCCGAAACTCGTGAAACTCGTGTGTTCACTTGCCAGTCTGATTTGATAGTCAAAGTCAAACCCGTTTAGCGCAGAGACCTGACCGTCTAAAACAAGTTCAGGGCTTGAGACGGTAAATTCTACTGCCCCCAAATCAGGCACTGAACCCAATGGACGCGGAATACCACGTTGATCCACAAGCGGCGTAGTGTCTAACCTAATTCCATTTGCTAAGGCTAAACTAGTTAACTTCGGCGGCATCGTTTGGGTTCTGCCACCGTAATATCCTAATACTTCAAGCTGTGGGTCAATATCTGTCCGGCTGTCGATGGGGCCTATCAAAATACCGTCTGATACAAGTCCAGAGTCGCTGCTAACAGTACTTATTAAGTTATTACCATTGGTATTGACCGGAGAAGTACTACGAATGTCGTTGGCAAACGATGCGATATTAGACGCTATGATCGAATTCTCTAAGGTAAGTATTGAATTGGTGCCGGACTGACCATTTCGAATTCCACCACCACCACCACCAATTGCTTCATTTTCTACAATCGTACTGTTTATAATATTAACAATGCCACCATCATTGAATAATCCACCGCCACCAAACCCGCGCTCTATTTTATTTTTCGCAACAGTCGTATTAACCATTGTCAGTGTACCCGTATTTCCGATGGCGCCGCCATTATTACGAGCAATGTTGTTTGACAGTGTTGAAGTCAACACTGTTAACGTACCGGTATTACTGTTGTAAATTGCGCCACCGTTTTCTCCGGAAGTATTGCTATCAATGGTTGAATCCATCACTGTAAGGGTACCGTTATTTAGAATGCCTGCACCGTTTTCAGGAAATTGAGTCTTACCATTGGTAATAGTAATCCCTTTAAGCGTGACCACGGTGTTGGGTGAAATCTGTAGTACTCTGTTCAAGTTTTCCCCCGATAAAATAATACCAGCGGGTAAATCGGATGCATCGATAGTAATATCTTTAGTGATTATCAGCGGACCCTGATCTAGGCGAATAGTCTCTCCATCTAAGATTTCAGCAAACAGTAAGGTAGTTCCTGCAGGGGCTTCAGCAACTTTAGATCGAAGTGTTCCTAAGCCATTGTCAGCTGCCGAGCTAACAGGCGATTTCTTGGAAATTAGCAGTGTGAAAGACTGACTAAACACACTACTTTGCGCTTGTGCGCGCAAGGTCACGATGTGATCACCCGAGAACGATGTTGGCCCAGATATAAGACCCGTTGCTGAATCAAGGCTTAAGCCAGATGGAAGTCCTGTTGCTTCGTAAAACGTGGCTTGGTTTCTATTTGTTAATATTTGATACTCAAAACCTACACTCTCGAAAGCAGAGGCTTCATTGGCAGAATAAATTATCGGCGCAGCAACCTCGTACACCGCTACCAAGCGATAATCATCATTTTTTGTAATTGTTGCCACTGGATTAGTCGGATCTGCGCCATAATCACTGCCATTCTCAGTCCATTTGGAAAAAGCATAACCATCGACGTCTCGTTTGGCGGTTATCGTTGAATTAGTCGAGCTATTATTGAATATACGCAGGATATCTCCTTTACCATCCTGTCGATCATTTCTATCTGGTTCGCTTAAAGTAAACTCTGCTGGTAGCTTCTCCAAGGTGTTACTGCGCGCCGAGATATAGACTTCTTTGGTACTTGAGGAGCGGTCGATGTAGTCATAAGTAACAGATAATCTCACTTCTTTTAATAATAGTGGAGGTTGCTCATCGCCTAATTTAAAACTGACACTACCAACTACACCTTCTCTACTTAGAATCAAATCTGCCCAAGCAGAAGGCCTTGAAAATGCCAGTTGCTGACTGGTATCAATAGTAGGAAGTAATGCTCGGATTAGTGATTCAGTGCTTGCAGGCGGCTGTGTAGCTTTATTTTCTGATGGATTCGCTTTATCGTAATAAAGTTTCCAGTTGATAGGAGTACGTGTTTCATTATTGTAATGCCGGAACTGGTATACCTTGCCATCTTTATTAAGATCTGAAATTCCAGAATGGTCAATATTAATAGTAATATTATCAGTACCAGTTGCTACTGCACCATTTGCAAAATCGGCGGTCAATTCATTATTTACGAGTCTAATTTCACGTATTCTTATATCGTCTCGATCGGCTGGAAATAAATCATTCTCTACCTCAAACAAATTTAAATTCACTATATTACCTGTGTTCAAGGTATCTAGCTGATCTTGACTCAATGATAAGCTAACCGAGTTTGCTACGATTTTTTCACCGGAGTTGATGTTGCTGAGAATTTCTGTTGCGATATTCGCAATCGAACCTTGATATGCTGACTTTAGCAGCGCACGTTGGCCTGCATCCAGTCTTCCATTGGTGCTTGCTTCAGCGATATTTAGAATACTCTCGAACAGAGGCTGAAGATTTAATGTTTCTGTATATTCATTCAGTGTTCTGTATTCGTATGCTTTCGCCATGAAGTAATGAAACTTAAGTAGACGCTCAAACGCGCGACGTTCTAAATCTTTCAAGTATGAGTTAACACTTGGGCTAATCAGGTTAGTTTGTTCAACCGATTGAATATCCAATGCGTCAATAGCGAGGATGTTGCGCGTGATTAAATCTGACAACCGAGCAATATTTGTTATCACTGCTGCCATGTTATCAGCGAATATCCGTCTATCATTAACCAATTGACTAATTTCGTCGGCGAGGGCTTTAAATTCCTCGTCACCCTGACGCAACTTTGCAAGTTCTCTATCAATTTCTGACTGAGGGGCTTTAGATCTCTCTAGCGTTGCACTGATGCCCGTTATCGCTTTTGAGATCGACTGTGAGCCTGCACTTAACTGTTCCAAACTCTTGATTCTATCTGCATTAGTACCGGTCGCTACGCCATCTTTTTCGGCTTTTTGCGCAGCGGCAGCTTGCTTAATACCCGACGCGGCATAACTTTCACCGACCCCAGCTAATCCTTTAACGGTATCCCATGGCTCATCAGGATCAAAATCGGCGCTAACAATAAGTGCTCCGCCTGCCGCGCCAAGTGCTGGTTGGTATACCGGCACCATCTCAGCTATGCTTCCAGCCACTTTTAGCGATACTCGAAGACCCACTTCCCAGTCTGAGGGTTGCACGTTTTGAGCGGCTTGAGCTCTTAATCTGTTGTCTTTAGCCTCTAATCGATTCTGAAGATTCTGTACACGCAAAGTCATCTCGTTTGACTCAATGGTGAAATTATCTAGGGCTTCTAACGCGTCATCATATTCGTTTTTAGCACTGTCAATTTCAGCACTCAAACTTTCACGAGCAGTTTGCAAACCCTCTTTCTGTTTTGTGGCATTGTCCTTTACTGATGAAATCCATTTCGCCAAAAATATCATATCTAAACTACGATCAATTTCCTTCTCATATGCCGCTAAAGATACTTCAAAACTAAGCATAGGCACATAACCATTTGGATTACCGAAATAGTCTTGACCGTTAGCAATTTGAGTGCGAAGTACTTGCATCTCGTTGTACATTTGCTCCAATTCGAATCTGTAGGCAGAGGCAACATTAGGCGTCGTGGTTTCGCCACTGACAAGATAAGCTTCTATTTCACTGGAATATTCAATTAGCGTTGCTTCAGCAACACTCAGCCGATTCTGCAGGTAGTCGTCTTTGATCCCATTAAGAATATGTCGAACGAGTTGTGGATGAAGCCAAGAATAACGACTAACAACACTTCTCTGTGAACCAGCACTGCCCCTTTCGCCAAATTTGACAAGCCCACCGGCTAAACCTGGCGAGCTAGTATGTCTGGCATCGTTTGGATCATCCAATTCTTTAAAAGTATCATCATACGTGACAAGTCGGATGGAGTTTTGAGGAAACCCAGCACGGCCACCTGCAACAACACTGTTATCTGCTCTTTCCGCATCAAAGACAGGAAAGCCGGCTGCACCCGCAAAACCTGGCCGAGTGTTTGGTAGTGCAACGCTCGGGAATCCTCGACTTGGACCATATCTGTTATAATTCCCACCATTACCGCCATTGCCTGGAATACCTGGCATAACAGCATCAGTTCCATTACCTGGTTTGGTGCCTGAACCTATAATATATGTATACGGTAAATCTGTACCCGGTCTGGCATAAATGCCAGTAACACGCCAACTCCCTGCTGTACGCCATAGGTCTATTTGTTCCTGCACTTGAGCGCTGTCTTCTTTGTTATAATTGCATGACGTTATTCCAGGCAAAGCGTAGGAGCCTCCGATCCTGTTGTCGAAACATCCAAAGTTATTGCCATTAACTTGTGTAAAGCCTTGAACGGAACTTCCGTCTGTTCCATGAGCCCCTTTCGATGCAGGCTGGCCTTTAGAGCCGAAAAGTTCAAACTTAGTTTCAGAATTATCCGATGAAGTAATTTTACTATGCGTTGCAACAGAGCCAGCTGGGTAACCATTTCTGCTTATAAGATCCTTTTCGACAAAATCGAAAGCGCTTTCGTCATTAACATTAACAGTTTGAGGCGCATCATCGGGCGTGGTAATTATTTTGCCTTCACCTGTAAGGGCCAACTCTCTTGCATAGATGCTTATTTTCGTGCCTTTTAAACGAAATGGACTGCGAATAGTAAGGGTCTCAGCCATGATTTCCATGGAGGCGACATCACTGAAACCATGGTACTTTTCATATATACCGTTAGGATGATTTTCCTCTATCACCAACTCGCCAGTGGCAACAAGGCTAACGGAACGGGTCACTTGAGATTTACCGTTAAAGGATACTTCACCAATACTGGTTTGAACATGTTCGAGGATATTATTAGAGAAACTATTTAACGTTGCAGAGCGGTCTTCACTACCAAAAACCGTGACTTCGTCAGGTCGAGGCGCAGTCGTTTCCTGTGCACAAAGTCCAACACTAAAGGTCATTACTGCGCTGGCAAACATCAGCCCAACAAAACGTCTAAACTTACCTGATGATAAATTAGTAACCTGCCTGTTATTGCCCAAATGCATGTCAACCATGATGTTTGCTGCTCCAATCTGTTTAGTAGTAATTTTCTTCTTAAACCTTAAAAATAAATTTTAAACATTGAAAGGGTTGGGTCGGATTATAAGAACCTCCAGATGCACCCCACATGTATATGTAAAGTACGTTACCTGTTTTACCCGATTAATGTTTGCACTATACCCACAAGTGTTTGTACTTTTCGGTCAATCACATCATTCAGACATGCTTTGTGTTCAGTTTTTAATAAGCTCACCCTCATTCTCAATTGATGATAATGTCGGTAAAATTAAGTCTTTATTACTGAAATAACCAGCTTGGGAAACTAGGGGCGATTGCCAATTTGAGTTGCTTTTTACCTGCAGGTCTCGTTCACTATTTAAAGCATGTAGCTTAAAAATTGACATTAATTAAGGCTTTACTTCTAACACATTAGGAAAATAATATGCCCAGGCTTTACCTCATTTTGCTGACATTTAGTTTGCTTCTACAGACAGATGTAAAGGCCTTCGAGACATTCGATAAAGTTAAAATTGCCTCTGCAAAAAACGCGGCTATCAGTTCCTCTCCTGATTTTATGCGAGAGCCTGTTAAAGGAGTGAGTTTATTCTATTTGAATGGCCGTGATCAGGAAGACCTACCTCAGCTCATTGAAAAACTTTATCACGGTGAAAAAGCTTGCAAAGGCACCACAGTTGACATTGAGCAGCGCTTAATTAATACCTTACAAGAACTTAAAGGATCAGGGGTCAATTGGGTTCGCTTACTGATTGGGAAAGGTTTTTATGAGATTTACCAAAATCGCTGCAATTTTGATATGCAAGAGGTTTATCCGCAACTAGCCAAACCGCATGTAGAGGCGATTAATCATTTTTTGGCTTTCCTTACCCGCCCCGAATTTAATTTTAATATTGAAATTGTACTGGGCGGGTCAAAAGACTTTGCTGATGCAGATAATGATATTGTGTTTTTTGAAAGCATTTTAAGCCAAATTAATAAAACTAATATAAACATGGTTATGCTGGGCGGCGATGTTCAGCCAAGCCGAGTTGTTAATCATGCTAGGTGGATAAAACGTGTCTTCCATTATTTCGACAACCATCCCCACCCTGATTTGAAAAAACTAAACTATTCATTTGATACTGTGACCTACCGCAGTGCTGAAGATATTCAAACCTATTTACAATGGGTAAAACAAAACCTACCAACACTCTCGGTGGTGACACTCAATCTTTATGTGCATTTACCAGAGCT
Source organism: Paraglaciecola sp. 25GB23A (assembly GCF_040012495.1). NCBI lineage: Bacteria > Pseudomonadati > Pseudomonadota > Gammaproteobacteria > Alteromonadales > Alteromonadaceae > Paraglaciecola > Paraglaciecola sp. 25GB23A. Next base: position 74,353 of record NZ_JBDYKM010000016.1, read on the forward strand.
TGTTAACCAGACTACTGACTCTTATTATCACCAAGTCATAAGCGATGCGCTGCAAATATACCGCGAATCAGGCATAAACAAACCTCTGTGGATAGATGAGTTTGGTTTTAAACTTGAAACTGAGCAAAGCCCTGTGACTCAATCGTACCAACAACAAAAAGAGTATTATGAACGTTACTTTTTAAGCACACTGTGCGCCAAAAATATAAGCTCACAGGACTCAGTGCCTGGCTTTTTGTGGGTAGTTGGCAATGATCGTTATCTGGCTGATCCAAGCAGAGATGGTCCTAGGACACCTTTTGGTCTGTTTGCCGATTTTAGTCAAAACCAACCCATTACTCAGCCAGCTTGGGATATAGTTCAGCACTACTATAGACGCTCTGACTGCGAAAAGGACACCGATTAAAATCGATTTTATTGAAGTAAATTCAAGCTGGAGATTAATCAAAATATGTGCAAATAGTCAGCATAAAAAATCCCGCCAAATGCCGGGATTTTGCTTATTTTATAAAGAGGATTAGCTAAGTAATTAATGTGCCACTTGCCAAGTGTCATTAACTGGAGTTAACACCCCTTTAGCTTTGATGAAAAGGCCATCCATTAGGTGTATGATATTACGACCTGCTGACTCATTGCGCCATAACAGGTCCACCTTGCCATCACCGTCATAATCACCCATGTTAGCTATTTGCCAATTGGTGTCTGCCACTGTGTTGATTAGCGCACTAGTCTTGATTTGACCCTTCTCCATCAAATACACCCAGTTACGGCCATCGACTTGGTTTCTTAGAATTATGTCGTCAGTGCCATCACCATCTAGATCTCCTGCTCCCGCAATTGTCCAATCCGAGTTAATCGAATTCAGTTCATATCGTTGTGTAATTTGCCCCTTTACCATTACCCAAATATAGTTGATACCCGTTAATTGATTGCGCCAAATTACGTCATCCGTGCCATCACCGTCAATATCCCCAATGGCGACTACCTTGTAGTTCAAGTCTATGACCCATAACGATGGCTGACTGCTATCAATACTGAGACCATTCATCATGTAGAACCAAGTATCACCTCTATCGACACGACGCCACAAGACATCCCCTTTACCATCACCATTAAAATCACCACTGCCTCGTAACTCCCACTGAGGTGCGCTAACATAGTTGAGGACTTTACGAGCTTTAATATTAAAGCCTTCCATTAGGTAGATATAGTTTTGACCAGTCCGAATATTGCGCCAAAAAATATCCGATTTGCCATCGGCATCGTAATCGCCCTGTCCGGCCATCAACCAACCATCATCTTGTACTACATTGATAGGACGCGCCTCTTTAGTGTGCTCTCCATCCATGGCCCACAAAAAGTTCCATCCTTTAGCAAGGCTACGCCACAATAAATCAGACTTACCATCACCATCAACATCATTTTTAGCAACATAAGTCACATCACTTGAACGACTTGGGTCTAATGGGTAGGCATCATCACTATCTAATACACCATCATTGTCATCGTCACTATCAGTCACGTTTGAAATCAAATCACCATCCGTGTCCAGTGGCAGGCTTGTCGGACTGAGCGGATCTGTTCCGGCGGCGACTTCATCTAGGTCTGAATAACCATCACCGTCGTCGTCCAGATCCAGCTCATCAGGGATGCCATCTTCATCATTGTCGGCTACTGGCGGAGGAGCAACAAGCTTTTGCACCCCACCAATATGAGCGAACTGCTGATTCACTTCACCATCAGAGTCGTTTAATCCTCCATCAACCACGCGTAACATCACACACCAACTGCCCGCAACTAAACCAATTTCGTATGAGCTGTCATCAGGTGCAGGACAATAACCCTCTGCCCCTGGCGCGGAATATAGTTTATTTTGGCTGTCGATAAAAAAAGGCGACCAGCTTAATTCTGTCAGATTTAGCTGACTATAAAGTGATTGCTCTGGAATGGGCAAAAACTGAGGAATAACAATGCTAATTGAACCCGTTGTCGTTAGTTGGCTTACTCGAACGTCTACCAAACCGCTGCTAAACGTATCGTAAGGTTGCTCTAGACCTGAATACATTGACTTAACATCGGCGATGTTAACAAACCCACTCCCAGCATTTAACTGACGAGCGACCTTCCCCAAGGATAAGTGTAAACCGGGGTAAGTCTCGATCAAGAATTGATTGCTGATAGTGCGTTTACCGGGTAAGACATAAGGCTTATCTATGGCGTCCAGATATTGCGCGATACCGTCTCCATCTGCATCGAGGTAACCATCAATGTCATCGCTTACACCATCACCATCGCTGTCAACATCAGATAATACTGGTGCTTGTTGCAATACTTTTAACAAGCTACTGCGATAAACTATATTCCCTGCCGAATCACTAACCTTTAATACAACCTGATACACGCCAGCCACTAGAGTATCTGAATCGATTGCCATCGTTGCATTCGTATTATCACCATCAGTATCCACCAATGTATTGTCACTAAGAGACCAATCAAAACTATGGGTATCAGCAAGATTTGGCTCGTTGACCACAGCAGTGAGTGTTATATCTCCTTGATTTTTTACTATGATCGTTGTTGGTCCTGCACCTTGCTCGCTAACAATGTGAAGCTGTGGTGCAAGATTTTTTTCAGTTATCTGGGCAACAAAAACGTGCTGTTGACCTGCAACGGCATTGATTGGCGTACCCATGGTAATGATAACCGATTCAAGATCTTCACCGCTTACTCCATCATCAACCACAGAAAATTCAATACTACCTATCAATCCCGCTGAAATAACAACTTCGCCGTCGACCAAAGTATGATCGATGTTGTTACCCTGTGCTTGTCCGCTCACGGTAAAAGGCACTATCACTGGATAGCTCGCAGCAAAACCATTTAATTCAAGGGTAACGCTAACATCACTTCCTTCAGCTACCAATTGATCGGGATAGAAATTGACTAAGGGATTAACTTTAAGTATTTGAATGTCAGTGGCTTGATTGCCAGCTGCATCTGTCGCTGTCCATAGGACCTCATAGCTACCCGGTGCATAAAAACCATTGCTATCTGACGTTGGGATCAGTAATCCGTCTTTTTGGTCATAGGCCATCGCGCCAACTTGGCTAAGTTGGGTAAACAAACCACTGGCTTGTATTGTGGTCATTGCTGACGCGGTAATTAAGGGGGCTTGTTGGTCTAGTTGAATATCCGTGCCCGCAAGGTATTCGGTTAAATTGCTGAAGCCGTCGTCATCGTAGTCAAGTGACGCATCCGCAGAGTCAAAAGGGTTAAGTCCATTAGCCATTTCAATTCTGTCGGGGATACCGTCACCGTCTGTATCTGTTTCAGACGGCGTTGTTTCAGTGCTTAACGCGTCAATCGACAATACTAAATTTAACTCTTTGGTTGTGCCTCGACTTGCTATAACAAATTCAGCCACAGCGAACATCTGTTCATCAAGGACAAAAAATACCTCTAAAATATCACCCTGTGTAAATGTCGTTTCGTTTAGGGCATCGATACTGACTTTGAGTAAATAGCGATCTCCTGCACTCGGGTCATCGCCAAGCATATAACGAGCTACCTCAGCACTTTTATACTTGAGCACGACACCTTGGTTAGAATCGATTGAGGTCAGTAATTCAGTATCTAGCGTTATTGTTCCATAAAGCACATTATCTGGCTCTGGGATGGAAGCCTCAACCATATTGATTTGCAGCATAAGCCAAACAAATAGAAACTGAGAAAGTTTTAACATGTTATTGCGTTTCATTTTCATCGCCTCAATTACCGGAAAAACCGTAGGTTTGGAAGTGCAACAGAATATCGGTAATACCCTGACCATTGCGGGTGGCACCATCAAGATTTAATTGGCCATGAATAAAGCGATCTAATCCTTCATCAGGGTCATATCGTAAGGTTCCACCGGGTATAATTAACATCCACTCGGTATTCCATACTGAGCGGCCAACCAAACGTGAATCACTAATTGATTGACTGGGTAAATAGGCCCCACTGTCATGATAAGCGCGGAAACTCGACATTCTGCGAATATCACCATAGGTATCACTTAACGAGTCATTAATTGGGATCCAATCAGGATTGGTTAAATCTGAGGCGCCAATTGGGAATGGTGCAGGAAGTTTTTGGTCGACGACTCGCCATTCGCGCGTTTTAAAATCATCACCAGAGGGTGAACGCAATACATCCATACCCACTGGCACTAAGTAAACTCGGGGTGTATTGGACAACGCCGCCCCATCATAACCTTTAAACCAAGTGCCAACTGCGCGTACTTTAGTGGCAAAGTTAGTGGGGTCATAAGCACTATCACCGCCGCCCAGTTCATGCCCAAAGAAGTTAAGTCCAAAGGTCACGGTAGTGGAGAATCGAATCACTAAGCCCGGTTGCGCCCCGGCACTTTCAACTGTGAAGGGTCGCGCATATCGGCGAAATTCTGGCACGTCCCACAAATTTTCAACTCGCGCATCTTCCAATGTCTTGCGCCACGCTTCATCGTTGCCCGCTTGGCGGAACAGCTCTTTACGCAATGAAAAGCGATTTTCTTCAACTTGCGGATTGTTAAATCCGAGTTGACCACGATAGACATCAAAATTTTGTGTTAAACGCGCTAATACATCAGCCAACCCCGGAGTTCCGGCAATAGGTTTACCATCAATCACTTGACCTAAGCTACGTTGACGCACAATGTCAGCTAAAAACTCCCTTCCGGCACCTGATTCATTACCCAATAAATTCGTTTCATAGTCATAAGCCGCGGCAGCCAAATAAACATAGCGCGCGGCTAAGTCAAACTGCGCCCGATATTTGGCTAATGCGTCATTACGGAAAATTCGGAAAGTTAAATCGGTGTAACGACTACGCTGGGTATCGGCTGCAGCTGCAATCCGAAATGCACGGCGCTCTTCGAGCAAACGTTGTCCCTCCGCCAGAATAGTAAAATAGTTACCCTGATTTTGATTAACAACTTCACTTTGAGTGAATAACTCAATGCGCAATACTGCCTCTTCACGCCAAAGTTGCTCTAGCTCTTTAATGCGTTGTAATAACGCAACGTTAGTTGTTTTGGCTACTAGGTTGATATCTGCTTGCAGTTCAGCTGATTCTTTGCTCAACTCTAATTTCAACTCTGCAATCTCTGAACTGTCGGCAACAGCAAAACCGATAACGTTTGCAGCAACACCCAATCCAGCCAATGCTGTACATCGCAGAGATGACGTGGCGTCAACAGAAAACCCAACAGATTTAGGGAAACACTCTTTGACTGATTCACCAATTTCTTCACCTACTTTTGCCAGCGTTCTTCCACTAAGTTGTCCTGCCCTTGCAAGTCCAATTGCACTTTTTAAATCATCTGATGCATTTTTCTTATTTTGCAGAACAGTGATGGTTTCTTCGGTTGTATTGAATTCTGCTTTAACTAAATCGGCAGCGGCTTCTATAGTTATTAGCAAATTCTCGTGTTGAGTTAACGACCGCTGCAATTGAGCTTGAGATTGCAACAGATCTGAAACGGCGACTTGCAAACGTCCAGGTGCACGTCTTTTGCCCCAAGCACTGGGCGCCACATACTGCCAATCAGCTCCTTGTGCATTAGGAAAGTCAACTTCCAGTACTTCGCTCGCGTTGACATTTTTATAGGCTTTACTCAATGAATCAGAATCAAAAATAAACCCACTTTCACTACCAAACTGCATCGCAGAATAAAAACCGGTAAATGAGCCATCAGGTTGAGGTAAATCTCCGGTCAAATCACTATTGACATACATATAGTGGTAATAATCTGGACCATCATAGTCGGAAGGATAGGTTTTGCCTCCCCCGATATCCCCAGCATAAGGGTAACCAAATATCTCTATCAGCTGATGCTTGAAATCTCGCTCTTGACCTTTGACCAAACCAGAAAGTTGATCAACATCGTCCTGCACCTTTCGCAGTGATTGTGTTTGTTGGCTGGCGTGGTCAAATACTCGAATCGCATTATCCAAGGCTTTTTGTGCTCGGCTAGCAATTTGATCAAAATGGTTCTGACCTTGCACTGCGGAACTCACTTGTAAAAAGCTCGGGTCAATATCAAAAGGCACGACACCTTTGGCCAAGCCAAGAGGGTTAAGCCCTGCATCAGCTTTGTCCAACTGCGCTTGAATATCATTAAAACCTGCAACAATTTGGTCCAATTCAATTACGGTTGTACGGTCAATTTTTTCGATTCCGGTGTGCTCGGGATTAGGATCGGTAGCCGGTAAAATAGCATTGGCAGTGAGCCAATCAAAATAAGCGCCTTGGCCAGAACGTCTCCCCCAACCGTCAAGTCCCCATGCTCTATCACGGTCAGTATCTTTGTAGCCCTGCCATTGACCTGCTGGTGCTTCAACATATTTTTCGCGATAAGTTAAGTTAACAATCTCAGCACCGGCACGGGCTTTAGCAGCCGCTGCTGCGGCAAACTTTCGCTCATCAAGATAATCTACTTCAATCGGCACACCTGCCACTAAGACTGATTCAGCGCGAGGCACCCACGTATAGTTGGGCTCTTGCAGTAAACTATAACGGGTCTTTACCGACGTTAAATAATGCCCCCACGCATCGCCATGTCCTTGCGGATAAAGGATACGCGCATCGGTTTCATTGATAAAACCATCGGCATTTTGATCGGTAATGCGATAGCTTTGCGCATAAGCTACTTCACCATTACCTTGAGTGAAGTTCCAAAACAGACGATTGTTTACCGGATGTCCGGCAACCCCTGCACGACTGTCATCACGACCTCTGAGCAATACCAATTCTTCTTCTAAGGGTGATACCAATTGGTTTTGGAAAGTGAATATCGAAGACGCTAAAGTGCCTATGGCACTTTTTGTATCAAAGCCAATAGTAGGATCTTGCGCATCAGCATAGGCTTCGTTACCTAACAACATATACAAATCCGCAATGCGAGATGCCGCATTCAATAGCTGAGTATTTGCTGCAATGTCATTAAAACCTGCGCGAATGCTTAAGTCTTGGCCACGATCTAATACCGTTTGATATGCTTCTATAATACCAACCCCATTGATTACATCAGGATCGGGGTTAAAGGGGATGGGTCCAGTAAAGGGCTCTCCTGCCTGCGCAATCATGCTGGTCAACGTACTGATGGTATCGGTATGGAAATTTTGCACACGTTGGTCAAAGGGATTTAGGCCTGCAATGACCCGTTTTATCCACCCGGTGGCTAACATCGCCTTGGGTGCATTTGCAGGTTGTGACGGATCGCCGGCCCAAGGGCTGGGGGTGTTATCATTGTCACCTACTGCTAATCCGCTATATTGTCCTTTACCACCGTAGCGGGTAATAAACCAATTATCACTGAGTGTTAAAAGACCCGGACCTTCAATAGTCACATCTAAGGCACCTGGCCCCGAATCTTGATGAATTAACCAAGGCGACGTCGGCGTATCGTCTGGCGCGGCAGGTTGACCGTTAGTATCAGGCTGATAGTACCATTGAAAATTAATGTTATCAGGGTCGCCAGCAAAATCACCAGTGTGGCGCAGAGTTAATGACTCTTCAAACACATTATCAGAAGGAACAATCCAAATACTCCCCTGATACACCCCCTGACTTGAATCCAATTTAATAACTTGCAAGCTCACGGGCAAACTACTTAAGCTAGGATGGTTATTGAAGGCGACGGTCAAATAGCCCTCTCCGGAAGGCCGTCCAGCACTGAGGGCCATGGGCGTGCCAAGCAGTGCTTGTGTTTCTGCTACCGTGAAATCTAATGCACTCGCTAAAAACTGTCCTGCAGGTAAACTAAAACTGCCGTTATCTAAGCGGTCATCTTTTTTATTATTATTTTTATCTTCAAAATTATCCGCTTTGCCATCGCCGTCTTCATCAATGCCTAGTCCTAAGTATTTGGGCTGTAAACCAATTAAATAGTCGCTATCCGGCAGATCATCTGGTTCAGCATATAAATCAAGATCTAGACTATTGGGGTTACGAGTGAGGCTATATAGCGCGACAACTGCATTTTTAAACGCGTCATTTGCACCATCTAAATCTAGGATCCGTTGTTGCTCTCTGGCTGTCATAATGTTTGGCAATAAGTGAGGATCACCAATTTGACTGTCATCAAAAGTACCTTTGAAACTCAAGGTTTTATTTATTTCGTCGTAACTCAAACGTGAACGCAATACAAAGGGAAGATTAGAAAAGTATTTTTTACCTTGCTGCGAAAATGTCGCAATAGCTCCATTTAACTCGGCGAGATGTACACTACGAGCGCTGATCGGATCGATTAACTTGGCCAAGGCATCTATGGGTTCACTGAGCCCTGCTTGAATCGTCTGATCAAATATAATCTGCGCCGCAGCCTGACCATTAATTGTTGGCAAATAACAAGCTTTGAATGCATTTGAACCATTCGAACAAGGCACTTCTTTTGAAGAAAATACGGTTTCACCGGGTTTCAACAAAGGCACGGATTCAGGCCAAACAAAACTGTAATTAATGTTGATCGGTGAACCTATCGGTGTACTTTCTGGTTTGTCCGCCACTCTATCTAACCAAGGAATACACGATCCCGCGGGCGCATCTGGTATACCGTCGGTATTGAGATCGAAATCAAAATCTTCTTGCAGGGGATAATAATATTGCAAAGTAACGTTGCCCTGCGCTCTTGCCCACGTAAAGCCTTTGTAATCTTCCCAAGCGGCAGTGCTAGGATCAAACGTAATTTGATTTTGTTCACATACCCCCATGCGCGTCAGTGGCTGCGGTAATTGCAACAAAGAACCCGCCACTTGACGATAGCGTTGATTACCTTCTTTTGGCCCAAACGGTTCATCAATCGTGCTGGCTTCAATCGCCAATACTTCAAACGCCCATTTTTTCGAATTATAGGAATCTTGATATTTCACTAATACATAAGGTTCAGAGGCCAGTGCAGGACTTCTGTTTTTGATCAAACTATTCAGATCATTACGCAAGGCAAACACGGTATTGTCTTGTATTAAAGCATGCTCTTCATTTGGGTTGTAACCCGCAATATTGGGATTTGCCTGTCGATATATACTGGGATTCGACATGTTGCTAGGCAACTCGTATCCTTGCTGATTAGCAATGACAATATTTTTATCCGGATTTTGTGGCCAAGTACAATTATACTTTACGGGGGTATCAGCCCAAAATTGTCCCAACGAATTGGCAGTAAACCACACGACGCCTAGATAATCTTCAACTGCATCTGTTGCCCGTTGATTAACCGCGAAAATAGGCCCTGTTCCTGCGTTGTATATCGTATTGTCATAGCGAGATAAACTATTGACCACATGGCCATTGCGGCCGCTTAGTTTATCATGCCTATCATCAGTGATGGCTTGGCCTATTAGGCAACTTTTTTGCTCTGCTAACTCTAGCCAATTTTTGGTATACACCACTTGAAACACTGACCCTTGAAGCTGTGGATTAGAGACTTCATTTTCAGGTGTCACTGTGAATTGCAAGACCACATAAGGTGATTGACTCGCCGTGACAACACTTCGATTAAACATCTTACCTTGGCTGTCAGAAGTAACCAGATTGTTTGAGTTAGCGGGATACACGACCCGACTAAAAACCAATCTTTTATCGGTATTATCAATAGCATGCGCTGGCTCAAGGGCGACTGAAGTGCCAGCGATATGCGTCTGCACCAGTTCACTCGTTTGTACAGGAGAGCCAATAGTAGTAACCCGCGTTTCATCCTGCGTATCTGAACTCGTTTTCCATTCAATGGTAACAATACCCGGCGCTTCACCTATTGCATACAACTTGCCTTCTGAAGGACTCCAATACAAATAGCTTGAAGAGTCTGTTGCTAGTTGACCATCAATTTTAATATCGGGTCGCAGATCTGATGCCCCCACAGGTAAGGCGATGGCTTGGCCAATCTCCCAACTTTGTGGAATTAACCACGCGCCCGAAACCGCATCCAATAAAGAAATATAGCCATCGCGAGGCTCTGCAGTAAGATTTAGCAACTGGCTTGGCAATTGTGCGGATGTCATGCCAGTCAGAACGATATCCATCAGTGAACCAGAAGGGGCTATATTAGGAATGACCGTATCGGTTAACGGTGTATTAAACTCCCAGCCACCCTCAATAACGGTTTTATTATTTTTAATAACACCAGGGGAAACATTAGGATCAACCAGTTCTAAGGGTTCCAATGCATAAATTTGCGCAATGATACTAATATCATCAACAAAACCTTTGAAGGGATTCAGTTGTGTATACCCCGCAAATGTAAAGGTCGACGTAGTTTGACCAAATGACAATGCTTGCCTTAAAAATGCGTTTATTTCATTCTGTTGACCATGATATAAATGGGATTCAGCTTGGTCTTGTTCAAATATTTGAATGCCATCGAGCCATACTGGAAGCCGCAGGCTATAGTCATTAACACTATGGACTTCAACCAAGCGGGCGAGTTTTAAGGTGTGCCACTTGCCCTTTTCAAGGGGTTTAGCCAATTGCAGCTCTACTGGCGCTTGACTATTTTCTATTCTGCTTAAAACGGTTGGCGATTTCATAATGACATGGAATCTATCCGAATCACTCATCAGTACTTGGGGATATACCGCATCAGACGTCAGCCAGAATTTAACGCTTATTTCGTAGGTGGGTATTTGAGTATTCGTCGCATGAGGAATGGGAATTGAAAGCACATTATCGACACCATCAAAACGTAAGGCAAAATTGTCATCTGGGATCGACACAAGTAAAGGTCGTTGAGCGGCATCAAAATCAGCCAACTGAATGTTATTACTGGCCAAGGTGTCCTGTATTATCTCATCAACTGTGGTTGAGGGATTAAATGTCCATTGGCTTTCGGTGACAGTCGGATTAAAAAAAGTGGGGGTAGAGTCACAAAAAGAGCCATAAAAGTAGCACTTAGTGCCATCTCGCTCGTTGACTCCTTTTGTGTAAGAGGTGAGTTTAATTTTGAGGTCATCTATTAGCCCTTTGAAATTGTTCGCATCAGAGAAGCCCCCACCAAATTCGTGAGTCACAGGAAACAGTAAAGATTTTTCCACTAGATTAACGGATTGACTGCTTAACGCAGTGCCATTGACAGATAAGGAAAAATTAGCCGGGGGCGCAAACATGGTGTCGTAGGTTTTAGGCCGCGTGCGAGTAAGATTTAATTTATGCCAAACGTCATTATTAAGGGCGAGACCAAGGCTGAAACTCAAGGTAATAACCGTTGTGGTGCCGGAAACAAAATTATTCGTTACCGTCTCATGCACTTCTAAGGTGCTCGCGTCAGGCATCAACAGTTGATAAGCATTTCCATCCCCTAGTGGACTATTTAACAAGGTCAATGGAAATTTAGCATCCTCAGGTATTTTTACTTTAAAAGATAATTGATAATCGACTAACTGTTTATTTGCGATATTGTGCGGGACATCAAACTTAAGGCTGTTATCTATGCCGTCAAAACTTAGGGCTCCCCCCACTTCTGCCAGTGTTGCTCGAATAACGCTGTCGTTAAAACGCTCATAACCTGATGTTGAGCCTGCGACAAATACAGTATTGCCACTACTACTGAGGTCAATGCGAGCGTTCTTTTGCGCAATATTAGCAATATCGCCATCGCCAACACTCGTGGATGTTGCCCATTTCCATTCGACACCCGCAGCGCTGCGCTCATTAGCAGAAAGCTTAGCGACAAAAAGTGTCGGTGTATTGACCGTTCTCAACTGTGCAGCCTCTGCTAATCCAGCAAATATTGGTGCGCCAACATAGACACCGGATATATACACATTTTGTTCATCATCTACTGCTAAACCACCGCGGTCGGTGCTCACATGAACCATATTATAATCAGAATAATCCGTCGGCTTTAAAATCAACGAGCGATCAGATACTTTACCTAATATACTCACATCACCATTTGTACGATTAAGCCTTTTGATCAATCCGGCAGCGCTGTAATAAACATCACCTGAGTTGTCGGTGACGATGTCACCACGATAGTCAATTTCATCGACTTTTTTTAACCAACTACAGGTCCACCCTTCAGCGGTTTTCTCGTACTTAGAGATAAATTGCCATCTGTACCAAGGGTAGGCCGGTCCACCACTTTCTATTATTGTTCCACAAAATTTTGCTCTATCGTCAATGACACTCGTATCATAAATACCGCCGATTGAGCCTAAAACATACGCTTCTGTGGCTGAAGATGCTGCAATTCTAGCGGCTTCCTGTCTATGGTAACCCTTATCATCGAGAAACTTTTTAAGGTCGCTAACACCATTGGTTTGAATCGTATTGATGTAGCCTTTCCAAGACCTAACCGAGTCCGTATAGCTGGCCATCAAACCACTATTGAATTCTTGTTGTTGCTGAGCATTGGTGGTGACTGTTGTGTACAGAGCTAAATCTGTATCATTGTCACGAGTGCCATAATCACTGACAGGTTTAGCCCATACTTTATTACCACTGGCATAAAACTTAGCTTTAAACCCTCGGTTAGCGCTACTCGCTGTGATTTCACGATCTAAGCCGAAGATGGCATCACCCGTGCCAATATTACCACTGAGGTAAATGGAGTTTTCATGGTCAATCACCACAGCAGTGACAATGTCATTACCTGTTCCACCGATATTCCTGACCCAATTTATATCGCCACCGCTGTTGTAGGACACGATAAAGATGTCTTTACCCCCCATTGATACCAACTCTTTTGGCAAACCACTTTGTCCTACTGGAAAAATATTTTTACCTGCAAACATACCCACAACTATGATATTTCCGGACTTATCAACCGCCATATCAATTATTTCTTCATCTCCAATTCCACCAAACTGAACTGGCCAAGCTGCACTTGCATTTTGCTGTAATGCTAAACCTAAAAATAAAATCAAGGCTAAGATTACGCACCGACTTTTTGCTTTGTTCTGCATTATGTTGATGTTCATTTTTTAGACCTTATTGATTTAATGTATCGATTTGTGCAGCGTGCTTCAGGGTGAAACGCCCAGCAGCCAGTACGGGTAACTTATGCAGACCGTCGACTATCTCTAAGTAAGTGCCACTTTTGAAATCATATCCAGCCCCCAAACCCTCCTCGACAACGTCAAAGGTAAATGCCATTTTTCGAGAAACAATGTAAGCAGGCTTTCCATGTTGAGCATGGTATTTGTGACGAAAAGGATTTGTTGCTCCATCTGCAGCCAATTCCAGTTCAAAACTGACTTGAGAATCAAATGAACCACCGGCTAGCATGTCCATACTTGTGATTTCGACACCTTGTTGATCTAGACCAAAATCATATGCCATGGTACTTATTCGGCGGCCTACCGATTCTCCATCGCGTAAAGTGACACCGCTGTAGTTAGCAATAAGCGAGTCGTCGGTTAGTAATACATAGTCTCCCACTGTCCCATCTGAATTGGCTTTACGCATTTGAATTACATCTTTAAGCAAACGGATTTTAGAGCCTTCACGGTGCATAATGACCCTAAATGAAAAGTCAGCCGCAACGGGCGCTAATGCATTGCCAGAGTCCGCGGCAATCGGCAGCCCATTATCATTAACACATAAGGCATAACGTTGCGCTGGAATGGCGGTTTGAACTTCTGTTGGTACACCGTCAACTAATATTGATGAGGTTTTTATGTAAGGGGCAATTTCACAGTCATGTTTGTAATTTTGTACTTGTGATACTTGGTCAATGGTCACCGTCCCCACCCACAATGAATTTAGTTTCGGTGCTGAAGCGGTAACAGGGATCAACCAGCGACTGCCTGTAGCACTAATGACTTCAAGAGTTTCTGAAAAGTTGTCTGGCGTGAAATCCGCTCGCCGGACCCCTAGGGCTAGTCTGATTGTGCCGTTGGCTGGCACCAACTGTTCAAGGCTGTCCGGCAAAGGCAACCAACTTTTGGCCGCGCTAAGGTCTTGATTAGGATAAAACATACCAGGTGTATTACCGATGATATCTAAAGTGACAATCTGCGCTGCGTTAAGACCATTTTTAAGTTTAGCTGTCAAACTTTCTAAGTTTGTACTGTATTCAAGTCTATTTATTTGCGGTAATTCAACTTCTAGCGGGCCGGTAAAGTCACTGCTTCCTTGGCTAAAGACCCAGTAGGCAACATCAGGCTGAATGACGGTATTTAACGGATTAATTTTTTTCCATGCATCATTTTCCAGTCGATAAATGGCTTGACTGAGGTGAGCTGGTGCATGGCTAAAAAAATCAGAGAAGGTAGGTAAATTAGAGGGATCGACATGAAAACCAACTAAATTAAATGAATCAGATTCCCACTGTGAACTAGGCATTACTGGTTTACCCACAATAGTCAGGGTCACAGCTGTATCACTGTCTAAATTAACTAAATAGGCGCGATTAGCTTGGATTAGAAACAAGTTATTCATAAACGCTTGTGGAGCTTGCGCTGGAAAAAATCGTAACCACCCCGCCGCACTTAATAAGCTATCTGGATCAGGATCCTGGATAAAATCAATTTTTGCTCGATGGGATAACCAAGTCCAAACGCTGCTTATTTGTGGTCCTTCGCCATCAACATAGTCAGCAAAAACAAGCTCAGTACCACCAACATCGGGGGCAACTTGCACGTAAATCGAATTCCATCCTGGCGATAACTCAATGGACTGGGTACATCTTTGTTCGCTTACACAGCTAACATTTGCCTGTAAGTGTGTGCTGTAGCTCAAACAACTTAATATCAAGCCTAATGGTGCTAATAAGCGAGAAAATCTATAGACAAAGTTAACCATTGTGTCTCTCCGGAATATTGGTTTTATCAGTTAATTTAAAAAAATTATTTATTGGGTAACTTAGGCGGTAAAGACTGTGCTGGCTGAGATTGCAGGTTCGCCGGTATTTGGATGCCAGCCAACACCGCTTGATTAACTTCTACTGGCTCAATGTTTTTGCGTAATGAGAGTAACCAGTCAGCTTCAACACTTTTGCGCTTTTCTCGCTCCAATATGCGCTGAATATTACTGCCCACCTGTTCAAGGCTCTGCTGCTTTAACGCTCGGCTGTCCAATAACTTGACCAAGTAATAGCCATCGGCACCCTTGACCAAAGGAGCCATTTTATCTGTTTCATTCAGGTTAGTCATAGCTGCAAGAACAGCATCGTCAATCTGCTTATTACTGTTATCGTTTTGTATCCAGCCTAGATCTCCACCAGCATAACGAGTTGCTTGATGATCAGAGTATTTGGCTGCCAGAGAGCCAAAACCATGGACAGAATAAGGTAATTTTAATGCTAACGCGTATGCTTGCTCAGCTCGAGCCTTGACCTCAGCTTGTTTATCTGAGTTTGCTTGAGAGGATAATGAAAGACGAATAATCGCCAAGCGAGTCATCGCTGGGGTGGTATATTTTTGCAGATTCTGCTGAAAATAGTTTTCAACGTCAGCTTGTGAAATAGCGATGTCAGCAAGTAGTTTGTCTAACTGCTCAGAGCGTAATTTGTTAATCAACAAATTTTCTACAGCGGCAACAATAGTAAGCTCGGTCTCATAACCTGCCAAACGGGCAGCTGCAATTTGCACTTCACGCTCAATCATACCGTTCAGTACGTAAAGTTTTTGCTGTTCAGTTAGATTTGCAGCGTTTAAACCATTGCTTCTATCAGAGAGTCTTGCAATTAATTGAGCAGTAAGAATGGCCTTTTCGCCCACAAGCGCGACTTCTGAGTTGTCTTGTTCTTTTAGATCACTGCACCCAGTTAATATCGCTAAAATATATATTGAGGCTATTACATACCTAGATAAACCGCTCATTTTGTACTCGTCCTTGCAGTTAATATTTAGTTGCTCCGCCCAATCTCTGCTAAAAATGGGGATTATCCAACTCGTAGTCTACGTTGAATCAAAGTAGGCTTATATACACCAAAGGTCTGGCCTCAATACCGACTTTAGTCTGGGTTTATAACAACACCAGTGACGGCCAAATAGCTCTGTGATACCTTCAGATAAAGGCGGAGACTCATTTTCATATATGCCGTCCGGATGATTTATCTCTATCACCAACTCTCCAGTAGCAACGAGGCTAACTGCACGTATAATTTGATTTGCACCGTTGAAGGAGACAGGGTTGACGCTCGTTTGCACGTGTTCGAGGATGCCATCAGAGAAGCTATTCAAGGTTCAGACCGATCTAAACCACCAAAAACCGTGACTTCGTCAGGCCGAGGCAAAGTAGTTTCCTGTGCACAAAGTCCAACACTAAAGGTCATTGCCACGCTGGCAAAATCAGCCCAACAAAACGTTTAAACTTGCCTGATGATAAATTATTAACCTGTCTGAACTTGCCCAAATGCATGTCAACCATAATATTTGCTGCTCCAATCTGTTTCTTAGTAATTTATGTCTTAAATCTTAAAAACAGAGTTTAAACATTAAAGGTTTAGGGTCGGATTATAAGAACCTCCAGATACACCCCACATGTATCCTTTAGGACACCATATCGGTTTTACCCGATTGATGTTTGTTCTATACCCACAAATGTTTGCTCTATACCCACAAATGTTTGAACTGTGCGGTCAATCACATCATTCAGACTTGCTTTTGTTCAGCTTTTAATAAGCTCACCCTCATTCTTCATTGATGATAATGTTGGTAAAATTAAGTCCTTACTCTTGAAATAACTAGCTTGGAAAACTAGGGGCGATTCCTAATTTGAGTTGCTCTATGTCAAAATTTGTAGACTGAATTTGTTGATATTAGCCATGCGCAAAATTCGCGGCTGCTAAGGAAATTTTACAACTAAAAACTTGCGTATATTGGATAGGTAATGAATTAGATAAAAATCAGACCAGCTTGAAATTACCCAACGATTACGCTTGTTAATACAAGTGGAGTATATTTTGACTAGGTCGTTACAGAGGAAGCTGTTTACTCAAAGACCAGATTAAACTCATCAAACAGTGCAATAGGATTACCTGTTAGCAGCAGTTCTGTCATGCCTAGCATGGCATTGAATGTTTTTTCACTTAGGTATTTAACACCAAGAACGATTAAGTCACCAAAACTTTCGAAGAAATCTCCGATACCATCAAATTCAGAAGTAGGTATGGGGATGGCAAATTTACCACTTCGCTTGATATATGCTTCCGCTGAAGCAGAACTCACACTTGAGATTAGGCGTGAGGTCAAAACATCAGGTTATTTTTTCTCTGATACAGGATTGAACTTCTATTTCTTGATTAGTCAATCAATAATCATTCGCAAGGTACTTTTTATTTAAAACGTCAAATTAATTGTTCAAACTAATAAAACGAACGAATACAATTTCAACCGCCACTATCAATATGAATATAGTAAAAACGACAAGTTCATTGATTGACAATCTTCTTCACAAATCTCAAGAATGTTAGCAACAGAATCCGCAATTTTTTGTCCTATAGACACAAATGTTTGCATTTATCCGTCAACTTTTTACAGTAATAAATATTTAGATTACAAGATTTTACTAGAGCTTAAATTGGCCTTTTAAAAAAATTGGACGTTTTGGTTTTGCCATAATAAATCAATAGTTCGAAAAAAACCTTTATCCATAGTAAGTTACGAGACGATATGAGACCTTACTCGCACTTAAATGGAATATTGCGGCATCCATAGAAATCATGAAGAATCATTTTTCTCGTAGTCATATTATTTTTGTCTTAACAATTGTTATATTTGCATGCTCGAATGCAAACTCATCAATAAACGAGTATCAATATGTTGGTGATCCCATAGCAACTGTATTTTCTATAGAAGAACATCAAAGCGGAAATCAAATTTGGAGGATAAACCAATATATCGATGGTCGAATGTTATTTGCCACTGCCAATGGCTTATCAATTTGGAATGGCGAAACTTGGCAACAAACGAGTACCCCAAATAATACACGAATTCGCGACATTACCATTTGGCACGATGCCAACATTTATGCTGGTGCGGTTGGAGAATTGGGATATTTCAGCCCAACGGATACTGGCAAATTTAGATTCACTGTAATACCCACTGAGCATCTTATTGACGATTTTGGTCAGACTAGAGGCATCAACAGCAATAAGGAAATTGTTGTATACAGCACTGATCAAGCTGTTTTAGTTTGGGATGGCAAACAAATTAACAAAATTAATCAGTTTAATGCCAAAGGCTCTCGTGTTTTTAAAATTAACGAATGGCTCTTGGTAGAAGATGGACAGAAACTGTATTCCATAGAGCTCGTAAATAATGAACCTCTTGCAAAGCCCCTAAAATGGAAGTTCCCAGCCGACATGCAGATCAAATCAGTATTTTTGAATCAGCAAAATCAGGTTGTTATGGTGACGAATATGCAGGGCGTCTATAAACTCGAAAATGACACGTTTATTAATGTCATTTCACCAGACATGTTACCAGAAAATCACCTCAACGGTGGCATACAAGGCCAAGACGGATTCTATTATTTAAATTCTACTATTGACGGACTTGTAATTTTTAATGAGTCCTTTGAACTCTTACGGCATTATAAACCAAATGACGGACTAGGTTTGTCCACAATTTATAATATATTCCAAGATCAGCAACAGAATATATGGTTAGCGGGTTTACCCAACATTAGTGTATTCCAACCTCCCCACCTGCGCAGCCATTACTCTAGTAATACTGGCACCTTGGATTTTGAAAACATATACAATTTTGGGGATGACTTGTTCTTTTCAGGCACTGGGTTTTATCAACTTACCTTTCCAAAAGGTAAAAACCGCAGCCCAATCTTTACACAAACGCCTGATTTTAATCTAGTCGTGCTCGATATGTTGGCATTTAAAGATGAGCTATTCGTTGGCACAGAAGCTGGCGTTTATCTGTTTAAACGGACTAAGGTTGGTACAGAGACTTTAATTTCAGATCCAACACTCATTTCGACAAGTGATTGGGTTTCTGAACTTGTATTTTCTCCAGACCACACCACTTTTTATGCCACTATTGGCAATCATTTATCACAATTTCAAAAAATAAAGGGACGGTGGCAAGAAACGCCTTTAATAGAAGATAAAAGCGGCACAGAATACTTAGCAATTCAGCCAATAGACCAACAACAATATAATATTTGGTTTACGACTGAACAACAGGAGTTATACCGTCTAGAGAGCATTAATGGCGTGATTGAAAAAGAATCATCACTCAAATTTGACAAGCAATCGGCACCACTTGGAAATGACCATTTACGTCCATTTTTTTATGAGCAAAGGATGTTTATTGGAACGCAAAATGGTGCAATTGAATACCAAGAAAATAGTAAACATGAATTCAAATTAGCTGATGATTTTGCCGTGTCATTAAGAACACCAAGCAAAGACATATTCAGGATTGAAGTAGATAAAAAACAACGTGTCTGGTATCACGCAGGTTCTGACACAGGTGTGATGTATAAAGATAGTTCTGGAACTTATATTGAACAAGAAGCCTTATTTAAGCCTTACAATACTTCAGGAACCAGAGGATTAGCCTATTTTGATAACGCAATATGGTTTGGCGTAGCAAACGGAAATATCTATCGAATGTCAGAGAAATCGATTTACAACCTGCCTCAAATGGCACCGCTTTCAATTCAATATGTAAATAGTATTAATCGCAACGCCCGTTTATCGTTAGATCCAAACAAAGGCCCCTTTTCAATTGAAGATAAGTCTATTCGCATTGGTTATGCTTTATATGACTATTCAAGCCCATCTAAAACACAATACCGTACTTTGTTTACTGGACCGGAAGAACTGCATTGGACACCGTGGTCGAGCGAAACAAGTAAAGATTTCACCATGCTATCAGGCGGCAACTACACGCTAAAGGTGGAAGCCTTGGATGTGTGGGGAAGAACCTCGGCTACACAATACCATTTTGCTATTGAATTTCCTTGGTTTGCATCAATTTGGGCAAAATTGCTATACCTAATGTTGCTGCTAATTGTCATTGCAATGAGCATCAAGTTAGGTCAAAGACTCCGTAATAAAGGTCTTGAGCAACAAAACATTACCTTGGAACTTGGGATCCAACAACGTACCAAAGAAATCAAACACAAAGTAGATGAACTCAAAGAACAGCAAATATTAAAAGACCGATTTTTCTCCAATGTTTCTCATGAGTTTAGAACACCATTAACACTGACCATTGGACCACTAGAAACCATATTAAAAGAATGCATTAGCAACATAGATACGAAAACAAAAAACTTAACGGTAACTGCGTTAAATAATGCAAGGACCATGCTGGCGTTGGTAGGACAAGTACTCGATATAAATCGACTTGAACTAGGGAAACTGTCACTACGAGTCGCTAGCCACGATATTGCAGCGTTACTTAGAGCAAATCACCAACGATTTTTACCCTGGGCGCAACAAAATCAACAACAACTAATAATAATAAATTGTGAGAATCCCTATGAGGTATACTGCGATGTTGACCAAATTGATAAGTGCGTCTCTAATTTACTCTCAAATGCGATTAAATACAGCGGCAAAGAAACGATAATCCGCATTGAACTTATACATCATCCGCAAACTCTTGGTATTAAAATTACTGACAATGGATATGGCATTCCATCAATGCACAAAGACCAAGTTTTTGATCGTTACTATCAAGAAGAATCATCTCAAAGTAAATCAACACCGGGCACAGGTATAGGGCTGGCACTGGTAAAAGAGTTAATTGAATTGCATCATGGCTCGATTAACTTGGAGACAGAAATCGACCAAGGGTGTGAGTTTACTTTGTGGTTACATTTAGGTAAATCTCACTTTACTCTGAACGAATTGATAGAGCCGATTGTTATCCAAGATGCAAACCTAAATGACGAACTTTTTAACGATACACTTGAAAAAGATCTCGTGAAAATTTTGGTGGTTGATGACAATGTCGAGCTTAGGCAGTTTATCTGCCAAAGGTTAGCTTTCAATTTTACGGTACTCGAAGCTGAAAATGGACACGCTGGTTTTGAATCTGCAATAAAGGATCTTCCGGATATCATTATCTCTGATATAACCATGCCAGTAATGAGTGGTTTGGAATTGACTCAAAAACTGAAAGCCCACCCAGAAACAAAACACATTCCTATATTATTGCTATCAGCACAAACTTCTAAAAGGGACATTGTAGACGGTTTCGCTTGTGGAGCAGATGACTTCGTTATCAAGCCTTTTGACACTTCTGAGTTAGTCATGCGAATCAAAACATTGATTGATAGTAGAAAAAACTTTGCCCGTCAGAAAATACAACTTTTTTCAGAATTACCCCTGTCAAAAAACGGTGATCATTTTGAACAAAGCATTCAAAAATTCATCTTCACTCATCTACATCAAAGCGATTTTAATATTGATAGTTTGTCGCAGTTAATGTTCATGAGTAAAGAAACAATGCGGAGAAAATGTAACATAAGCTTTGGTATGTCACCATCGGCATATATTCAAGAAAGACGCTTGCAACAAGCAAAAATACTATTGGAGCAAAAAAACATGAATGTCAGTGAAGTTGCTTATGCTGTTGGCTTTGATAGCTTGGCATATTTCTCGAAATCATTTAAAAAGTACTATAATGTTTCGCCTTCCGCATTAACTCAAGTTTAAAAAAATCCTGCTTAAAGCAGGATTTGATTTGGTTTTTCTACTTAGCGAGTGTCCAAGTATTGTCAGTCGGTCTAAGTACCCCTTTATCTTTAATGGTCAAGCCATCCATTAAGTGCACTAGATTGCGTGCAGCAGGTATATTGCGCCACAATATGTCTGTCTTACCATCGCCGTCATAATCACCCATGTTGGCGATTTGCCAGTTGGTGTCTGCCACTGTATTCATCAGTTGGCTGGTCTTGATTTGTCCATTCTCCATCAAATAAGCCCAGTTGCGACCGTCTACTTGATTTCTTAAGATGATGTCATCTGTGCCATCTCCATCTAAGTCACCTGCGCCAGCAATCGTCCAATCTGAATTAATCGAATTTAATGTGTAACGGTTATCTATCTGACCATTTTTCATTATCCAGATGTAGTTGAT
>NZ_JBDYKM010000017.1:0-92959 GCF_040012495.1 Paraglaciecola sp. 25GB23A
ATTCGCTTCACGGGCGATGTATTCATTGAGGCTGCGCATAAACCAACTGATGTCGTATAAACGCTGGCGGTAAATACTCACGGTTTCCTTTAAGCTCAACTGCTCACCTTCACTTAATTCGTCATGACGAACGTATTTCTGTGTTAACAGTGTGCCTTTGTGTAAACCATGCCAGCGCCTAACGACTTCTTCCATTGACCAGCTTTCAGCCAGCGCTTTATCCACATAGACCACCATATGCGTGTGATTACTCATCACCGCATAGGCCGCAATATCAATAGCGAAAAGGGAAGATAAAAACAACAAACGCGCCTCTACCCAGCCGCGGCGGTGCTCATAGCTTTGACCGGTAACAGTATCTCGACCACACAAAAAAGAGTGACGAACACAGCGCGAGACACAGTGGTAATAAGGAGTATCAATAAGACTGATTTGGCTTTGACGTGATTGTGGCATGACAGACCATCCGTGGTTGTTTGAACCTTTAAAGGGTAGTTCAAAACTGTTTTTTTGCCAGTTTATGATGGGTGTCATAATAATAATAATAGTCTTATTGGTAACAATGATGGGTGTCATAGTAATAATAGTCATGATGGGTGTCATAGTAATAATAGTCTTATTGGTAACATTCATTATTCAGAGTTGAGATTAGTGAACAAGCACAATTAACCACGCTATCTCAGCAAAAATGTTTTACTCTGTACGACTACTAAATTACATAGTTACCTTAATCATGTTAAAACCCAATTACGCTTTTGATAAGCGCCAGAAAGAAATTGCAAAACAAAAAAAGAAAGAAGAGAAGCGGTTGCAAAAGGCAGCAGCCAAAGACACGCCGGTCGAGAGTGAATCAAAAGACAGTGACGACCCTGACGAAAAGTAAGAGCTTGCCTCTAAACTTTCGGGCCCCTGTCAAATTATTACAATGGACTTTGTCTAAACTCAGAAGGAAACGCCATTAGCATCAAGACGTTTTTAGAACGATATATGACTCTTTAGCTAGATTCCCGTAACTGACACAAACGACACGATACTTTTTGTTACTCGCAACTCAAAGTTTAAGCTGTCTCGCTAAGGTGTTTTTGGTTTTTGCTCTGCGAACCAATAAAAGCTTAGTGATAAGGTTCCAAATACTACAAAACCGATGGCGACTGGGGTAACCGTATCTTCAATAAAACTACCCACTAACACAGCGGTAGGTACAGAGAACAAGCTACTCAAAGAGCCTATGATGGCTGCACCTAAACCCGCCATGTCACCCAAAGGTTGCATGGCCATTGAATTGACATTACCAAACAAAATCCCAATACAGAAAAAAGCACAAAATAAAACCGAAACAAATTGCCACAATGGCGGAATACCATCGTAAATAACACATAATACGGTTAATAAAATTGAGAATACCAACCAGCCAAATATTGCCCAATTGCATAATAATCTCATGCCCAAGCGCATAACCAATGTTCCGTTAATAAACGATGCTAATCCAATAGAAAACGCGAGTAAGGCAAAATACAGTGGAAACAGTTCACCTGTATCATAAACGTGTTGAAACAGTGTTTGTGAAGCGCTGATATAGGCCAAAAAGCCGCCAAAAATCAATCCCATAGCAATGGTGTAAAACATCACTAACCTGTGGGTCAGAATAAACTTACTAGAAATCCAAAGCTGAGGCCAACTGAAAGGTTTGCGTTTTTCCTTTGGCAGGGTTTCAGGTTGGCGGATAAAAAACCAGATACCCGTTAACAAACCTATGACTAAAAATGATGAAAATATATGGTGCCAAGAAAACATAAATAAAATAGCTTGCCCAAAACTTGGTGCCAACATAGGAACCAGTATGAACACCATCATAATGAAAGACATAACGCGGGCCATGGCAACACCTTCATACTGATCACGAATGACCGCCAGCGCTGCAATACGTGGGCCTGACACACCAAATGCCTGAATAACTCGGCCGATTAACATGACGGTTAGTGTTTCAGCAAACATACAAACAACGGAGCCAATTGCAAAAATAATAAGGCCAGAAATTATGGCATAACGACGCCCCTTATCATCGGAAATAGGGCCGTAATAGAGTTGTCCGAAACCCATGCCGATAAAAAATAGTGAAACGATCAAATGGGTTTGTTGGGGATCAACAATTTTGAGATCTCGGCCGATTTGGTCCAGCGCAGGCAACATTGCGTCAATGCTAAGGGCAACCAATGAGGTCATTAGTGCCATCAATGACACAAACTCGACTAAACCTAAGGCAGGTTTAACTTTTTTCTTTTTTACTGCAATACTGGAAGACATTTATTAACACCCTTTTCTAAGGGGTGAATTCTAACATCTTAGACTAAAGTGACTCACCACTTTATTTGATTTTATGGTATTTTTATATTTTGGTGAAAATCAATGATTGATTCCTATGTAAAGTCCATTCGGTACTCGATATAAGGCTCAAAGTGGGTAAGGCTAACACAGGCCTATCGCTGGTTAGAAAGGCCGGTTTAAGGTGACTTAAAGCTGATTAGCACCGAGATATTTTTTCAAAAAACTATCCATTTCGCTAAATACTCTATGCCTATTTCGTTGAATTGACAGGTAGTGATCGCCATTCTCAAGCTCAACATATTTAACCTCTTTGTCCAAGTCTTCTAACTCGTCAGCCATCTCTCGGCTTTGCTTAACATCAACCACTCGGTCATCTTCTCCATGCATTAACAACACTGGGATTTTTATCTGTTTGGCTTGATAGTAAGGTGAGCGTGCCTCAAGATCATCGTCGTCTTCGCCAATTTGTTTTTTAACAAATTTTTTATTGAGGAAATGGCGACTGCCTCTGACTAATCTATCTAAATCCATTACGCCGGCAAAACTCACGGCGCATTGAAATAAATCAGGGGTTTTAACCGCTGCCATCATAGCCGCATAGCCGCCATAACTGGCACCCACAATACACATACGGTTTGGGTCAGCAATTTTTTGCTCTACCAACCAGTGGGCGGCATCGGTTAAATCATCTTGCATGCTTAAACCCCAAGCTTGCATCTGACTTTCCGCAAACTGTCGCCCGTAACCCGTTGAGCCTCTGAAATTAGGCCTAAATACCGCATAACCGCGGCTCACAAAAAAAGAGGTCCAGTAATCAAAACCATCGTATTCTCTGGCACCCGGTCCACCGTGAGGATGCAGAATGGTCGCAATAGGACCCTCGGTACTTTTAGGTAAACTTAGGTAGCCTTCTATTGGTGTTCCATCTCTGGCAGTATAGGTAACTAAGCTGTGCTCACTTAATCCTTCTATTGGTATGCTTGGATATTGTTCAAAGGCCAAATTAATGGTTTTTTCCTCACGGTTACCCAAAAAGTAGGCGCCAGGAATAAAGTCACTTTCTGCATAAATGGTATAAATATTTTCATCATCACTGAAATCGACTAAATAATTACTGGTATCAGGCATAGCAATATCAATGGCTTGCTGAAATTTTGCGTAATCGTCATTCCAGTAGATACGACCACCATCACTATTTGAATGACGAATACCAATGACATCATTACTTTTACGGGAATAAATCAAGGAGCCATCAAAATCATAGTCAGGGTCGTCAAACACCAAACTAATTTTTTTACTAACTAAATTGATTTTAAACAAGGCCAATTTATCCTCTTTATATGCTCGGTAATACAGTATGTCTGGATTCTTGGCAAAGCCTAATGGTGTTATGCCAGGCTCTTCTAAAGCATTGTATTCAAACATGGTATGCCAAGTATCATCGTCGCCAATTTTGATGCGTATTGATGCCTCACCAGAATTATAATCAAGCGCCTGACCTAAACGCAGATTACCTTGGCGGTCGGCCATCCAATCTCTAACATCCATCTTGCCTTTCTCAATGCGTGATTTTCTGCGGGTATAGATATTAAGTTTATAGACTGAGGGTAAGTTAGGGATATCCAAGTCGATCGCAATGAGTATATGCTCAGGATCATCGGGTAGAAATGACACGACATCGTCCTGAAACTGGGAAACATGGTTATCATTGGCGCCAGCTCTAATTAAATTGCGCTGTTTGGCTTCTTTACCATCTACATCAATAGCCACCAACCTAGTTTCTTTGTATGCAACTGTGCCTGTTTTACTGGCAAATCTTACGCTAACAATCAGGGTTTTTTCATTAGCCCAGCGAAACCAATTAATCTTGATATCTTCGTTATCAGACTTCACCAAATACTTTTTGTCACCGGTGAGCAAATTTAGCGCAGTTAATACGGATATTTGTGGATTAGTATAATTTTGAATAAAGGCAATTTGACTACCGTTAGGCGATAAATCTAAGCCACTGACGCTGGGTAATTGACTAAAACTACTGACCGCTAATTCTGCCGAAAATAGCGTTTTTGATATAAAAAGCAGGACAAAAAAACCAAGATATTTAACATTCCTTGTCATACAACTATAACTCTAATCTAAGCTTGTGTTAGATCAGAGTTTAACACCAACTATTGCCATCAAGAAACAACTTTAATATGACTTTTGACTACCAAGAGCACATTGTCTTGATTGATTCGTCTGCATAAAAAATCACTCGTGACATTACTCAGCCATACAGGCACTTTGTGCGTTTAGCGCGCGAGGGTAGTGCTGCCAATCCACTACTTTTTTAAAATCATACAAAAAACTTCACTCATTTATTTTGGATAAATCTTTCAAGCGTCCATTGCGTAAGCTATAAATCCAACTATGAATAGTTAGGTCTTGGCCGCGTTTAATAGCCTCTTTAAAAATATTACTGCGGCGCACATTGGCGGCTTGTTCCATTACATTTAACTCACATAAACGGGCAGATTTATCATGAGCATTAAGCTCGGCTAATTCCGCGCGATGTTTATAAGCAATGTCTTTGATATGGCCTAACCAATTATCGATAAGCCCCAAGGGCTGATCTTGTAAGGCGGCATCAATACCGCCGCAACCATAATGTCCACAAACGATAACGTGTTTAACTTTGAGCACATCAACAGCATATTGCAGCACCGATAAACAATTAAAGTCTGTATGCACCACTAAATTGGCTACATTACGATGTACAAAAATATCGCCAGGAATTAAGCCCACGATTTGGTTCGCCGGAACACGACTATCTGAACAGCCTATCCATAAATATTCAGGCTTTTGTCGCTTAGATAATCGATCAAAAAAACCCGGGTCTGCTTCATTAGTCGACTCTGACCAATTTTTATTATTTTCAAGTAATTGATTAATTTCGTTCATAGGCCCTCACTTTTTGTGCGCGCAGTATAATGAATCAATAGGGTTGAACAAGTCCAACCATAGGACTAATGCATCACCCAATTGATAATTTGATGATAAAAACTGATGCCCAAAATCACATTAAAGGGAAAGGTAATACCTAATGAAGCCAGCATTGCTAAACCTATATCAGCTTCCTTAATACTACTTTTTATTGCTGCAGGCGCAGCGATATAAGAGGCACTCGCCAGTAAGCTGGCAAGGATGACCATTGTACCTTCAGATAGACCCAACACCACGCCTGCAGCTATGCCGACTAGGGCCAATACACTTGGAGCAAGCAGAGCGAACACCAAAAGACGCCAATGTTTAATCGGCAATGGGCGCAAAGTTTCAGCCGCCACTAGACCCATTTCCAGCAAGAATATGGCTAATACGGCTTTAAATGCACCCGTAAATAGTTCTGTTACTTCTGAACCACTTTGATAACCATACATAAAACCAATCACCACACCACCAAGCAATAAAATAACCCCTCGATTGGTAAAGGACTCATGCCATAAATTAGTCATAGCTGAGCCTTCAGCTTGGCCCTGAGAGTAGCGCCGGTATAAAAGTAGACCTACTACAATAGCGGGCAACTCAAGTAAGACTAAATATAAGGTCACTTGCGCAGACGTTTCTAATTGATTGGCTTCAATGTACGCTAAAGCCACCGCGAAGGTACCGGCACTAACTGAGCCATAGTGGGCGGCAATACTGGCACTATCAGCTAACGACAAACGCACTACTTTAGTGAGCAGTGGAAATAATACTAAGGGAATAATCGCCCCAATAGCTGCGACCACCAGTAACTCAGGAACCAGTTGCCAATGTAAGTTACCATGCAGTGCCATTCCGCCTTTTAAACCGATGGTTAACATAAGCAACAAACTCATGGTGTCGTAGGCTGCTTTAGGCACTTTAAGGTCAGAGCGAACTAGGCCAGCAA
Source organism: Paraglaciecola sp. 25GB23A (assembly GCF_040012495.1). NCBI lineage: Bacteria > Pseudomonadati > Pseudomonadota > Gammaproteobacteria > Alteromonadales > Alteromonadaceae > Paraglaciecola > Paraglaciecola sp. 25GB23A. Next base: position 6,236 of record NZ_JBDYKM010000017.1, read on the forward strand.
TTAAGCCCAGCAAAAAGAACATCACCACGATATCGGGCATTTTAAATCGCTTCCGTTTTGCAATTGAATGAATGGGATTAATGCATGAATAATATCTTCAGGCATCCATTGGACCTTAGTATATCAGCGCTAGATATTTTGTAATGTATCTTTGTTCACTAAGATATGTTCAAGCTTATCGCATTTTTTAAAAACTCATTGGTTCGATAACCGATACGTGAAAATAGACAGTTAACATTACACAAAGAGTGGGTATCAACAAATCGTATTATTGCTTAGCGTGCGGCCATTTTGGCAGCACTAATGGTATCTTCCCCATGGCAATACCGTTGCCCAACAATACTACACAGACACCAATGAGTGCTTCTAAGTGCCACTGGTAACCTTCGAACAAGGTAGACAATAACAAAGCAACAATGGGATAAACTAACACTACATAGGCGGCCTTATCTGAACCCATTTGTCGTAGTAATTTCATATAGGCTCCAAAAGCCAAAACTGAGCCAAAAAGAGACAAATACAGCATAGAAAAATAATAATGGGGATTTGTGGGCAGCCGCCATTCAAGGTCTTGGAACAAAACATAACAAAGAATAAATAATACGCCGTAACTCATGGCCCAGAAATTCATTTGGATCACAGGTGTGCCGTGATCAAGAATGCGTTCTGATAACACATTGCCTAAACCAGCAAAAAAGAAGGAAACAAAAGCAAAACTAATACCTAAGATCAACAAATGGTCCGCTTTAATTTTGCCAAATTCTGGCATAAAAATCAGACTGATACCTACCATGCCACAGGTCGCACCGATAATGACTTCTCGGCGCATAGGTTTTTTCAATAGCACACGGCGTAATACCACATTGATATACACCATACAGGAGCTCATTACCGCAACAATAGCGCTAATAATGTATTGTTGACTCTGGTACAACAGGGTGTAGTCCAAGGCATATAAACACAAGCCAGCTATGGCCATTTTAAAATGAATATGCAGTGGCAGTTTTAATGATAACTTTTTGAATAAACAAAAAGCCCCTAAGATAATAGCCGCTAAGAAAAAACGAAAAGCCACCGATAAAATCGGATCCACCTCGCCAAATTGAAAGGTAATGGCTAACCACGTTGAGCCCCAAATCAGCACAACCGCAGTAAATAATTGGGTGTTAGTCACGATATATAAACCCTATTTTGGGAGCAAAAACGGTTAAAAATTTATGAGCTTTTTTTACAAATAATTGACTGAAAAAATGATACCAAGCAGCAAGTTACCCACAGTTGTGGCATTTTTACCGCTTCGGCGGCTATACTGCTACCCACGTTTATTTGCCGCCGAACCATTACGATGAAAAAGTTTCTATTGTCGACGCTTGTTTTGTTATTTGTTATTGCCGCTGTTGTTGTATATCGCGCTAACACCGTTTTTATTGATCAACAATATCGCGTCACCCAAGCGCTTGAGCCCGTTATTTTAGATAAATCTGCGGTAATAGCACGTTTTAGTCAAGCCATTCAAATACCCACCATTTCGTATGATGATCGCAGTAATTTTGACCATCAAGCCTTTAGCACTTTTCATGATTATTTAGCCACATCGTTTCCCTTGGTGAATCAGAAAACCGAACAAACGCGCATAGCTGACTACAGTATAATTTATCACCTCAAAGGACAAAACGAGCAACTCAAACCCGCTTTGTTTATGGGACATATGGATGTTGTTCCCATCGAAGCCGCCAGCTTAGCTGATTGGCAACAGCCTCCTTTTAGTGGCAAGCTTGAAAATGGCATCGTTTGGGGACGAGGAACCATAGATGACAAAGTCAGTGTGGTGGCTTTAATGGAAGCCTTGGAACTCCTCATCGCACAAGGTATTCAACCACAGCGCAGTATTTATTTTGCTTTTGGCCATGACGAAGAAGCTGGAGGAGAGGGCGCTAAAGCCATTGCACAATATTTTGCTGAAGAAAACATTCGTTTTGAATTTGTGCTGGATGAAGGCGGTGTTATCACTGATGGGATTATTCCCGGACCTCAACAACCGGTGGCTCTAGTCGGCATAGCGGAAAAAGGCTATGTCAACTTTCACCTTAGTGTGAAAGGCGAGGGAGGTCATTCATCTCAGCCTCCTGATCACACTACAGCAGGCATATTAGCGCAAGCAATAGTCGAGGTAGAAAACCACCCCTTTGACACTAAACTCGACTTTTTTGAATTGATGTTTGAGCGCATTGGTTTTGCCACCCCCTTATCAACGCGTTTGCCTTTAGCCAACTTATGGTTACTCTCTCCTGTAGTCGAACAAGTACTTTTAGCCAAAGCCAGCTCAGCGGCCGGTATCCGCACCACAACTGCGGTCACCATGCTTCAGGGCAGTAATAAATCGAATGTTTTACCCAAAGTGGCAAGTGCAGTAGTCAACTTTAGAATCTTACCAGGGGATACAATTGCCAGCATTCGCCAACACCTAGTTGAGGTTATTGATAATCCTTTGGTTGAAATTGAGGCTGAGTTAGCCAATGAAGCCTCCGCTGTATCGACCACCGACTCATTAGGATTTAAACTTATCGAAAGCACTATTAGACGACTTAACCCTGATGTATTAGTGAGCCCTTACTTAGTTCTTGGCGCCACAGATTCAAGACACTTCCAAGGATTATCTGATAACATTTATCGCTTTATGATGGTCAGTCTCAATCCTACCACCTTAAAACAATTCCATGGGGTTAACGAACAAATAAGCGTAGAAGACTATTTGCAAGCAATTCAGTTTTATTACGCTATGGTTAATCAGGCAGCGCAAGGTTAATCAAACTGAATTCGAGATATTTATCATTTAAAAGGAAAGCATAGAATGTTTAAGCACCTTATTAGTCTAACAAGCATCCTGCTAGTTTTAACGACCTTATCAAGCTTCGCCTTGCAGGCAACGACCCAGGTATTACATGTAGGAAATCTACTCGCCATACCCGGTCAGGCCCCTAAAGCACAACAAACCGTGATTATTAAAGATGGGCTTATTAGTCAAATCAGCGATGGCTACCTTGATGCCAACTCCTTTGGTGACGACGCGCAGTATATTGATTTGAAAAATCGCTTTGTGATGCCGGGATTAATGGATATGCATGTGCATTTACAATTTGAACTGGGTCCTAAAAATGATAGTGAGACATTAAAAATGTCTGACCAACTGGTGGAGATGCGCTCACTAATGTTTGCCATGCGTACTCTTAAAGCAGGTTTTACAACTGTGCGTGATGTAGGTTCGATGAGCCAAGAAATGTACGCCATGCGTGACGCAATCAACAGCGGCTGGGTAGACGGTCCACGTATTATTGCTGCTGGAGGGGTTGGCATTACTGGCGGGCACGCTGACGTGAGTGGAATGAAACCAGAGTTAATGGAATTGTATACCCAGCCCTCCGTTTGTGATGGCCCTTATGATTGTCGACGCGCTACTCGTGACGCGATTAAATATGGTGCTGATCTTATCAAAATAACCTCTACCGGAGGAGTCTTAACAGACCGCGCCACCGGTACTGGCCAGCAAATGGAAATGGATGAATTAAAAGAAGTGGTGTTGGCAGCAAAACGCATGGGGCGTAAAGTAGCCAGTCATGCGCATCAGGAAGACGGTATTATCGCCGCACTAGAAGCTGGGGTAGACAGCATTGAGCATGGAACTTATACCGGCGAAAAAGCGATTAAATTGTTTAAAAAAACGGGGGCTTATCTAGTTCCTACCCTACTAGCCGGACATACAGTGGTAGGCATGGCAAAAGATTCAGACTTTATGAGCCCTGCCATTAAAGAGAAGGCAATAAAGGTGGGTGGCGACATGCAAGGTAATTTAGGTCGTGCTTATAAAGCTGGGGTAAAAATAGCCTTTGGTACTGACAGCGGCGTTTCTCAACATGGCACCAATGCCTATGAAGCAGTGTTGATGGTAGACGCTGGTATGAGTTCCATGGATGTGCTGAAGTCAGCAACCGTTAATGGCGCTGACTTACTCGGTATGAGCCAACAAATTGGTACTTTGGAAGTCGGTAAGCAAGCAGATATCATTGCCACTGACGGCTCACCACTGGATGACATCAAACAATTACTTGATGTGGATTTTGTTATGAAAGGTGGCAAGGTGTTTGTGCAGAAATAAACATCACCAGGCAGAGCGTGGGATGTTAGCGCTCTGTCTTAATTACTTTGAACCTGCTACAAACAACTTATTGTTTTTAGCATATAGCCAAGTCAATGCGCTCAAAAAGAGGGTCAAGGGTACCAAAACTAATTCAAATTGCTCACCCAATATCGCGCGGTACTTTACCGACCAAAATAAAGCAAAAAAACAATGGGCACTCAGCAAAAAACCGCACCAAAAGTTAATTAAGTTGGCCCACTTTGCTTTGTGTAAGCCAAACCAAGCTAGATTCCCCAAAAGAACCGCTATCACTAATAACACCGTGGGAATAATATAGTGTTTACCTATAATAAAAGTTTGCAGCACAGCCAAAAAACCCAGCAAAGCAAGTAAGGCCATTAGCCAGTCGAAAGAGTTATTTAGGCTGAGTTTTTTCTGCATAGTAGTTTAGTCTGGTTTGAATAAATTGAAGACCTAGCCTACCTTATTCTGGAAAGCCTGCGCAATGTTTTGCTGTAATGCCCTTGTCGTACCATGAGGCACGTTCATGCCAAAAAATATTATGACTTGGCTGAATATTCGGCTCTGCATTTAAACTTCCTGCGGGCACAATCAGAGCCTTACCGCTTTTGTTTACAAAAGGTAAACCGCTGCCGCATTCGGTACAAAAAACCTTAGTGAAACTGCGCGACGGATGTTCAAAACGTTTAAGTGAAGTTTCTCCGCTTGTCCAACTAAGATTATCGGGTGCGGTAAAAAGATGAGCAACATGAGCTGAACCTGTCATTTTTTGACATTGCGTGCAATGACATAAATAAAAACGGCTGAAATCATTAGTTAAGGAAAAGGTGACTTCACCACACAAACAACTGCCAGATATAAGATTACTCATGTAAGGACTCCAGGTTCAAAGTGATTTATTGATTGGATTTTCAGAGGAATGGCTATCGCTTGGACTTAAACCCAACAAATATTTCCCCAGCAACGAGTGCCGGAGAGATATTATTTAACAACTAATAGACACTATGTGTCGTGTTATATGTTGTAACTATTGTGCTTTGTGCACTTAGGCGCGCACTTCACCTTCGCCCATCACAATAAACTTCTCAGTAGTTAATGACTCCGCACCCATGGGTCCGTAAGCATGCAGTTTACTGGTTGAAATACCAATTTCAGCACCCAAGCCTAATTGACCACCATCAGAGAAACGTGACGAAGCATTCGTCATGACTACGGCTGAATTGATTCGACGAATAAAGGCCTGCGCATTTGAATAGTCTTGTGTTGCAATCACTTCAGTATGACCCGAACCATAATCTTCAATGTGTTCTATTGCTTGATCAAAATCATCAACTACCCGAATGGCGATTTCCAGCGCAAGATATTCTGCATGCCAATCCTCTTCGGTTGCCGCTGTGGCTCCCTGGAAATAGCTTATGCTGCGTTCGCAGGCGTGCACTTTCACTGCGTGTTCAGCCAGTAAAGTAGCGGCTTTGGACAAAAAACTGGCCGCAATATCTTTATGCACCAATAAAGTCTCGAGTGAATTACACGCACTGGTACGCTGAGTTTTACCGTTTTCTAGTAGTTTAAGGGCTTTGGTTTCATCCGCGGCATTATCTACATATAAATGGCAGACGCCTTTAAAATGCTGAATAACTGGAATACGGCTATTTTCACTCACAAATCGAATCAGACCTTCGCCACCTCTGGGAATGATGAGATCAACGTACTGATTAAGGGTCATTAATTCATTCATGACTTTACGATCGGTATCGGGGACAACAACCACAGCTGCAGGATCAAGACCATGCTTTTGCAGAGCTAGTTTGATCGACTCTGCCAAGGCTAAATTAGAATGAAGGGCTTCTTTACCACCGCGTAAAATCACTGCATTACCCGCCTTCAAACACAGTGCTGCCGCGTCGATGGTGACATTGGGACGCGATTCATAAATCATCGCAATCACACCTAAAGGAATACGCATTTTACCCACTTGAATACCGCTTGGCATACGCTGAATATTCGAGATTGAACCGACAGGATCAGCTTGCGCGGCAATTTCTAATACGGCATTGGCAATATCTTTAATGCGCTCGGGTGAAAGGCTTAAACGGTCTAACATCGCGGCATCTAAACCATTGTCTTTGCCATCACGCAAATCAATTTCATTGGCCGCTAAAATTTGCGATGTTTGCTCTAACATCGAGTTCGCAATATCAGTCAACAAGGCATTTTTTTGCACTGATGATAAATTGGCTACCTGTCGCGCCGCTTTTTTAGCTAGGGCGGCAGAATGAGAAATAGAAAATGACATAAAGTTTCCTTATGTTTGGATCTTATATCTAACAAGATCATTATTTGAGAGGAGCAGTAGGCTTAGTTTTACCTTACATCAACACTAAGTCGTCTCTATGTACGGCAGCTTCGCCGACAGAAAATCCTAATGTTGCTTCAATTAAACTGCTCTTGAGACCTTTAATATTGGCCAGATCTGCAGCGTTATATAACACTAGACCTTTTGCTATTACGGCTTGGTTACATTCGATATTTACCGCTTCACCCGCGACAAAATTACCGACTACAGCCACGATTCCTGATGGAAGCAATGAGGCACCCTTATCTGTTAGTGCACGCTTGGCTCCTTCATCAACAATAATGCTGCCTTTTGTCAGTAAGCTGTGTTTTAACCACATATCACGTGCACGTTGTCGACTTTGATGAGGAACAAACAGCGTTCCTGTCAATTCCCCCTTGGCTAACGCTTCAAAAACGCTGGCCTCTCGGCCATTAACAATCAAAGTTTGAATACCGCTTTTGACACATTTTTCAGCCGCTTGAATCTTAGTTCGCATTCCACCGGTTCCCACGCTACTCCCTGCACCACCAGCCAGTTGATGAATCTCTGGTGTAATTTCTAGTACTTCTTTAATCAAGGTCGCTTGTGGGTTATTACGCGGGTCGGCGTCATATAATCCGTCAATATCTGAACAAATAATCAAGGTATCTGCTTGCGCAACTAAGGCCGTATACGCTGCTAGGTTATCATTATCCCCAACTTTTAGCTCGGCTGTTGCTACAGTATCGTTTTCATTAACTATGGGCAGAGCATTATTTTTCAATAACTCACGCAAGGTATTCTTAATATTAACATAGCGAGTTCTGTTGTGGAGGTCGTCAGCAGTGAGTAGAATTTGGGCGCAATCACACTCAAAAAGCGAGGTCCAATTGGCCATCATATGCATCTGCCCTATTGCTGCCATCGCTTGTTTTTCGGCGATAGAAGGGCGGTGTTTATAGGCGATTTTACTTCTGCCCGCGGCAACACTGCCAGAGGAAACCAATATGACCTCTTTACCCTGCTTGTGGCTTTCATTAATAAAATGCGCAATTGCAGCTAAGTATAAGGTAGAACATTGATTATTGGGGGCAATGAGACTACTTCCGACTTTTATTACTGCCCGTTTCCACTCAAAGCGTGCCATGTTTAGCTCCGAAAAAAATTATGTGTTGAGATTACGATAAACAGGCGATTAAACAAGGCCTAGTAGTTATAAGCTATGATCTAAAATACGCTTACCCAGCTATAGGTAAAGGCCATATATACCGAGCTTGATGCAATCAGTCCTAAAAATATGGCTTTCGGCCGAAAAACCAAACAACTGACGTCCATTTAAATTTATAGTAAAGTGCTAATACCCAGATTGTGGCAACGCCATCATTTGGACCCATAATTATAACTCCAATCTCAGGGAACAACATGTTCAATAAATTCATAAAAATAACTGTCCTGTCAGTTATTGCAGCTTCTGCATTAGGTTCTTTTACGGCCTACGCTGGAATACAACAGACTAAAGGTGACTTTGAAGACAAGTTTCGTCAACTTGATGAAGAGCTACCAACACCCAATGTATATCGTAACGCGGCCGGTGAGCCCGGTCATCAGTATTGGCAACAGCGTGTAGATTATAAAATCAAAGCCAAACTTGACGAAGAAAAACGCCGCATCGACGGTGTTGAAGATATTACTTACCACAATAATTCACCTGATACATTGAAGTATCTGTGGTTGCAATTGGATCAAAATATTTACCGCCCTGACTCTATGGCATCAAAAACTGACTCCTTTGGCGGTATCGGTAATCGTGGCCCTGCAACACAATCTGCCAGCAACGACAAACCCGCTCAATTAAGCTTAGGCGCCCTACGTCGTCAGCAATTTGTAGATGACAATCAACTTGGTTATGACATCAAAGCTGTCAAAGACAAATCCGGTAAAAAATTGCATTACGTGATTGTTGGCACCAATATGCGTATCGATTTACCACAAGCGTTAAAGCCTGGTAAAAACGTCGATTTTAGTATTGAATTTGGTTTCAATATTGTCGAAGAAGATGCGGTTTCGGCTCGTGCGGGCTACGAGCACTTCCCAGATGATAAACGAGAAGGTGGCAATGATATCTTCTTATTAGCACAGTGGTATCCGCGCTTACATGCCTATACAGATTACGAAGCATGGACTAATAAAGAATTTTTAGGGCGGGGTGAATTTACGCTTGAATTCGGTGATTTTGATGTTGAAATGACCGTGCCTGCCGACCATATTGTCAGCTCTACCGGTACCTTACAAAATGCAAGTGATGTACTCAGTTCAACTCAGCGTAAACGCTTAAAAGAGGCTGAAAAAGCCGATCGCATCGTATTTGTTGTGACGGAAGAAGAAGCCTTAGAGAATGAAAAAGAAGGCACTGATAAACAAAAAACGTGGAAATTTAGCGCTAAAAACGTGCGTGATTTTTCTTGGGCTTCATCACGTAAATTCATGTGGGACGCCAAGGGTTATCAGCAAGGTGGAAATGACCAACCTTTAGTCATGGCGATGTCTTTTTATCCGAAAGAAGGCGGCGACTTATGGAAGAAGTATTCTACCGAGTCAATCGTACATACTTTGCAAGTCTATTCTCGTTTTTCCTTTGACTATCCGTATCCTGTCGCACAATCGGTAAATGGTCCAGTAGGTGGCATGGAATATCCCATGATTACCTTCAATGGTCCACGTACCGAATTACAAAAAGACGGTACACGTACCTACTCTCAGTCAGAAAAGCGTTTTTTGATTGGCGTAGTGATACATGAAGTCGGCCATATTTACTTTCCAATGACGGTTAACTCTGACGAGCGTCAATGGACATGGATGGACGAAGGGCTCAACAGCTTCTTAGATGGCGTAGCAGGTCGTGAATGGGATCCAACTATTCCATGGGGTGTTGAACCACGGGATATCGTTGACTATATGAAAGGCAGTGTTCAGGTACCTATCATGACTCAGTCTGACAGCGTACTAAGACTTGGACCTAATGCCTATACCAAACCTGCGGCAGCACTCAATATACTGCGTGAGACTATTTTAGGCCGCGAGTTATTTGATTTTGCCTTTAAAGAATATGCCCAACGTTGGAAGTTTAAACGTCCCACACCCTCAGATTTTTTCCGTACAATGGAAGAAGCATCAGGTGTTGATTTAGACTGGTTCTGGCGTGGTTGGTTTTACACTACCGATCATGTCGATATCTCTTTAGATACTGTTTATAAATTGCGTTTGGATACTAAAGATCCCGATATCGATTTTTCGCGTGAACGTGAATATGAAGCAGACAAGCCGCTGTCTCTAACCATTGAGCGTAACGCAGCAGAAGGTAAACTTTGGGTTGAACGTTTCCCTGACATCAAAGATTTTTATGATGACAATGACCGTTTTACGGTGACCAATAAAGAACGTAACACCTATAAAAAATTCCTTAAGGACTTAAAACCTTGGGAAAAAGCAGCATTTGAGCGTGCAGTAAAAGAAGATAAGAACTACTACGTATTAGATTTTTCTAATAAGGGTGGTTTGGTCATGCCTATCATTTTAGAACTGACGTTCACCGATGGCACCAAAGAGAATCAGTATATTCCTGCTGAGATCTGGCGTCGTTCAGCAAAGACTGTGAGTAAATTAATTATTACTGATAAAGATAAGGAGCTAGTCAGTGTTACCGTTGACCCACGCTGGGAAACAGCTGATGTTGACGTGAACAATAATCATTATCCACGTCAGATTATTCCTTCGCGAATTGAAGCGTATAAAGCGAAGAAAAGTACCAGTAAAGTGGCACGCGACATCATGCAGGACATTAAAACTGAACTGAAAAATGACGATGCCGGCGATGAAGAAAAAACTGACTCTGACGGACAGTAATAATCGTGAGAAATAAGTGCTTAGCGCTAATCTGGGGGACGCTGCTGTTAGCAGCGTCTTCTGTTTATGCCCATCAACAAAAAACCGCGATTAGTACTGTGCTATTCAACCAGCGCAGTAATAATATAGAAATCATGCATAGATTTGATATCCATGATGCCGAACATGCGGTCAAAGAAATATTTGGCAAAGGCGCCGATATTCTCGACTCGTCCGAAACTCAACAGCAGTTTAGTGATTATGTAAGTAAGCGTTTTTACCTATTTAATAGTAAAAATAAACCTTTGCCCTTAAAGTTGGTTGGATTTGAAAAAGACGGCAAGTTTTTTTGGGTCTATCAAGAAACGGAACAACCCACTGAACTAACCAATATGATCATCCGCAATGACGCCTTACGTGATATTTGGCCGCTACAGGTCAATACCATCAACGTTGAAGGTAAGGGCAACCTGCAAACACTGACGTTTAGTGACTCAGTAGAGTTATTAAGTGTAGAGTTTGGTGGTGAACACTCACCATAGTGTTAATCCAAAGGGTTTTTCATCTTATTGATCTAAATCAAAATGCTTAAAGCCTAAACAACTATAATCTCCTTAGATTATTTACAATCTAATTTAAGGAGATTCATCATGTTAGATCTTATTTTACACGACCCAGTAGCTTGGGGCTCAATCTTGGGTATTAGTATCATCGTCGCGATGGCTGGTTATTACACCTATTTATTTATTCATAACACTAAACTGAACCGTTAATCTTGCGCAGGGGCTGACTTGTACGCTTGAGTTCCCCACAGTGGTACTGTTGACAAACTATGTTTAAAACTGCCTGACGTTTCTTTGGTTGAATACGACACGTACATCAATGTTTGTGACCTAGGATCAAAGACACGGCGAATTTTCATATTTTTAAAGAAGATACTTTTCGACTTTTTAAATACGATTTCACCACTATCTGACAAATCGATAGCGTTTATCATTTGGGCGGTAATTTCACCGGTTTGTCGACAAGAGATAGAGCTATCAGAGGGATCAGAAAAACTTAAATCGGCCTCAATACTGGCAATGTGGCAAGTAACGCCGGTCACGATTGGGTCAACCATAATATCAAGTTTGATATCTTGGGTAGTAAACACCCCTAATGAAATATCCCCAACTTCGTTACTATCACATGCAGTGATAAGACCAATAAGCCCTAGTACCAACAACTTTCTATACATAAAAATTCCTTCAATGACCCAGATATTTGCCTATAGGCTAACATATTTTAATTCGGTCAAGGCTAGGTATTATCAGTATCAGTAAGGTTGTTGCATCGAAAAAGGTAAGGTGCCTAAATACTGGACAGAATCTGGATTACCGATCATTTCGTCATAAGGAGAATCATGTCGCATTTCAGCCAAGACCACCGTAAACCCATCAAAAACATCTCGAATATGCTGAGAGCTATGGAAGCGCAGCGGGCTTTCACCCTTAAATACCATACCGTGCTGCTGGGCAATCTGCAGTTTTACAAAGTATAAATTCATTTCGTAAGACAACACCGTCAACTTATCAATTACGGTAGTTTTAGGGTCTAACTCTAACAATTGAAATTTTGACTCTTGCATACGTACACCAAGTTAAATGAACTAAGTTGATATACCGTCATTTAGCTCAAAACGATCACAGACCCTGCACCTGAGATGGCAAGGAATTATCTGCGTTATGTTTGCTCGATTGTAGCCAAACAAGTAAAACCACGCTAAACAATACCAAAATAATCACACTAGACATAATCCACAAAGGCAAGCCAAATAGCATGACACCGCAAATAAGTGAAAGGTGTTTAAGCCACTCGAGACGAGGTGCAAAGTCCTTTCTTTCTAGCATACAGCCCACTGAGTAACTGGCAAACATTACCCAAATGACCAAACCTAGCTGCTGGTATCCTGCCAATAAATGAATGTTTAATAGCAGTAATAGAGCAATATAGGTGGTGACCCCATGCTGAACCAAACAATAAGCTTTGTTAAGGGTAGGAAGAGTAATATCAAACTTTTCAAATTGGTTTAAGTCAGTTTTCACAATGGGAAAAGCTTGGGCGACATCGTCAGGACGCCAACCAGTGCGACCCAACCAGACCCGTATTTTGTTCCAAATACCTTTGGTATGCCAGCTGTCTTGCCAAAGCTGAGAGTAAACTTGCACATTAGCGTACAAAGGGTTCCAACTTTTAAGCGAGCTACGAATGCCAAAGATAACAGGGTCAGTATCGAGTTCCTCTTGAAATGTGCCAAACAGCCTGTCCCAAAGAATAAATACACCACCATAGTTTCGGTCGATATAAACTTTATTTTGCGCATGATGAACTCGATGGTTTGACGGACTTACAAACACCCATTCAAACCAACCTAATTTAGGAACATGACGGGTATGTACCCAAAACTGATAAACCAGATTGAGTGAACCAACTGAGATCAATAAAATAGGGTCGACGCCTAAGATTGCCAGTGGTAAATAGAATATCCAACTGAAAAAACTACTACTCGATTGACGCAAGGCGGTGGTCAAATTGTACTCTTCGCTGGAATGATGTACGACATGGGCAGCCCATAACAAGCTGACTTCATGACCAAGACGATGATTCCAGTAATAACAAAAATCATATAATACAAAAATGCTCACCCAAACTAATGGGCTGTCAGATAAAGTAAAAAGTGCAAAATTTTCGTAGATAAATACATAAATAGTTAAGGGCACTAGGGTTTTTACAATATCCAACATACGACTCAATACCCCAGCACTTAGGCTATTGATTGCGTCGTTTACTCGGTAATAATTAGTCTGCCTTATCTTTTCTAAAAGCAACTCTAGGCCGATTAACAAAAAGAAAAACGGCACTGCATATAAAATAATATTCATGAATACACCTGATCACATATCTAGGTCAATTAGACCTCACGTATACTAAGGTTAAGTTTATGCTTTGTGTTAATAAGCGTCTAGGATAATGTTAAAACAAGGTTAAGTTTTAATTTTTCTTTGTTGATCGCACAACTAGAAATAAATGGAACCAAAACTTAAATAACTTGCCGTATCATTTTGTAGAGATTTTAAGTAGTCTAGAGTCTCGATTTTCCTACAATTGAACATCCAAGGAGACCTCATGGATACAGAAAATGGTAAATCTTTAGTTCCCCACTTTGTAATAGGGGCAATCGTATTAGTTGTAATTTTAGCGATTGTTTTTTGGCCTTCAGAGCCTGAGCCTGAAACTCCTGTCATAGCAGAGGTTGTTACCCCGCTTATTGAACAGGAAGTACTTCCCCCCCAAATTGAAGAAGCCCCTGAAATTGTCGTAGAAGAAACGCCTATGACACTTGAGATGGAACCCGCACCGGCCCCCGAACCCCTTGACATCAGCGATGGCACAGTAAAAACTAAACTATTACAGCTTTCTGACTACGATTCACTAGCCAGATTAATAGTTGATGATGCTTTACTCGAACGCTTTGTAGTAATGACAAATACATTAGCAGATGAAACCGTAGCAACTAATAATCGTGTATTAGTGCGACCAGACAAACCTTTTCGTACTTTTCAACAAGCCGAAAAACAGTGGATAGACCCAGCTAGTTACAAACGCTATACACCCTATGTCGATGCACTAGCATCAATCGATACAGCATCATTGTTACAACTATATTCATTGTACAAACCAGCAATCGACAATATTTTTGCTGAAATAAGCAGCCCATCGGATAATTTTAACGACAAATTAGCCGATGCAATCAATATTTTGTTGGATACGCCAGAAGTGCCAATGCCTGTTGAAGTCTATAATGACAGTGTCATGTTTAAGTTCGCCGACCCACAACTAGAAGCGCTAGCCGCACCACAAAAACAGTTGTTGCGTACCGGACCTGAAAACATGCGGCGCATTAAAGCTAAATTGCGTGAAATTAAAGAGTCACTGTAAACAATGATTGATCTCGCTAAGCTGCAGAAAGACTTAGCCACTGATAATGCCAAACTTCCGCCTATCGAGCAGTGGAACCCGGCATTTTGTGGCAATATTGACATGGAGATCAAACATAACGGTAGTTGGTATTATATGGGTACTCCCATCGCCAGACCCGCGTTAGTTAAGTTATTTGCTAATGTATTAAAGCGAGAGAATGAAGATTATTTTCTAGTTACTCCTGTTGAAAAAGTCGGTATCAAAGTAGTTGATTCGCCCTTTTTAGTCACCCAGTGGCAACAACAAGACGATAATCTCATTTTTACAAGTAATGTGGATGACAGCTTTGTTGTCGGCCCTGAAAACCCGATCAAATTAATGCAGGATAAAACCAACGCTGAGTTATTGCCCTATGCTTTAGTGAGAAGAAATTTATGGGCTAGATTGCATCAAAATGTGTTTTATCAACTTACTCAATTGGGACAAGAACAGTTGATTAACGATGAAGCACATCTAACTATTAGTAGCGGTGGACATTCTTTTAGCTTAGGTAAATGTGTTTAAATTTCAACATAGTGTCGGTATTAAGCTTTTCTTAGCATAAATGCTGGAGTGAATTTTAACAAAGTTCAAAAAAGGCCGCTTAGCGGCCTTTTTTGATAACGTAACGATAGGGACTTTGTGCATTATCAGTGGCCAACAATTGATGGTCCATAAAACGGCAGAAGCTCGGAATATCTCGGGTAGTAGAATGATCGTCCGCCAACACCAGTAAGGTTTGACCTACTAACATTTCACGTATTTTCAAACGCACCATCATCACCGGTTCAGGGCAACGCAAACCTAAGGCATTAAGTTGATGGTCAGTATTGTCAAAAACAGATGGCTTATCTAACACTGGAAAACTAGATCCCGTAGGTTTCACGATAACGTTTAATATTGGCTAAATGCTCAGTCATATCGCCGCGCTCAGTCAAATAATCAATCAAATCTTTCAAACTTACAATACTGACAACCTGGGTATGAAAATCACGTTCAACTTCCTGAATTGCGGACAGTTCACCTTGCCCACGTTCTTGGCGGTCAAGCGCAATTAACACCCCTGCTAACTGGGCATTGTTGGCAGCAATCAGCTGCATTGACTCACGGATGGCAGTACCTGCAGTAATAACATCGTCCACCAGCATGATTTTACCCATTAAAGGGCTACCAACTAAGTTGCCCCCTTCACCGTGGGTTTTGGCCTCTTTACGATTAAAACAATAGGGTACATCAACCCCGTGTTTATCGGCCAAGGCCACTGCCGTTGTGGTAGCAATTGGAATACCTTTGTATGCGGGACCAAATAACACGTCAAATTCGATGCCTGAACGTTGCAGTGCTTGCGCATAGAACTGGCCAAGCTTAGCTAAATCACCACCGGTATTAAACAAACCCGCATTAAAAAAATATGGGCTGGTTCGCCCTGATTTAAGGGTGAACTGACCAAATTTAAGCACCTGACGGGCTAAAGCAAACTCAATAAATTCACGCTGATAATCCTGCATGCCAACTCCTACAATGGGTAATTCTTATCTTATCTTAATTTAACGCCAATTTTTGCTCGTCAAATAATTCACGTAAACCTTGTTTTGCCAGCTCTAACATCTCTTGCAGCTCATCAAAGTCGAAAGGTTCGGCTTCAGCAGTCCCTTGTATTTCAATTAATTTACCCGTGTCTGTCATCACCACGTTCATGTCGGTGTCTGCCTCAGAGTCTTCAAGGTACTCAAGATCTGCTACAGCATTACCTTTATAGATGCCCACTGAAAGCGCGGCTATCATGTGTTTAATCGGATTAGTTTTGATGATCCCTTTACTACGCATCCAAGTGAGTGCATCAACTAAGGCCACACAAGCACCAGTAATTGAAGCAGTGCGAGTGCCACCATCGGCTTGAATAACATCACAATCAACTACAATGGTATTTTCACCCAGCAATTTTAAATCTACAGCTGCGCGCAGAGACCGAGCTATCAAACGTTGAATCTCTAGCGTACGACCACCCTGTTTGCCTCTAGCGGCTTCACGATCTGAACGAGTATGAGTAGCACGTGGCAACATACTGTATTCTGCTGTAACCCAGCCTTTACCTTGGCCTTTCATAAAACGAGGTACGCCTTCTGTTACCGAGGCATTACACAAAACCTTAGTATTACCAAACTCAATCAATACTGAACCTTCAGCATGACAGGTATAGTGACGAGTGATAGTAACGGGACGAATTTGACTTGCTGTTCTGCCGCTTGGACGCATGTGGAACTCCATTTAAATAATTACGCGGAATTATAACCACAAAGCGACTTTGGTGGGTGAAAAAATACAGCTAATACGCATTACTTGCTGCTAAAGCAAACAACAAGGTTATAATGCATGCATTCAAGTTGTAGGAAGTAAACCATGATCTATAGTATGACTGCTTTTGCCCGTCGCGAATGCAAAGCCCAATGGGGTACAGCCGTGTGGGAAATTCGCTCGGTTAATCAACGTTTTTTAGAGACTTTTTTTCGCTTACCTGAACAATTTAAAAGCATGGAGCCGCTGTTACGCGAGCGTTTTCGTGCCAAATTGCAACGGGGTAAAGTCGAATGTTCCCTGCGTTTTGTCGCTAATGATGCCGCGGTTGGCAAACTCAGTTTAAATGAAGACCTAGCTAAACAAATTATGCAGGCTGCCCAATGGGTGCAAGCCCAAGGTCAATCAAGCGGAGTCAATCCAGTCGATGTACTGCGCTGGCCAGG
Organism: Paraglaciecola sp. 25GB23A; assembly: GCF_040012495.1. Classification (NCBI taxonomy): domain Bacteria; kingdom Pseudomonadati; phylum Pseudomonadota; class Gammaproteobacteria; order Alteromonadales; family Alteromonadaceae; genus Paraglaciecola; species Paraglaciecola sp. 25GB23A. The sequence goes on from NZ_JBDYKM010000017.1 coordinate 23,331, forward strand.
TGTTATTGCCGCAGAAGAAACTGACATGGATGAGATTCAGGCTGATATATTGGCTGAATTTGATCTGACATTGCAAGATTTTATAGCGGGTAGGGCCACCGAAGGTAATAACTTAAAGGCCATGATTGAACAACGACTCGATGCTATTGATGTTGAAGTAGCTAAAGTGACAGCCCACATGCCTGACGTAATAAAATGGCAACGTGAAAAAATACTAGCCCGCTTCGAAGAAGCTAAGATTGATCTTGACCCGACTCGCATTGAGCAAGAAATGATTATGCTTGCGCAAAAAGTTGATGTCGCCGAAGAACTCGATCGTCTGAGTTCTCATATTGGTGAAACACGCAAAATTCTTAAAAAGGGCGGAGCGGTTGGCCGTAGGCTCGATTTTATGATGCAAGAGTTTAACCGCGAATCGAATACCTTAGGTTCAAAATCTATCAATACAGACATTACTCAATCGGCGGTTGAATTAAAGGTATTGATTGAGCAAATGAGAGAGCAGATAGCGAATATTGAATAATACACTTAAAACAAGCGCCTTCTGATCAAAGGCGCTCGATAAGCGTTATTGGGTAAAATATTGAGTAGCTACTTTCTGACAATATTCTGTGGCTTGCGTAACAGGCGCAGCCTTTTTAGTACTTTGTAACTGGGTAGGAAATCGCCCCATGCCCGCCAGTATGCAGTACCATGACGGGCGCAAATACACTAGCTGTTGTTTTTCTTGGTTTAATACCTGCTCAACATCTAAGCCTTTATCCCAAGCGTCTACAATATTGGCTAAGCTAGCCGGAACATTTTTATTAGCTGCATTTTCCCGCCAGTAATCGCTATCGATACGACTATTAAGTTTGTAGTGGGCCACAATATAATCACGCACTCCGTCAAATACACGATTGATTTCACGATTAAAGTCGGCTTGCTGCTTTATTTCATTGTCCGATTGCCCTTCATGACACTGAATGAATTGTTCGATACTTAATTGTGTCAGCATCAGTGCCGTCGCCTCTAAAGGCTCGATAAAACCTTGTGATAAACCCAGCGCTAAACAATTTTTTGCCCAATGAGATTCGAGTCGGCCAATACGCATAGTTAGATGCTTAACCTTCACATCTGCATTTTCACTTATTTGCAAAGCCTGACGTAATTCTGTTTCTGCTTGGTCGGGCGAGATAAAACCGCGACTATAAACATAGCCATTGCCAGTGCGTGTTGTTAAGGGGATTTGCCACATCCAACCATTGCTTAAGGCAATAGAGTGCGTTTGGGGAGAATGTGGCTGCACTAAATTAAGTGGCGTTTGAATCGCCACAGCGGCGTCATTAAATAAATTATCCGCATAGGACACATAGGCTTGTTTAAGGGCTTTATGTATCAACAAACCACTAAAGCCTGAGCAATCAATATACAGTTCTGCCTTAAGCAAACCGGTTTTATCGCTTTGTACTGCGCTAATTTTACCCTGCTGATTAACAATAACCTCTGCCACATTATCAACAATGTGCAGCAAACCTTGTTGCTTAGCTTTATCCCGTAAAAAATGTCCCAACTTATTTGCATCAAAATGGTAAGCGTAATCAATGTCCTGTTTATCAGACACCGGTGACAATCTTCGCCGCGCTAATTCAGCATTAACAAAATAATCATTAGGTAGAGCAGGAGCTCGCCATCCTCTGCGGCGCAGGCCACAGTTGTGAAAAAACAGTTCAGCTGGTGGCTTGTCTAATACTGAAAAAAAGGGGTGAAAGTATTGCTCATAGCCTGCAACTGTCGACCAGTTTTCAAAACTAATACCCACTTTATATGTGGCATCACAGGCTGGCATCCATTCACTTTCAGCAATATTAAGTTGACGAAAGTACTGTTTAAGATAAGGCGTCGCCCCTTCACCAACACCCACAGTACCTATATCAGCAGATTCAATTAAGGTTATTTTTGTTGATGGCCAACGATGTAAAAGCAGATTGGCTGCCATCCATCCTGCCGTACCACCACCAACAATTAAGATTGAATCTGGAATTTTAAGCATCGTTTTATGGATCCCTCTAAGGTTAAGCAAGCTAATTTAGCGCATTAACTTGTACATGTTTACGGCAATTTTGTTACTAATTTGTAATTCTTGTTGATTATTCAATCACCTTGTTGTAGCTTAACCATCAATGACAACGCTGTCACCAATTTTAAGTTTAAAATATCGCGTTGTCATTTTTATTAAAACCAAATGACAACGCTGTCAATATGCACGGGGAACACTATGCAAACGTCAAAGTTCAATAAAATTACTCGAGGAATAAAGCTTGCCTGCCTAGTAGGTGCAACGGTAAGCGGTGTTTCTATTAACAATGTTTATGCTCAAACTGCCGCTGTAGATGATGTAGAGATCATCGAAATTAGCGGAATTCGCGCCAGTGCCAAAGAAAACCTCAATCAAAAACGCTTTTCCAATGCGATTGTTGATGCCATTACTGCCGAAGACATTGGACAGTTTCCAGACAAAAACGTAGCAGAATCCCTCTCTCGTATTCCAGGTATTACCATTGACCGCACTTTTGGTGAAGGACAGGGTGTCACCATTCGTGGTGTTCAACCAGACCAAAACTTAACCTTGGTTAACGGTCAAGCGGTTGGTACTGGCCAATGGTTTGTATTGTCGGATGCCACGCGTAATTTTAACTTTGAATTACTCGCTTCAGAAATGGTCAGCGGCTTAGAAGTGTATAAGTCGTCTCAGGCCGACTTAGATGAAGGTGCCCTTGGCGGTACCGTTATTTTGCGCACACGTAAGCCTTTTGAACTAGACAGTAATACCATTCAATTTTCAACTGAAGGTCAATACAACGACATTAGCGAAAAATTTGATCCTTCTTTTTCAGGTCTTTACAGCTGGAAAAATGACGATGAGACCTTTGGTGTTCTGGCTTCATTGACCTACCAGCAACGCACCGTACAACGTGAAACTAACGAAGATTTTGGTTGGTTTGGGCCATCCATTGCGCGCATTGATCCCCTCATTGAAGCCCCGCAAGGTGCAAGTACAAAAGGTGCTATTCCATGGGGAATGGGTTCCGCTTTATTCGAACAAGATCGTGAACGTATAGGTTACGACATTGATGTGCAATGGGCACCCAATGATGATTTAGAAATGAACCTCCACTATATGAGTTCAACCATGAATGCCGATAATGTTAACTCTAACTTAATTGGCATTCCATTCCGTGGCATCGCTTATACCGGCACCGATACTAGTACAGGAACGGTAAACAATAATATTGTTGAGACCTTAGCCGTGCGTGGTGTTGCCAGTCGTCCTGGCTGGTCACGTCATATGGCCTACGACAATATCTTCCGTGATGGTTCAGAAATGTCTACTGAAATTATCGATTTTGAAGGAAGTTACAACCTCCCTTCTGCTAAATTACATTGGCAAATCGGTACCACCTCAGGTAAAGGCGATAACCGTGATTTCTTTACCGAATTTTGGGTAGATCCGAATGATCCTGAAGCAAATTTTGATTTCTATAATCCCGGTGGTACCAGCCCTGCTATTGATTTCACAACAGCCAGCCCTTGGTTAGCTAATCCAAGCGACCAAATGTGGTTAGGCGGTATTTTCGATCAAGCCAATAAAACGGAAGATAAAGAAGATTATGCGCAAGTCGATTATAGCTACTTTGTAGAGTTAGGGGCGGTAAAAGAAATCAAAGCCGGTTTTAAAACGCGCGCTCGCAGCTTTACCCAAACCCGCGTGCAAACGAGCCTATCTAATTTGGATCCTATCGGAGCGGGCAGTTTAGGGCCAGCTAGCGATTTTTGGACAGGTGATATGGTCAACGTTGACCACAGCAACACTAATGCTTTTGGCGCGAGTTATTTTATGCCTGATCGCGACTTAATGTATGCTGCTCTATATGACGTGGCTGAATGTAGCGATGGACAATCCACCTTATGTCGCACCACCGATATATTCCAGTCAGCTTCTTCATTTAAAATTGACGAAGATATTAACGCCCTTTACGTTATGGCTAACTTTGATGGCGAGGGTTTGCGCGGAAACGTCGGTTTGCGATATGTAGAAACCGATTCTACCTCAAATGGTTATGATTTAACCTCTGGTGCTCCGGTCTCATTTAAGGGTCAGTATAACGAATGGTTACCGAGCTTAAACGTGGCTTATGATTTAGCCGCAGATACTATTTTACGTTTTGCAGCGTCTAGAGTACTCACTCGTCCAGCCCCATTCCAATTAGCGCCTGCAGTTAACTTAACCCCAGAAACAAGCTCTGGCTCAGCAGGCAACCCAGGCCTAAGTCCGTTAACGGCAAATCAATTTGAATTGGGCTTGGAATGGTATTTTGATGACGCTTCAGTTGTGGGAATCACCATGTTCAAAAAAGATATTAACGATTTTATCTTTACTAAGACAGTGGCTAAAGAAATTAATGGGCAGCAAATAAACCAGTTAAGAACCCCTGAAAATGGTGGCTCAACGGCAATTGATGGTATTGAATTTCAAGTACAACATATTATGGATAATGGCTTTGGTGGTTACTTTAACTACACCTATACCGACGTGGGTAATGCCACCATTGATGAAGCAGTAGCAGTCACAGATGCTGATGGCAATATTGTTGGCGCTACCTTAGCTGAGCGAGTGGTGATGTTTCCAAATACCTCCAAGAATTCGTATAACTTGGGCGTATTTTATGAAAATGATCTCTACAGTGCGCGTTTGAACTACAACTATCGTTCAGAGTATTTCATTGCAGCAGCCGAAATTGGTAATAACTATCGTGATGAGCAGGCTCAAATGGATGCGCAGTTTAGTTATAACTTGACCGAAGATATTAGCTTAAAAGTTGAAGCTCTCAATATAACTAACGAAATCTGGGAGAACTACTATGTTCGCTCTACCGATAGCGCGCGTTTAGGTGGTACCCAAAGCGCCAATGGCCGACGTTTCTACGTAGGTGCAAACTTCAGGTTTTAGTGTGTAGTCCGGGGTTAGTAGCCCCGGTTTTTCAGAGAGCAAATATGCGACCCAAGCAAATAATTATCGTTGGTGGTGGAACAGCAGGATGGATGTGTGCCAACTTGTTTGCTGCCAAATGGGCCTCAACAGGTACCCAGATTACCTTGGTTGAGTCGAGTAGTATTGGCACTCTGGGCGTAGGAGAGGGTTCAACGCCTTTCCTGCGTACTTTTTTTGCACAACTAAATATCAGTGAAGAACAATGGATGCCAGCCTGTGATGCCACTTATAAATGCGGTATTGCCTTTCCAAACTGGTGCAGTAAACAAGCAAATAACAGCTACTTTCACCCTTTTTACAGTGAAATAGATAGCCAGCTTGTTACAGACTTTTTTAGCGCCTGTAATCAAAGACGCGAAGGATTTGACTGTGATAGTCACCCTGATCACTATTTTGTTACGGCCTATGTAGCGCAGCAAAATAAAGCCCCTAAACTTGCACAGCATGCCCAATCTGATATCGATTACGCTTATCACTTTGATGCGACAAAACTGGGGCTATTTTTAAAAAACCATGGGCTCTCGCTGGGCGTAAAATGTATCGATGACGAAGTTACCAAGGTCAATAGTGGCCCATTAGGTATAGAAGCCCTTGAAACGAAGCAAAACGGCATCTTGTATGCTGACTTTTTTATTGATTGCAGTGGATTTAGTGGTTTATTAATACAACAAACTTTGGGTGAACAGCTCATCGATTATTCGGGTTATCTGCCCAATAACCGCGCGGTGGCAATTCAGTCAGAAAATGCCGAAAACTCGGTACTTAAGTCTTTTACTTTATCTAAAGGCCTCAAACATGGTTGGCGATGGTCTATTCCTCTGCAAAGTCGCACGGGTAACGGTTATGTATATTGTTCTGACTTTGTCAGTGAACAAGCCGCTGAACAGGAGTTACGGGAGGAAATTAATGACTTTGAAAGTAAGGCTGTGCATTTGCGTTGGACGCCTGGACGAATAAACCAACATTGGAAGCAAAACTGTTTAGCCGTGGGTTTATCACAAGGTTTTCTCGAACCACTTGAAGCTCCCATGCTAAATATCGCACAACAAACCTGTGAAGCCTTTATCGAATTTGTTGAAACGCTCACAAACGCAGAGCAAAGTCGTCAGCAGTTTAATTTGTTGATCAATAATATGATTGATGGAACACGGGACTATTTACAAGCCCACTATAAGCTAAATAGCCGAACTGACACCCCCTATTGGGTATTTAACCGCGAGAATAGGGTCCAATCAGCAGCACTCAAAGATATTTTGAGCGCTTGGTCGACAAGTGGCGTATTCGAACATAGCTTGGCTAGACACCAGCAACTATTAACTTACAAGAAAACATCTTGGTATTGTATTTTAGCTGGGATGCATCATTACTCAGCCCCTACAAAAGGCGCTTTGCGTTTAACCAGAAAAAAACGTCAAAGAGCACAACAGCAGTGTCAACAACTCGCGGCGCAATTTATTGATCAGGCTAGCTACCTTGTTCCTTAGGCTATTTCACTCTTATGACTAATTTTATTACCCTTAGTTTGGCACTACAGCCTCACACTGTTGTTACAACTCGGACAAAGTTCATCGATAAAAAATGCCGCTTAGGCGCAGGTTTTATATTTCCGGAGATTATTCATTTTGCAAATTAATTCACCTTATTTTATTGGTATAGATGGCGGGGGCACAAAATGTAAAGCTCGCCTAGAAGATGCCGACGGTGTGCTATTAGCTGAAGCCATTGCTGGTCCAGCGAATGCTTCACGGGATATTGAGGGAACCTTATATTCAATTTATGCGGCCTGTGACGTTTTATTGGCCAAAGTGAGTGAGCACGCTATTTCTTATGGCCAGATCCATGCGGGTATTGGTCTAGCGGGTGTTAACCTACCAAACATTAAACAGAGCGTGCTCAGCCGTGCCCATCCATTTTTAAGTTTGAATTTAAGTACTGACCTCCATATTGCCTGCCTAGGTGCGCATAATGGTAATGATGGAGCCATTATCATCACTGGTACGGGCTCTTCTGGCGCGGTTATCGCCCAAGGAGAGTGCCTAGAAGTAGGTGGTCACGGCTTTATTGTCGGAGACAAGGGCAGTGGTGCTTGGTTAGGTAAGATGGCTGTCAGCCATTGCTTAGAAGCGCTAGACAAATTACGACCGCACTGCAATATGACAGAGCAAGTGCTTGAAATATTAGCGTGTAAAACAGCCTACGACTTAGTAAGCGCCACCATTAATGCCAAACCCAGCTTGTTTGCCCAACTGGCTCCTATGGTGCTTAAACTGGCAGCAGAGCAACAAACTAGCGCAGTGAGTTTGGTCAATGAGGGCGCACACTATATTAGCCAACTTGCGCGGCGTTTACTCAGTCAAGCGCCACAACGTTTATCCATTATAGGCGGCGTTTCAACCCTACTTATTCCCTGGCTTGATAGTGATATAAAGGCAACCTTAAGTGATGCCATTTTACAACCAGAAGCCGGTGCAATTATTTTAGCTAAAACCCAATTAACTCAGTGAGAACTTTATAATGACTAGTAGTATTATGGCTCGGGAAGCAGCTGAAGCCCCCAATATCATAGCCCAGCAATTACAGCATAACGCAGAAATTTGCCAACAATTGGCAGTAAAAATAAAGACCTTTAACCCTTCATTAGTTTACATTGTAGGGCGAGGTTCATCTGATCATGCGGGGGTATTTGCCAAATATTTGATCGAAGTTGAACTAGGTATTCCTGTCAGTTCTTCAGCGCCATCGGTAAATAGTATTTTTAAACAAAATTTAAAACTGAATAACGCGCTGGTATTAATCATTTCACAGTCCGGTCGCAGTCACGACATATTGGCGCAGGCCAAATCAGCCAAAGAATCGGGAGCCTTAACCGTTGCCTTAGTTAACGACACTACGTCACCATTGGCTGAACTAGCCGATGTTGTGCTGCCATTGTTAGCGGGACAAGAGCTTGCTGTCGCTGCAACTAAGAGTTACCTCGCCACCTTAAGCGCCATTTTACAACTAGTGGCGTATTGGAAGGATGATACTGAATTGAAGACAGCTTTATCGGCCTTGCCTAATGCCTTAGCGCAAGTGGTGCAACAAGCACCGCAGTTAAGCACAGAGTTTGTGGCTAGTTTGGCGCATTGTGTCGTACTTGGACGTGGTTTTGGTTATGCTATCAGCCGAGAAATTGCCCTCAAGCTTAAAGAGGTATGCGCGGTGCATGCTGAAGCGTTTAGTAGTGCAGAGTTTTTACATGGTCCTGTTACTCTAGTTGAAAAGCATTTGGCGGTGGTTGATGTCTTTGTAGCCGATGAAACTACTGAGGCCCATAATTCAATGATAAAAGATGTTGGTCGCCGTGGAGCCCATTTGATTCAATTGAGTGCCGATATTGCTGGCCTACACAGACGTTGTATGCCGCTGGCGATTCTGCAACGCTTTTATCTCGATGTTGAGCAGATCGCGCTGAATATGGGCTTTGATCCGGATAAACCCGTCGGCCTTAAAAAAGTAACCCAAACCCTGTGATGTAACGATGAATAAAATTATTTACACGCCCCAATTATTTGATGGTCATACATTTAAACAAAATCAGTGCATTGAAATTTTTGACGGTAAGATCCTTAAGGTTTTTCAAGGCACTGCAGCACAGGCAGATGAAGTATTAGACGGTTTACTGGTACCTGGTTTTATCGATATTCAAGTCAATGGAGGAGGGGGAGTCTTATTTAATAATCATTCTACTTTTAAGACGCTTAAAACCATGTCTGAAGCGCATCAAGCCTTCGGTACAACAGCAATGTTACCAACCCTAATTACCGATGGTTATACAACCATGCAGGCTGCTGCAGAAGCCATGGCTGAGGCGATTGCCAGTAAACTGCTTGGTGTTATCGGCATTCATTATGAAGGGCCACATTTAAGTCGTCCGAAAAAAGGTATTCACCCACAGAGTCACATTCGCGCGGTGAGTGACAAAGAGCTGGCTTTATTTACCCGTAAAGATCTTGGCAAGGTCATCGTCACTCTGGCGCCAGAAAACGTCCCCAACGACGTTATTCAAGATTTAGTTAAACAAGGGGTAATCGTGTGCTTGGGCCATTCAAATGCCAATGCTCAGCAAGTAGAAGATGCCATAATTGCAGGCGCCACCGGTTTTACCCATTTATATAATGCTATGTCGCCCTTAACCAGTCGCGAGAGTGGCATGGTCGGAATTGCTCTATTAGATAGTCAAACCTATTGTGGTTTAATAGTCGACCATCATCATGTCAGCAAAACTAGTTGCCAGTTAGCCATAAAATGCAAAGGAAGCGACAAAATAATACTGGTTACAGACGCAATGTCCCATGTTGGAAGTGATTTGGTCACAGAAACCTTTTTAGATATGGATATTACCCGTCAAGCAGATAAATTAACCATAGCTGGTGGCACATTAGCAGGCTCTGCTCTGGATATGGCTAGCGCAGTGCGTAATGTGCATTACGACCTAAAGGTTCCATTAAAAGAAAGTCTACAAATGGCCTCATTAAGCCCAGCAAAATTTTTATCTATTGCGCAACAGCGTGGTCGAATTGCAGCTAACTTTGCGGCAGATTGGGTCAACTTGGATGAAAAACTTCAGCTTACACAAACATGGATTGGTGGGCACAAGGTCTATACGAAATAAGTGTAGCGCTAGTTATTAGTGCGAAATTTAATCAATTTACATTGATTTATTGCTACTAGCAGTCGATAGCAATATATAGGACTTAAAGAAACGGAAAATTGCAGGGCACATCAGTGTCGAGTTTATTTACAAATTACTAATAGTAAAAAATTTGAAATCAGCTAAATAATTGAATTAACTGAAATAAAACTTTTGGATTGATTTATGCTTTTAAAGCGGATGTGTTTAATTTATCTGTTTTTAGTGGGAAATAATTCCTTGCTGTTTAAGGTGATGATATGTCTTGTTTGACTCGAAATTTACAAAATCAACTTTGTCGATATATTCAAAAAAATAGTGCTGAATTTTCTCATCAGGATCCGGAAGGTGTTAGGGTCGCCTTGGTTACTAAGGGCGTATGTCCTTCAGATGTCACTACGGATCAAGTACGGCTTATTTTAAAGCAGGTTGAAGAACGTTAAGGCTTGTGGTTGGATTATTTCCACAACTTTAGTAGCTCAGAGTAAAGAGTAAAGAGTAATTCTGTCAAATCTGGTTGCCACTGAAAGTGGCGAAGATTGACTCGATTATTCACTATGACTACGTCTTCTTCTTGTAATAAGCCACGCTGCAAGCTTGCTTGTTCTGAGCCTATGGGGAAGGCAATATGGCCACTAGAACGCAGTACTCGATGCCAATTTACTTCAATATCGTGGGGAACTGAGCCCAATGCTTTACCGACTAACCTTGCACGGCCAGGTAAGCCAGCTAAATCTGCAATTTGACCATAAGTAGCTACTTTTCCAGCAGGAATACTTTGTACAGTGTGCCAAATCTTTTGCTGGTTAGTGGGTGATTGCATTATATTTTGCTAAACCCCCTAACTATCTAAAAATGGATAGTCAGTTTTAACCTCTGCCAACTCAATTAGGGTCTTAGCTTTGAATTGACGAAAGTGCGTTAGTTCTGCAGGGGCAATATAACCACATAGCAACTCAATATCATTGAGTCTTACCCCCTGCTCAATAAGAAACCGAATATAACTCTGGCGTAATGCAAAGAGCGAAACCTGTTCGGGTAAAATCAAATCTGCGTCATAGGCGGCATTAATGACTAATGAATTAAGATCACTCTCACTCAGGCGACTGGCTATAATCGGCGATGACCTATCATTAGAGGCATAGCAGCTAACTAAATATTGGACAAAAGGCTGAGGTAACTGCAATTTTCGTGGGGTATCACCACTAATATTCAGGGACGCAAAATTAGCACTAAAGTCAGCCAGGCTTAGTTTGCTGATCTCATCTAAGGCGACCCCACAAAGAATCAGGCCGATCAATGTTTTACCCTGCTGGTTAGCGGCTTGATATAGGGGTTTTATTTCACTGCTCTGCAAAATACGAGTTTGCTTGGATTCTGTATTATCAGAAAGTGCTAGACTTGCAACAGAGCCGAGACTTTTGTCCATTAATGTTCGAGAGTCTGTACTGTCGTCATTAAGTTTGGCGCCATAGTGTGGAACCACGACGATATTGGGTGCAGCTTGATTAGTTTGCTTAGGTCGAACAATAAAACTGAATAGACCTAAAGCCAATAATGAAAATATAGCAGCCAGAGCCAAAGCAAGCATGGAATCGCGCCAATAATCAGGTCCAATAGGATATTGCGCCTTACTCGCAGGCTCCAATACATTAATATTAGCTTCAAAGGGCCGAGTTAACTCTAACTCAACTGAGCGACTTTTAAGTACTTGTTCTTGTCGTTGTAACTCGAGTAATTCAGCTTCAAGTCCTTTATATTGTTCTAACTTTCGATTAAATTGTTGAGCGAGTTGTTGTTGCTCGCTTAATTGAACTCGCAGCAATTTAGCTTTACTGACAGCAACTTCTAATATTCGTTGATTATCAGTTAAGTTAGCGATTTGGCTTTCATTAACAATATTTTTCAATTTAAATTCTAAGTCTGTCGCCTCTTGTTGTTTAGCCACAATAGCCGGGTCTCTTTGCAAATATTCTGCAGTATATTTATTCTTTAGAGCCTTAAGTTCACTTTGGATTGTCGCTAGTTGCGCTTTAAGGGCATTGATAGTGACAGTGTCGCTGGGACGTTCAATGACACTTCCTTGTTCAAGTGCTTGATTGAGATTCTCCAGTTTTGCTAAGGCTTCCGTTTTTTGATTCTCAGCGGCCTCTAAACTTAGGTTAAGGCCTTTCATTTTACTCAGAATCTGATTTTCGTCGCGCTCAACGGAGATGATTTGATTTAATTGTGCGAAGTCTTGGATGGTTTCTCGTTGATTGCTTATTTTGTCATGTAAAACAGACAATTGCTGCTGAATAACATTAAGTTCATCTTTATTCTGGCTGCTACTTTCTCCTTTAAGGTTAGCCAAATAGTCACTGATCCAAGTTTCAATAATTAAGCTTAATATTTCAGGTTCAGACCCCTTAGCTTCCAATATAAGGACATTGCTCGTTAAATTACTGGTAATACTCAGCATGTCAATTAACTCAGGAGCCTGCCTATTTATATCGTGCTGCTGCCTTAAGCGTTCAGACAAACCAACTAGCACACCGTCACTCATCAATCGCTGCCTAGTCACTTCGATAGCTTGTTGCCAAAGTGCATTATCAAAAGTCGACAAATTATTGCTTGAGGTAAATTGTAAAATTGCTTGGCTCTGATAGATGGGTGGTCTGAGCCAAACCAATAGATTCATCAAAATAGCGGTTGATAAAAAAGTGACCAGTAATATTTGCCATTTACGTTTTTGCCGAATTTGCGCGTGTTTATCATGCTCTTGATAGCTACCGTCGACAAATCGATCCTTAGGTAAATAATCGATTTTCTGATCTGCGAACATGAATATTTCCTTGATGAGTTAAGTTTTAATTAAACTTAATTAAGTTCAACAAATTTAACAAGGCTTTGCCTAAACACCAAGACTTACTTAATAAAACAATAGGCTGACTAACAAAAATAGACTTAAACAAGATAACCTTTGAGCCTACTACAAATACCCTAGAGTGATGTTAATTTGGGTAATAAAATATCACTTGCATTTATTTTGCATTAAGCCTGAGTTGTGGCATTCTTGACGCTAATTTTTCAGCCTTGTTTCAAGCATATTTTTTTAGACCAAACAAAAATGAGTTGTTGGTATATTTACTATAGTTAAACTGATGTTGGTGTATTTTTGAATTTTAGTCGATTTACTAACGCGTTTATATTTATTGCGATAGCTTCCTTTATGCAGGTTTGTGAGGCAGCTAATCATTCGATCCCAAAATTCAATTTGTCCGAAATTAAGCAACAAGATATAAGCCAACACATTACTTATTTTAGTGGTGATATTGATAAAATTCTCATTAGACCATCCTCGCAAATACAATTACAAAATTGGCTGAAAGAGCTCAAGCCTCATGGTGATATCTCTGGCTTTGGAGACGAGTTTTTGACTGTGTTCGAGGTAACCAACGATACCACTCAGACAGCCTGGTTTGTTTATCCTTTTGGTTCAGTGGTTGAAAACATTAATATCGCTATTTACGACTCGAATCGGACGAATTTCGACAGCAATGTCTTCACAAGTGGCTTAAATCAAACTAATCAACATGATTTACATTACGGCGCAGCTGTACACATAGAAAAAGGCGACAGTAAAACCATTGTCATGAAGTTTACTAGTCAGTTCTTTTTTGCGCCAATCAAAATCCAACTACAGCCACTAGATAGTACGATTCAACAATTTAATATAGAAAATATCATCACAGTACTTTGCTTGGGTATTTGTTTGGCCTTAGCTATTTATAATGTATTTATATTCTGTACTGTAAAAAAATATCAATATCTTAACTATGCTGCAGCAACCCTGTGTTTTGCGATTGGATGGGCGAGTATTTTTGGTTTAGTAGAGTTTGTCGGAATGGGTTCTTCGGCACCCTTTCTTATGTCTAGTTTTATACTGGGCGCCTTTTTTTACGCATTCTTTTTTATTCAATTATTAAAGCTGTCTGAACGCCAAGCTAAATTAGCGACTTTATTGAAAACGGTTGCCATACTATCCTTAATATCAGTTCCTTACGCGGCATATCAGCCGGCGGCTGGTTTGTATTTGGCATCGATTTCGACCTCTTTAGTTTTATTAATCGGCTTGTTTGCAGGAGTAAGAGCTTGGCGTGAAGGCTCAGCGACAGCCCGTTATTTTACTCTAGCCTTGTTGGCAGTATTACTGCCTAATATTTGCGGTAATTTTATCAATCTTGGTTTGCTTCCTGCCTATAATCTAAATATCTATCTTTTTGGCTTGATGGGTAACAGTATAGAAACGTTACTGCTTGCCTTTGCTATCGCAGTTAAAGTACAAGAGGTAAGAATTAAAAACACCGCATTAACTCTTGATTTAGAAAAGACTGTTAATCTACGCACCAATGAGCTTATCAAGCTTAATCAAGAGTTAGCACAAAGTAATAGTGAATTAACTGAAGCGAATTTAGCAAAAGGAAGGTTTCTTGCTTCAATGAGTCATGAGATAAGAACACCATTGACGTCTATTATTGGTTACGCTGATGGGATTTTGTTAGGAGATATTGGTAAAACTGAACAAGACAGAGTCATCAATATCATAGGCGAAAATGGTAATCATTTATTGAACGTCATAAATGATATCTTAGATTTGAGCAAAATTGAGGCTAATAAACTTGATTTCGAATTTATCCCAACGCCATTATTTGCAATTTTGGCACAAATAGAATCAGTAGTTGCTAAGCGAGCTCGTGATAAGGGTTTGGCTTTTCATATCGATTATCAGTTCCCACTGCCAGCAGAGATTTTGACCGACCCAACTCGATTAAAACAGATTTTATTTAATTTAACCAATAATGCCATAAAATTTACTGAACACGGTTTTGTTGGCTTGTCGGTCAAAACTGACGGCGATGTTTTGACGATTATGGTAAGTGATTCAGGTGAGGGAATTACAGCAGCGCATCTGCCAAAGCTATTTGAGCCCTTCTCACAAGCTGATAACTCGATAAACAGACGTAAAGGCGGTACCGGTCTAGGCTTAAGTATTTCACAACGCCTTGCTCATGGCTTAGATGGCGAAATAAAGGTCAAAAGCACGCCTCGCAAGGGAACAAACTTTAGTTTTAGCTTTAAATTACGAGATGTCAAAAATACATCTTGGATTAATTCGGTTGGCGAAATTTGGCTAGCTATACCTAAATTCGGAAGTGAAAACACCAAATTACCTGATTTTTCTGGTAGCAAAATACTCCTTGCAGATGATCACGCTAACAACCGAGAATTGATTAGCATATTACTAAAGCGCATGAATATTGCCGTGGTTGAGGTGGAAAATGGTGAGCAGGTTCTTGAAACACTTTTTTATCAGAAATTTGATTTAATATTGTTAGATATTCATATGCCAAAAATGGACGGCGTGCATGCATTGAAGCGAATAAGGGCCGCCGGTAACAATACGCCAGTCATCGCCTTAACAGCCAATAGTATGAACCATGAAATCCAACATTATTTGCGAATTGGGTTCAATGGTCATTTAGCTAAACCAATCTCACGACAAAAAGTAGTTGCCACCTTAAGTAGTTATTTAGCCAATTCTGGGCTGGCACACAGGCCTTCTCAAAGGGAAGATATACTAGTCTTGTCACGGGACTATCAACAAGATTTGAGTCTCCAATTAACAAAAATAGAGGCTGCATGGCAAAACAAGGATATGTTTGCCTTACAAAATTTGGCTCATAGAATAAGAGGTTCTGCAGGGGCTTTTGGCTTTGATATTTTGGAGGCTAAATTTACAGATCTTGAGTTTTTCGCTCAACAAGATGATGAAATAGCTGTAGGTTTTGAGCTCCCCATAATATTGGAGTTAACCCGTTTATGTATCAACATCCCCGGGGTTGATGTTCCTCAAGGTATAGCTAACCACAATAATAGCATTCAGCACCTTCTCAGCTCTTTAGCAGAGTTTATAAAGCAATCGGATAAGGATTTATTAGAGATACAGAACGCCCTTGCTAATGAAACAACGACTTTGGCCTTAGTCAAATTAACTGATTTTAAAGCCCACTTGTTACATTGTGCTTTGGCAAATTCGCTAGATGTTGTTACTCAGTTAGAATCCAAAATACAGAAAAACGAGCTTGAGCCGGAACTGATTAATGAACACTTCAAACAACTAAATGCTCAACTATTAGAACTATCAAATCAAATAAGTGCTCATCGTTTTAGCGCAGAATAGTCAGCTTATACGCTCGTATGCAAAGGGGAGGGAGGCTCACTTTCAAATTAACTTTTGTTAGTGTTTACTGCGAAATTCCATAAGCTCTTTGGTTAACCAAGTTTTGCTATCAAGTATTTCTTGGTTCGGGCAAATGATTCTATAAGCATCACCTGATATACTGCTTTTGGTCGCCGCATATTTAATGAAATCTTCAGTTGAGTTAATATCATCCTTGTAATATTGGTATTTCTTTTGAATATGTTTCGCCGCTTCTGGGCCGGTATGAAGGTCGCCATTTCGCTCATAGGAACATGAAGTTAACGATACAAATTCAATAAGGTGATTAATTTCAATAGTGTTAGCGTGACTACTAATAGAAAACAGTAAAACGATTGAACAGAGTATTTTTATCACGTCGCCTTACTCCTCAAGAGTCTAAGTCTAAACTGTGCTTTATTGATAGTTATTAACCTTGTCTAATCAATAGCACATTTCTCATCTAAGAAGACAATATGTTCACGAACTCGTTCCCGCTCGTCAAATTTAATCGTTAATTTAATGCACCGCTTGGGTGTTGCAGTAGTGTGCAAAGTCTCAAGTATCGCGTGCAAACTTTCACCTTTATATACGGCATTTTTATCTATTGCATAAACCCATTCGAAAACACTCGATTTGTCTGGTCCAATTAAGGTCATTATTTCGGCTTGTTTATCCCAGTATTCAATTTTTTCTGCGGTTTGTTGATCAATTTTACTGCATGCAAAAAGTAAAAAACTGAAGATGAATACGCTCAAATTTTTCAAGGTGAACGCTCTGATAACGTTAGTGCCAATCATGTTTTCCCTGCTTTTACTTGAAAGTGATTTTATAAGTTGAGACTTTAGTTCATCTTAAAAAGATAGACTTAAAATCTTTTGCTTAATTAAACGACTAACTTATTGTTGGCTACTAGACTAAATTGGAATTGATTTAGGTGCAATAAAAAACCCGGCTGATGCCGGGTTTCACATGAAACATTATTGTATGAATAAGCTCAGTTGTTTTAATTACTTGCGTAGTTTTTGAATTAACCTTAACTGCGCGATTGCTTCTGCCAGCTCAACGGCGGCTTCTGCATAATTAAAGTCGGCGCTAGGATTAGCAATATGCTCTTCCGCGCGTCTTTTAGCTTCAATGGCAGCTTGTTCATCCAAGTCTTCAGCACGTATTGCTGTATCAGCTAATACGGTTATATGTCCGGGTTGAACTTCAAGTACACCACCAGCGATGTATATCGTTTCTTCTACACCAAACTGCTTAACTAAACGAACCATACCAGGTTTCAAGGCAGTTAATAAAGGCGCATGGCCAGAAATAACACCTAACTCACCCTCGCTACCCGTCACTTGAATAGATTCCACTAGGCCAGAAAATATGCTGTCTTCTGCACTTACCACGTCTAATTGCACTGTCATCACCACCATAACCTCCTAATCTGGGTTAAATTAAAACGTATCAAAGATACGCTTTATATTTTTTTGGCTTTCTCAGTGGCTTCTTCGATTGACCCAACCATATAAAAAGCTTGTTCAGGCAGATGATCGTAAGAACCTTCCAAAATGCCCTTAAAGCCGCTGATAGTATCTTTCAAAGAAACATATTTACCAGGTGAACCGGTAAACACTTCTGCTACGAAGAAAGGTTGCGATAAGAAACGCTGAATTTTACGCGCCCGCGATACCGATAATCTATCTTCTTCAGAAAGCTCGTCCATTCCCAAAATGGCGATGATGTCTTTTAACTCTTTATAGCGCTGTAAAACCGATTGCACTCCACGAGTAGTATCATAGTGCTCTTTACCAATAACCAAAGGATCAAGTTGGCGTGAGGTAGAGGCAAGTGGATCAACCGCTGGGTAAATACCTAAAGAGGCGATATCACGTGACAATACAACCGTTGCATCTAAGTGAGCAAAGGTCGTGGCAGGTGATGGATCTGTTAAGTCATCTGCAGGTACATATACCGCTTGTACTGAAGTGATAGAACCTGTTTTGGTTGATGCGATACGTTCTTGTAATACACCCATTTCTTCAGCAAGCGTTGGTTGATAACCTACTGCAGAAGGCATACGCCCTAGCAGAGCTGATACTTCTGTACCAGCTAAGGTATAACGATAAATGTTATCCACAAAGAACAGTACATCACGGCCTTCATCACGGAATTTTTCCGCCATGGTTAAGCCGGTTAATGCAACGCGCAAACGGTTACCGGGAGGCTCATTCATTTGACCGTAAACCAACGATACTTTATCAAGTACATTAGATTCGTTCATTTCATGATAAAAATCGTTACCTTCACGAGTACGCTCACCTACACCAGCGAAAACAGAATAACCACTGTGCTCGATAGCGATGTTACGGATAAGTTCCATCATGTTAACGGTCTTACCTACACCAGCACCCCCGAATAAACCAACCTTACCACCTTTAGCAAACGGACATACCAAGTCGATAACTTTGATGCCTGTCTCAAGTAGTTCAGTTGAGTTAGATTGCTCTTCATATGTTGGTGCTGCACGGTGGATAGACATGCGCTCTTCTTCACCAATAGGACCCGCTTCATCAATTGGGTTACCCAATACATCCATGATGCGGCCCAATGTTGCTTTACCCACTGGAACCTGAATTGATTCACCTGTATTCATGACCGCAAGTCCACGACGTAAACCGTCAGTAGTACCCATGGCGATTGTTCTGACAACGCCACCACCTAGTTGTTGTTGTACTTCTAGGGTCAAACCCTGCAAATCACCTTCAGTGATGCGCAACGCGTCATATATTTTTGGAACCGAATCCTGTGGAAACTCGATATCCACAACGGCGCCAATGATTTGGACGACCTTACCTTGACTCATGTTAATTCCTCTTAAATTCTTAAACCTTTGCCTACACCGCTGCCGCGCCGGCTACAATTTCACTGATTTCTTGTGTAATTGCCGCTTGACGTGCTTTGTTGTATATCAGTTGCAAGTCTTCAATAATGTCACCCGCGTTATCAGTTGCCGCTTTCATAGCAACCATACGAGCAGCTTGCTCAGACGCAGAGTTTTCAACTACGCCTTGATATACTTGGGATTCTACGAAACGAACTAATAGCCTATCTAATATAGGTTTTGCATCAGGTTCGTAAATATAGTCCCAACGATGTTGTAATGCTTTTTCATCTGATTTAGGCAAAGGCAACAACTGCTCAATCTTAGGTGCTTGGGTCATGGTGTTAACAAATTTGTTAAACACCAAATACAAGCGATCGATTTTACCTTCGTTAAATGCCGACAACATAATGCGCACTAAGCCAATAATATCTTTGACCGTAGGTGCATCTCCAATTCCTGATTCTGCGGCAACAACGCTACCACCGAATCGGTTAAAGAATGCACAAGCCTTGGAGCCTAGTGCCGCAAAATCCACCTGTGCACCTTGATCACGCCATTTCTTTGCATCTTTTATAACTAATTTGAATTCGTTGGTGTTTAAACCACCACATAATCCACGGTCAGTCGAAATGACGATATAACCCACCCTTTTGACTTCACGTTCTTCCAAATAGGGATGGCGATATTCAAGGTTTGCATTGGCTAAGTGACCAATTACACTGCGAATACCTGCAGCGTATGGACGGCTTAAAGCCATCCGGTCTTGCGCCTTTTTCATTTTAGAAGCGGCAACCATTTCCATAGCGCTGGTGATCTTCTGCGTATTTTTAATACTGCCGATCTTACCTTTTATCTCTTTACCGCTGGCCATAGTTCTATCTCCGATTATTCAACTGAGTTGCTTCTGTGCCAGGCACAGTAGCAACAATTGATTACCACGTTTGTGTTGCTTTAAACTTAGTTAAAGCTTCACTTAATGTGGCTTCAATATCAGCATTGAAATTACCAGTTTTATTAAGAGTTCCCATTAGCTCAGCATGTTCACTGTTCATATAAAAGTGTAAAGCAGCCTCGAAATCTAGTATTTTTACTAGTTCGATGTCTTTCAGATACCCTTTTTCAACAGCGAACAATGAAACGCCCATATCACCGACTGATAGTGGTGAATATTGGTTTTGTTTCATTAATTCCATTACTCGCTCACCGTGTTCTAATTGAGCACGAGTAGCGTCATCAAGGTCAGAAGCAAATTGCGAGAAAGCAGCCAATTCACGGTACTGAGCCAAGGCTAAACGAATACCGCCGCCCAGTTTTTTAATGATTTTAGTTTGAGCTGCACCACCAACACGTGATACTGATATACCGGCATTAACAGCAGGGCGAATACCTGAGTTAAATAAGTCAGTTTCTAAGAAAATCTGACCATCAGTAATCGAAATTACGTTGGTAGGTACGAAAGCTGATACGTCACCTGCTTGAGTTTCAATAATAGGTAAGGCGGTCAATGAACCTGTTTTACCTGTTACTTCACCATTAGTGTAACGCTCTACGTATTTTTCGTTAACACGAGCGGCACGCTCTAATAAACGTGAGTGCAAGTAGAAAACGTCACCAGGGTAAGCTTCACGACCTGGAGGACGACGTAACAGCAATGAAATTTGACGATAAGCAACAGCCTGCTTAGACAAATCATCATATACAATTAGTGCATCTTCACCGCGATCACGGAAATATTCACCCATGGTACAACCAGAATATGGAGCTAGATATTGTAAAGCAGCCGATTCAGAAGCTGAGGCAGCGACAACAATGGTATGAGCCAAGGCACCGTGTTCTTCTAATTTACGCACTACGTTAGCAATAGTAGAGGCCTTTTGACCGATTGCGACGTAAATACATTTAACACCAGAATCTTTTTGGTTAATGATGGCATCAATTGCTAAAGCAGTTTTACCTGTTTGACGGTCACCGATAACCAACTCACGTTGTCCACGACCGACTGGGATCATGGAATCAACAGATTTATAACCTGTTTGAATTGGTTGGTCTACCGATTGACGCTCAATAACGCCAGGTGCGATTTTTTCAACTGCCTCATAGCCATCTGCTTCAATCGCGCCTTTACCATCGATAGGTGCACCTAAAGTGTTAACCACTCGGCCTAATAAACCACGGCCTACTGGAACTTCAAGAATACGGCCAGAAGATTTAACTTTAGTACCTTCTTGAAGATCCGCATACGGACCCATAACTACCGCACCTACAGAATCTCGCTCTAGGTTTAATGCGATAGCGTAACGATTACCTGGAAGCTCGATCATTTCCCCTTGCATAACATCTGCAAGGCCATGAATACGAATGATACCGTCGGTTACACCAACAATGGTACCTTCATTACGAGCTTCACTTACTACTTGAAACTGATCAATTCGTTGTTTAATCAGTTCTGCAATTTCAGTGGAATTCAGTTGCATGCTCTTTTTCCCCGCTATGCTTGTAACGCGTCTGACAGACGGTTTAATTTACTACGGAATGAACCATCAATAACTGTATCACCGGCCCTTATAACGGCCCCGGCAATCAATGTAGGATCCACGCTACAACTCAGCTTAACTTTTCTTGCAAGACGTTTCTCTAGCGAGCCAGTTAATTCAGTTTGTTGTTTCTTATTAAGTTTAGTGGCCGATGTAATATCAACATCAATCTCTTTATTAAAATCAGCTTGGAGCTGACAAAACAACGCTGAAATATCAGGCAATGCCTGTAATCGTCTATTTTCAGCCAAAACTTTTATGAAGTTTTGACCATGTTGGTCGAATTGTTCACCACATACGCTATTGAATATTTCGGCAAGTTTGTCTGCTGACATCGATCCAGTTAATAATGTCTTAACTGTTTCATTTTCTGTTACTTGCGCAGCAAAAAACAACATATCTTGCCATTCAGCGATGGTTTTACTCTCAACCGCAAAATCGAACGCAGCTTGGGCGTAAGGGCGAGCTATAGACGTCAATTCAGACATGGCTCTCTACCCCTTACAGTTCAGCGACAAGTTTTTCAACTATGTCACTTTGTGCTGCAGCATCAATTTCACGGCCCAAGATTTTTTCAGCTCCGGCAATCGCCAGAGAAGCAACTTGCTTACGCAAATCTTCTTTAACACGATTACGTTCTGCTTCGACCTCAGAGTATCCTTGCGCAATTATTTTTTCACGTTCGGAATGACCACGTTGAGTTTCTTCGTCAACAATTTGTGACCCACGCTTTTTAGCCTGGTCGATAATAGCCGCTGCTTGAGCTTTGGCTTCATTAAGCTGTATATTGACTTTTGCTTGTGCGGTCTCAAGGGATTTTTCGCCCTTTTCAGATGCAGCTAAGCCATCAGCTATTTTCTTTTGGCGATCTTCAATAGCGCCTATGATCGGAGGCCATACATATTTCATGCAGAACACCACGAACACAATAAATGCTATTAAATTACCAATTAGAGTGGCATTTGGTAACACGGCCGACCCTCCTTAATAGTTCGTTAAAGGGATTTGATAACTACTATTGAGCACCAAGAACGAACAACATGTAAAGAGCGATTGCCACACCGATCATCGCGATAGCATCGATAAGACCCGCAACAATAAACATTTTAGTTTGTAGTTGGTTTGATAGTTCAGGTTGACGAGCAGCAGATTCTAAGAATTTACCCCCCAACATACCAAAGCCGATAGCTGTACCTACAGCGGCCATACCAATAATAATTGCAACTGCGATGTATAAGTCACCTAAGTTTTCCATAGATTTTCACCTTGTATTAAAGTTAAAGTTAAAGTTAAAGTTAAAAAAATAAAACGTGTAAAAATTGTCCTAAAAGTCACAAACCTATGCTTATCCGCAAAGGTTTGCTATCTCTCGTCGTAATTAGTGCTTTTCGCTCGCCATACTCAAGTACACGATGGTCAGCATCATAAATATGAAGGCCTGTAATGGAATAACTAATAAGTGGAACGCAGCCCATATAAAATGAACTGGCAATTGCCAAAATCCCATGGTAGCCGCAATCAAAATAAAGATAAGTTCACCAGCGTATAAGTTTCCGAAAAGACGTAAGGCCAAAGATAAAGGCTTTGCAACCAGTGCGACGACTTCTAGGATGAAGTTAAACCAATATAGCCAAGGCGTATTAAATGGATGAGCATATAATTCCTTCAAAAAGCCGCCAAAGCCTTTAATTTTAATCGAATAAAATATCATTAACATAAACACGCCAATTGATAAGGCAAAGGTCATGCTAGTATCTGTGGTTGGTACAGATTTGATATAAACATCTTGTGGATCAACACCCATTAAGATCCCTATATTTTGTGCAATGTAAGGAATGAGATCGATTGGAATTAAGTCCATAAAATTCATCAATAACACCCACACAAATATAGTTAACGCTAAAGGTGCTATCAAAGGGCTAGTGCCGTGATAGTTCCCTTTAACAGTGTTATCTACAAATTCGACAACTATTTCAACACAGGCTTGCCATTTTCCAGGCACCCCTGCTGTTGCTTTCTTTGCTGCCGATCGAAAACTTAGTATAAACACTAAACCCAACACTATTGACCAAGCTAACGTATCTACGTGAATAGTCCAAAAACCCTCACCTACAGACGCGTTGGTTAAATGGTGCTGGATATAAGCGCTGACGCTTTGCTCGCCACCTGTATCTGCCATTTTTTGTTCCACAATTTAAAGTTAAAAACTGGTATTTTAGTCTCGTTAGCAATCTACTTTTAATATTACTTCTGAACGCGACTAACTAAAATCATTATGGGCCATTGCCCTATAAGTACTGCAATGTAAGTAACCATCAATGCCATAATATTAAGAAATGGCCACCGATAAGCTAATGCAAAAAGTACTACTGTTAAGATAAACTTAATCTTATTACCTTTGTTAAAACTCCGCACTACAAGGTTGTTTTGCCTAGCACCGGCATGTTTAAAGGTGAAGTGAGCAAATATGAAATGCGAGACTATAGCTATCATTCCACCATAAGTTGCTGATATGCCGCTATTTCCCCCTATCATTAAGGTAAAAAGGAGGGCGATAACTGCGGCTAAAATACTTTGGTAAATAAGTACTTTTCTAGCAATTTTTTGCCCTTCTTGGACCAAATTCGCTGCCATTTGATCCCTCTTAACCACTAAACTTAAACAAAAGGCGCGAAAAGTATACTTTAATAGTAATAATTTACAACACATATACCTGTTTTGTTAGAGTGATTGTATAGTTACTAATCAACTTTCAATATCATTTAACTTAAGACAAACTTAAGGAAAATAATTTATTTACTTTATATGAGTCAAAATACCATCTAATTGATCCAAACTCGAAAAATTAATGACTAATTTGCCTTTCCCTTTTGCATTGTGAGCGATGCTGACTGGAGCACCGAGATTTTCAGATAATGTAGTTTGTAAACGTTGGACATCGGGATCAGGTTTAGTCTGTTCTTTGGGTTTTGCTGGTTCTAAAAGACGTCTTACTAAATTTTCCGTATCCCTTACGGTTAAGCCTTTACCAGAAACGATTTGAGCTGCTTCATTTTGTTGTTCACCCTGCAGAGACAACAAGGCACGAGCGTGTCCCATCTCTATGTCACCATGTTCTAATAATATTTTTACATCTTCGTTTAAATTATTTAAACGCAAAAGATTAGTTACAGTGGTTCGTGATTTACCTACCGCAGTAGCGACCTCTTGATGGGTTAAATCAAATTCAACCATTAAGCGGTCTAAAGCTTGGGCTTCTTCCATAGCATTGAGATCTTCACGTTGAATATTCTCAATTAATGCAATAGCAACGGCAGCTTCGTCTGGCACATCTTTGACCAAACAAGGGATAACATCCAGCCGTGCTATTTGTGATGCCCGCCACCGACGCTCGCCAGCAATAATTTCATATTTTTGCTCACTTATTTGACGTACTACGATAGGTTGAATAATACCTTGTGCACGAATAGAAGCGGCTAAATCTTCTAAAGCATCGGATGACATATCTTTACGTGGCTGATATTTACCAGGCTGCAAAAACTCCACTGGTATTTTACGCAATTCACCTTCTAATTCAGGTAAGTCATTGTGGGCAGATTGACTGGTTGCTAACAGTGCATCAAGGCCTCGACCTAACCCTCGTTTTTTAACCGACATAGATTCCTCTATTCCATATATTTACAACTAAGCAGCTCAATTAGCTCACTTTTACTGTTGCATTAATTTTAACACGACGGAGAATTTCTCCAGCTAGGGCTAAATATGCTTTTGCCCCGGTTGATGATTTGTCGTAATACATAGCAGGGGTACCAAAACTTGGGGCCTCGGCTAATCTGACATTGCGCGGAATTACAGTGCGATAAACTTGTTCGCCAAAATGGCGTTTTAGTTGCTCTGAAACATCATTAGCCAATCGATTACGAGGATCATACATGGTTCGTAAGACACCTTCGATTTTTAATTCAGGATTAACTACAGACGCCAACTTTTTAATAGTGTCCATTAGAGCTGTTAAGCCTTCTAAGGCGTAATATTCACATTGCATAGGCACCAGCACAGAATCAGCTGCAGCCATCGCATTGACTGTGAGTTGATTTAAAGAAGGGGGGCAGTCTATAAAAATATAGTCATAATAATTTTTAACCGGTGCCAGCGCATTTCTCAATCTGACTTCGCGGGCGAACACTTCCATTAATTTTATTTCTGCGGCAGTAATATCACTGTTACCAGCAATTAAGTGATATTTACCCGTTGTCTCTTTAATGACGACTTCTTCAATCGGTTTTTCTTCAATCAATAATTCATAACAGGTATTTTCTACTGCATATTTATCAACACCGCTACCCATGGTGGCATTGCCTTGTGGGTCTAAATCAATAAGTAACACTTTGCGTTTGGTCGCCGCCATAGACGCTGCAACATTGACAGCTGTTGTGGTTTTACCCACACCACCTTTTTGATTAGCTATTGCGATAATTTTACCCAAAATAGTTTTCCAATAATGCTTATGTTTTGTCAAAAATGCTAATTGATGGATTAAGAAATCGTACTATTTCTTGCGAATTTTTATTATATGCCGCTCACCGACTAAGTGGGGCACTTTTAGTTTAATTATCTCAACTAAATCAAATTTATCACTTATTTCTTTTAGCTCATCTTCGGGTAGTTGGCCCTTGAGCGCCAAAAATACCCCTTGAGAATCTACCAGATGCTGACACCAGTGCAACATATCTTTTAATGAGGCAAAAGCTCGACTGATCACGCCATTTAATTTTAGCTTAGACTGATAATCTTCTACTCGACTTTGTACAGGCTCAATATTCGAAAGTTTAAGTTCATAGGCCGCTTGTTTCATAAAACGCACGCGTTTACCCAGACTGTCAAGCAGTACAAAGTGTTTATCAGGACACATTATCGCTAATGGTATGCCCGGTAATCCTGGACCTGTTCCCACATCAATATAATATTTCTGACTTAAAAATGGCGCTACTACAATCGAATCAACAATATGTTTTATCAGCATTTGCTGAGGGTCACGTACTGAGGTGAGGTTGTAAGTTTTATTCCATTTATGCATCATTAAAACATAAGCAACCAGTTTTTCAATTTGCTCTGAGCTGGGTGTTACATCACTGTCTTTTAAACAGCTCGTTAGCTGCTCTATTAATTGTTCTTGCAAGGCTAACATTAGGCAGAGATTCTAGTTTTACTGTTAGCCGTTCCTACCAGCAAGCCATGCTTTTTTAAGTAAACCAGCAATAAAGAAACAGCTGCAGGTGTAACACCAGAAATTCGGCCAGCTTTACCGATAGTTTCAGGGCGAGCATTGCTTAATTTTGCTACCACCTCGTTACTTAAACCAGAGATCTGCTGATAATTAAAATCAAATGGGATTAGAGTATCTTCATTGCGTAAGGTTTTAGCTATTTCTTCTTTTTGACGCTCAATGTAACCAGCATATTTAATTTGAATTTCAACTTGCTCTGCGGCCTGAACATTAGCGATAACCGGACCCAATGATTCAATCTGCATTAAACGTTGATAAGTCATCTCTGGGCGTCTAATTAAATCTTCTAGAGTATTTTCCTTGGTCACTGGATTTTTAAGCACTTTATTGAGCTCCTCAACCGCAGCATGGTGTGGATGGATCCAAGTAGATCGTAACCGTTGACCTTCTAGCTCAATTGCTTCGAGTTTATCGTTAAACACTTGCCAACGATGATCGTCTACTAAACCAATTTTACGACCTAATGCAGTTAATCGCATATCAGCATTATCTTCACGCAGTAACAATCGATACTCAGCGCGACTGGTGAACATGCGATAAGGTTCTTTAGTCCCCATGGTCGCTAGATCATCAATTAGAACGCCCATGTAAGCTTCATCACGACGTAAAGTGAATGAGTCCTTGCCCTGTGCTGATAAAGCCGCATTAGCGCCTGCTATGAGGCCTTGAGCGCCAGCTTCTTCATAGCCAGTTGTGCCGTTAATTTGTCCGGCAAAGAATAATCTGCTAATAAATTTGGTTTCTAAACTCTGTTTTAGATCGCGCGGATCAAAAAAGTCATACTCGATCGCATAACCTGGACGAATGATATGGGCATTTTCAAAGCCTCTAATCGATCTCACTAAATTCATTTGCACATCAAAAGGCAAGCTCGTTGAAATACCGTTTGGGTATATTTCAATACTATCTAGACCTTCAGGTTCAACAAATATTTGATGTGAATCTTTATCAGCAAATCGGTGAATTTTATCTTCTATAGAGGGACAATAACGTGGACCTATACCTTCAATTACTCCGGTATACATGGGTGAACGGTCAAGTCCACCACGAATAATTTCGTGAGTACGCTCGTTAGTATGGGTGATATAACAAGATATTTGACGAGGATGATCGCTGGTTTTACCCAAAAAAGAAAACACTGGAATAGGGTCATCGCCTCGTTGTTCCTGCATCACGCTGAAATCTAAGGTTCTGGCATCCAAGCGGGCAGGTGTGCCAGTTTTTAAGCGATCAACTCTGAAAGGTAATGCTCTTAAACGATCGGCAAGTGCGATCGAAGGCGGATCGCCTGCTCTGCCGCCTTTGTAATTATTTAAACCAATATGAATAGTGCCACCTAAAAATGTACCTACGGTAAGTACAACTGATTTAGCTCTAAATTTAAGCCCCATCTGGGTGACGACACCAACTACTTCGTTATTTTCAACAATAAGATCATCACACGACTGTTGAAATAAAGTGAGATTTACTTGGTTTTCTAATATGTGACGGATCGATTTTCGATATAAGGCGCGATCAGCTTGTGCACGAGTGGCTCTGACAGCAGGGCCTTTGCTTGAATTAAGGGTTCTAAATTGGATCCCAGCTTGATCCGTCGCTAATGCCATGGCACCGCCTAAGGCATCAATCTCTTTGACTAAATGGCCTTTACCGATCCCACCAATAGCTGGATTACAGGACATCTGACCTAAGGTTTCAATGGAATGAGTTAATAATAAAGTTGTGGCACCCATACGGGCAGCTGCAAGTGCAGCTTCTGTGCCTGCGTGGCCTCCACCTACAACGATAACGTCAAATTGTTGCTGATAAAACATGGTATGCCTCTTAATGATCTACACCCAGTCAAAACGGGCGCGTATTCTATACGGCTTTTGTCTTTTTTGAAATGCTTAAAATTTATTCAAATTTAAATTTAGATCCTGAGTAATCTTTATATGATCTATTAGATCTTTACTTATTATTACTACTATTAAGTAAGCCATTTTCTGTGGGTAAGGCGTTTTTATCTATTAATATCAATTAGTTGTATGACTGTTTAGGGTGTGTATAAGGCTTGATCAAAGCGGTATATACTGGGTGTAACCAGTGCTTTTATCCACAGACATAGTTGTTAGTGATTTTATAAAGTGGATATAAACCGGTTATTAAAGGGTTATACATACTTTTACACACATTTTTTTAAAAGCAGTGATCTACCTGTGAGTAAACTGTGATCCTGTGATCAATTAGTGCGTATTTAAGGTGGTTTTATGATCGTTATGGAGGATTGGATTGCCGGCTTAGTTTGTTGGAATTGACAATAAAGCCTGTGGTGATTCGATGAAAAAAATACATAAGCTTGATCATGAAATAATCGAGCTTAATGTAATAGGCAAAATACTAGTCGGTGAAAGGTTAATATCACCTTACTTGATTGGGTCTGTAACCCGTATAGGCAGGCTTAGACTCTACTTGGGTTGGAATAATTTCTTTTCTTCGACTTGGTCCTGAAAATTTCACTTTATAAGTATCGTATTCTTTGATTGATTCAAAACAATAACTACCTAGCGCTTGTTCTAGTTCAGCCAAATTATGATTAGTGATTAAAATGCAATTTTTATGATTAGCTAAACGTTGACGTAATAAATTACCTAGCCAACTTTGGGCATTTTTCTTTAAGGCTGTTTCATTGACGCACACTTCATCGAGAATAAGTAAGTCAACATCTAATAATTCTTGGTTAATTTCTCGAAATTTTTGGGCAACGTTATCCTGGGCATTGTAGTCATAAGAAAAAAAGCGCATTTCCAATATGCTAGACAATTGACGATATAAAACTGATATTTCAAACTTTTCGATAAGTTCATGGGCAATGGCACCCGCTGTGTGTGATTTACCGCGGCCATAGTCGCCGTAAAAGATCATCATATGTGAACCACTTCTACGCCAATTGATATCTTCATGGGCGGCGATGAACGACCTAGCGATACTGACTGCCTCAATAACATCTTCACTGTCTTCAACTAGATTGGCAAAGGTCCATTTCGTATTTAAGTCCGAGCGACCTTGGATAGATTGAATACGCTGTTTTTTACTCTCTTGTTGAATTAATCTAACATCTCGATTAGCCAGTGCTTCATATTCTGTGCGCAAAGATTGATAGTCGGTATAGTTATCTGGCACATGTTGACGGCCTAAAGCTTTACCTAATTGTTGAATTTTATTTTTAATGTTGTCCACAGAATTCATTATCCAAAGTTAATTAGCTTAAGTATTAGTTGAATCAGATTTTATACTACTGTCTTTTTTGCTGTATTTTTCAACTAGCTTCTTCGCATTATCATCTGCCACTATCCCTGCCTTCACAGGTACAATTTGCTGGCCTACTTTGTGTACATTTTTAACACCATGAGCCAAGCGTTTGTGCTTGAGATTGAATACAAATTTTTGTGTCCATTGAAACTGGGTAAAATGACTTTCAGGCCGACTTAACCAATAGGAGATAAATTCACCTAATTCTTGTACAGAATATTCTTGGTCGATGATACCCATTAGTTTGGCCAAATCACTTAGCAAATCGGTATCGGGTTGCCAGGCCATGTGCATGCTTTGCCACTCTAAATGTAGCTTAGAATAGTCATCTTTTTTCATTAGCATTAGGGGCAGCACTAATGTTTTACCATTAAAACTATGGTTTAGTTCAACCTCGTGTTCAAAGGTAACTAAACCAATATTAAGAAGTTCTTTTATTAGACTATTTATCTGCCTGCCCAAAGTAAACTTTTCTTCTTTGGCATTCAGCAATTTAATTAAGTTCTTATAATTAAGTGGTAACGTTAAGCCTGTTTTGCTATCGGCAGTCGTTTTTATCCCTAATAAATATAATACTCTAGCATCATTGCTTAAGGCTTGTTGTAAGGCACTTTGTTCAGCTTGGTTAATATTCATTATTGAGAAATAGTTATTTTCGTCAAAATATCATTAAGCCATAAAATGGCAATTTCTTCTGGAATGGGGTTTACCAACACATCAATATGCAGCGCTTCACAGAGTTGTTTAGCCCCCGATTTAATTAACAGATCTTCCATCGTTCTTGCGCCATTACAATAGGTATCGTAACTGCTATCGCCCAGACCAACTATCATAAAAGAAATATCGGCTAGGTTTTGCTCACTAATTTGTTGGGCGAAGCTTTGAATATTGTCAGGTAGGTCTCCTGCACCATGAGTTGAGGTACACACTAACCAAACTGAATCCTTACTTATCTCTGAATATTTGGGATTGAGATGAATAACTGCGCTGTGACCATGCTCTGCTAGGGTTTCGGACACGGCATCGGCAACATATTCACTGGCACCTAATACACTACCTACAATGATGTCAAACTTGGCCATTATGCTTATCTTAATAAACTCGATTGAGTTTAATTGTACATTGCTTGTTGCTTAGGCTCTACGCTCAATTCGATATTATTATTTGCCAATACAAAAGGAAGAAAATATTTTGCTTAACAGATCATCTGAACTAAATTCTCCGGTTATTTCATTCAGGTGGTTTTGCGTTAAACGCAATTCTTCGGCTAGTAGCTCACCGGCAAGATGCTCCTCTAGCTGTTGTTTACCTAAATATAAATGTTCAGCCGCACGGTCAATTGCATCTAAGTGACGACGCCTAGCTATAAATTGTCCTTCGTTATTGGCATCGAAGCCCATACAAGCTTTTAAATGTTCACTAAGGATTGTGATACCTTTGCCTTCGCTGGCAGAAATTGAAATGACAGGATAGTCACCTTGTTCATTTATACCAATTGATTCACCGCTTAAGTCTATTTTATTGCGAATAACAGTAAGACCCATATTGGCGGGTAGTTTGGCAAAAAACTCTGGCCATATAAGTTGCGGGTGAGTGTGAGTTGTCTCAGTGCTATCAAGCATAAATAAAACCCGATCGGCTTGATTTATTTCCTGCCAAGCCCTTTCAATGCCTATTTTTTCAACTTTGTCTGGGCTGTCGCGCAAACCGGCTGTATCGATGATATGCAAGGGCATACCATCAATATGAATATGTTCTTTTAGCACATCGCGAGTTGTGCCTGCTACGTCAGTAACAATAGCCGCATCTCTGCCAGCCAAGGCATTTAGTAAACTGGATTTACCAGCATTAGGTTTTCCTGCGATGACCACCCGCATTCCTTCGCGTAATAAGGTGCCTTGTTTTGTTTGTTGGCGCAGTTGTTCGAATGAGCTAATAATAGCATTTAAATCGGCCTGAATTTTACCGTCGCTTAAAAAGTCTATTTCTTCTTCTGGAAAATCGATAGCCGCTTCAACATACATGCGTAAATGAATAACTTGTTCTACAAGGATGTGTATTTGATGGGAAAATTGGCCTTGTAACGAGCGTAATGCGCCTTTAGCAGCTTGTATTGAGCTGGCATCAATCAAATCGGCGATAGCTTCAGCTTGGGCTAAGTCGAGCTTATCGTTTAAAAAAGCTCTTTCGCTGAATTCCCCAGGTTTAGCAATACGAATATTGCCAATCTTGAGTACAGATTGCAGTAACATATCGAGTACAACTTGTCCGCCGTGTCCTTGCAGTTCTAGTACGTCTTCGCCGGTAAATGAGTTAGGAGCTTTAAAAAATAAGGCTATACCTTGGTCAATGACTTGCTGATGTTCATCATTGAAACTGAGGTATTCAGCTTTTCTAGGTTCAGGTAATTTGCCGAGGATTTTTTGAGCCACTTGGCTAACAAGGTGCCCTGAGACTCTAATAATGCCGACACCGCCTCGTCCAGGCGCGGTAGCTTGTGCAACAATAGTATCTTGTTTGAATGGCGTTGATGAATTCGACACGAGATCGATTAATCTCTAAAGTTAGTAAATTGCACAGGTTGGTCAAGCTCGGCACTTTTAGCCAAGGCCATCACTTGTTGTAACTCATCGCGCTTTTTGCCTGTTACTCTGACTTGCTCACCTTGAATTGAGGCCTGAACTTTAATTTTTGCTTCTTTAATCAGTTTAATAATTTTCTTACTAGTAGCTTGCTCAATCCCTTGTTTAAGGGCGATGGCTTGTTTGTATATTTTACCAATATGTTGCACATCTTTTTCTTCAAATGCTGCCGTATCTACGCCCCTTTTTACGCAGGTACCGCGCAAAATATCTAACATCTGGCGCAGTTGAAAGTCGTTATCGGCGATCATAGTGACAATACTTTCTTTTAGTTCAAAGCTGGCTTCAACTCCTCTGAAATCAAAACGGGTAGTGATTTCCCTATTGGCATTATCAACAGCATTTTTTAGTTCAACGAGATCTATTTCAGAAACAATATCAAAAGAAGGCATATGGGTTCCTATTGGTGGAATAGCGAATTGGGTATTGTAAGCAAAAAAAAGCCCGTTTTATATCTTATTACAAGATAAGCAACGGGCTGAGCGAATAATGTTAGTTATTTGGTTTGTAAACCACGTTTTTCCATTGAAGCATAAATTATTTTTGCTTGTACTAGGGTGATTACGTTACTTATAAGCCAATAAAGCACTAGTCCAGCAGGAAAGATGAAGAAGAAAAGACTCATTGCAACAGGCATAAACTGCATGATTTTTTGTTGCATTGGATCAGTCATAGTCATCGGCTGGAGCTTTTGTAACAAGTACATGGAGATACCGGTCAATATCGGCAATACGAAATAAGGGTCTTTGACACTTAAATCGGTAATCCACAAAATAAAGTCAGCTTGGCGTAACTCTACGCTTTCAAGCAGTACCCAATATAATGCTAAGAAAATTGGCATTTGGAATAACAAAGGTAAACAGCCGCCCATAGGGTTAACTTTATCTTTTTTGTATAATTCCATCATGGCTTGTTGCATTTTTTGTCTGTCATCGCCAAAACGCTCTTTAAGAGCATCCATTTTGGGTTTTAGGGCACGCATTTTAGCCATTGACTCGTATTGCTTCTTAGTCAACCAATACATACTACCTTTGACAATGATAGTAATGATGATAATAGCGAAACCCCAGTTACCAACAATGCTGTGGATCCATTGTAGAAGCACAAATAAGGGCTGCGATATCATCCATAAGAAACCATAGTCAACAGTAAGGTCTAAACCATGAGCGATAAGCGCTAAGGTGTCTTGGTCTTTAGGGCCAAGATATAGAATGCTATTTATTTCAGCCGTTAGGCCAGGTTCAACAGTTGTTACTTGGCCAGTAAAACCGATAACTGCATTAGTGTTTTGTCTAACGGCGCTATAGATGGTGTTGGTTTGGTCTTGCGGTGGAACCCAAGCAGAAACAAAATAATGTTCTATCATGGCTGCCCAACCCGCTTTAGTTACTTCATTAAGCTTAGTTTCTTTGTCGGCGATGTCATCGAAGTCGTATTTTTGATAACGATCTTCTCCCGTTGAATAAGCGCCACCACGATAAGTGGGCATAAACATGCTACCGTCTTCGTTAATCATACTTTGTTTAAGTTGGCCAAACTGCTGTAATTGTTTGCTCGAAGTTGAATTATTGACAATGGTATAATTAACATCAATTTGATGGCTACCTTTACTGAAACTAAAGGTTTTAATGACTGTCATTCCATCAGCAGTAGTATAAGTTAATGGCACTTTTAGAACATCACTAGCCAAGGTGTAACTGTCTTTTTCAACAGAATAAACAGGGCGCACTTTACTATCTGTTCCATCGCGTCCTACCAAGCCACTTTGTGCAACAAAAATATGTTCACCACTGGGTCTAAGTAAACTGTAAGGTTCTGTTGACCCCTGACTGACTGGGAAATCAGGTAAATCAGCGGATATTACATCACCGCCTCTGGTATCAATCCTGAGGTCCAAAGCGTCGGTGATGACTGTTATTATTTTATCATTTACAGTGTTGGTTGCAGTCATTCCCATCTGGCTAGGCGAGCTAACTTGGGGAGCATCACTGCCACTACTTTGAGTAGTGGTATTATTGGCTTGAACAGTTGTAGAAGAATTTTGTTCAATGGTTTGTGGGGCATAATCGATTTGCCATTGTTGCCACAATAGAAAGCTGACCATTGCTAGGCCAATTAACAAAAAGCTGCGTTGGGATTCCATAAAGTACTCTAATTAACTACTCATTGATATTTGTGACTTTTTAAAAACAAACCACGACGAATTAAGTTTAAATTAACCTTCCTTTAATAAGGGCAGTTTATTATTTATCACTATTTTTTTTTGGTACTGGGTCAAAACCACCATCATTAAATGGATGACATCTTGAAATTCTTTTAATACTTAACCAGCCACCTTTGCTCACACCATGTTCGTTTATTGCCTCAACAGCATAATGAGAACAGCTGGGATGAAATCTGCAATGGGGTCCAAGCATAGGGGATATGAAATTCTGATAACCCTTAATTAACCCTATCGGTATTATACGCAACGTTGTGCTAATTTTTTCCATAACTTATTCAGTAAAGAAAACAGCTCCTGATTAGACAGTTTATCTAATCCACTCTTGCCAACCACAACTATATCAACACTCGGCAATGTTTGTCTCTGATGTCTGAAGCTTTCTCTGATAATACGTTTGAGTCTATTTCTATCATGCGCTAGTTTGACACGCTTTTTAGCTATAGTTATGCCTAAACGAGGTGCTGATCCATCATTTTTACGAGCAAGGAGGGTAAGTTGGGGTGAGACCGAGGGAATTGCGTTATTAAACACATATTCAAAGTGGGTGGGAGTAAGTAGTCTTATCTCCCGAGAAAAGTGATTTTCACCCACCTTGGATAATTAAATTAAGCAGATAAACGAGCACGGCCTTTAGCACGGCGATTAGCTATAACCTTGCGGCCATTTTTAGTCGCCATACGGGCACGAAAACCGTGTGAACGCTTACGCTTTAAGTTGCTTGGTTGAAAAGTTCTTTTCATGGCCTAGTCCTGATACATAAGATTAATGTCAATTTGAACACAGTAAGCGCTCAAAAATGACGCTGAATAATAGAGATCACTAGGGGCTTTGTCAATCAAACATTAGCTATTAAAACAGTAAACTTGATATTATTTTGAAAGTGCTTAGAAATAAAGCTGCCGTTTTAGAAAAAATAGTATTTTTATCCACAGAGTTGTCTTGAAAGGATAGAGTTACAAGGCAACTAGAACATAATAAATTGACTAGTTTACCATTTCAGGCGGAGTTTGAATCATACTGTATGATTCAAGATAAATGCCAAAATAAGCTTATAAAACAGAAGGATATAGTTAATGTTGTTTATATGCTAATTTATTTCGAATTGGTAGTTGCGCTTGGTATACGAATAGCGAGATAATTCACAGTCAATTAGTCGCTAGGTGATTTGGCGGTTAATAAACAGGCGATCTGAGTTTTCTTTCTTCTATTACTTTTTTTGCGTATTTTATTATTAGCCCCCATTTTTATTGGGCTGGAGTCGTTTTTTAGATGTCACTATGGAATCAATGCCTAGAAAGGCTACAGCAAGATTTACCTATCCAGCAATTCAGCATGTGGATAAGACCACTGCAGGCAGATCACAAAGACACACATCTAACTCTATTTGCGCCGAACCGATTTGTGCTCGACTGGGTGAGAGATAAATATTTCACTCAGATCAATTCATTGTTTACTGAGTTTTGCGGTAGCGATGCGCCCCAGTTGCGTTTCGAAGTTAAACGTAATGATAGTGGGTTTGTCAGAGGCGCTGCACCTGCTTACGCTAGAAATGACAATAATATCCGCCCAACGAGTACCTACTCCTCAGTGCAGTCAAGAGAAATAGAAAGTGCAGCCGCTCAAGCTAACGTGCACAAAAGCAATGTCAATCTGAGTTATAAGTTTGAAAACTTCGTAGAGGGTAAATCTAACCAGTTAGCAAGAGCTGCGGCTCAGCAAGTTGCTGATAATCCTGGTGGTGCGTACAACCCACTGTTTATTTATGGCGGTACAGGTTTAGGTAAAACTCACTTATTGCACGCGGTTGGTAACGGCATTATTGATAAAAAGAAGGATGCTACTGTTGTGTATATGCATTCTGAGCGTTTTGTTCAAGATATGGTTAAGGCACTGCAGAATAATGCTATTGAAGAATTTAAACGATATTACCGTTCAGTGGATGCATTGCTGATCGATGATATTCAGTTTTTTGCCAATAAAGAACGCTCACAAGAAGAGTTTTTCCATACCTTTAACGCGTTGCTCGAAGGTAACCAGCAAATAATTTTGACCTCAGATAGATATCCAAAAGAGATCGTTGGAGTAGAGGATAGACTTAAATCACGTTTCGGTTGGGGCCTCACTATTGCAATTGAGCCACCAGAGCTCGAGACACGTGTGGCAATTCTCAAACGTAAAGCGGTGGAAAATAAAATATTTTTACCTGATGAAGTCGCGTTTTTTATTGCAAAAAGATTACGGTCGAATGTAAGAGAGTTAGAAGGTGCGTTAAATAGGGTGATTGCTAACGCTAATTTCACTGGTAGACCTATTACCATTGACTTTGTTCGAGAAGCATTGCGCGATTTGTTGGCCTTACAAGAAAAGTTGGTCACAATTGATAATATTCAAAAAACGGTGGCTGAATATTACAAAATAAAAATGGCTGACATTCTGTCGAAAAGACGAAATAGAAGTGTCGCTCGCCCAAGACAAATGGCGATGGCTCTATCTAAAGAATTAACGAATCACAGTCTGCCTGAAATAGGTGACGCATTTGGTGGTAGAGATCATACTACTGTATTGCATGCTTGTAGAAAAATAGTGCAGCTACGAGAAGAAAGTCATGATATAAAAGAAGACTATCAAAATTTGATTCGAACACTATCTTCATAAAAATTCACGAGTAATAAGATGAAATTTAGTATCAGCAGGGAAAACTTCTTACAGCCTCTACAGTTGGTTTCAGGTGCAGTAGAGCGTCGCCACACTTTACCTATTTTATCCAATATTTTGGTAAAAGTTAGTGATAGCTCACTCTGGTTAACAGGTACGGATTTAGAGGTTGAATTAATATCAAACGTAACTCTTACAGGTGCATTTACCGAAGGCGAGATAACAGTTCCTGCCAAAAAATTAGTTGATATCTGCAAAGGTCTGTCTGATAACAGTACTATTGAATTCGAAGTCGAAGGCAACAAAGCATTGATTCGATCAGGCAGAAGTAAATATAGTCTGTCAACTTTGTCTGCGGCTGACTATCCAAATCTAGAAGATTGGCAAGGGGAGCTTGAGTTCGAAATTTCTCAAAGTTCACTGAAAAGGTTGATAGACAGCACGCATTTTTGTATGGCGCAGCAAGACGTTCGGTATTACTTGAATGGCATGTCTTTAGAAACTGAAGGCACCACAATTCGCACTGTAGCAACAGATGGTCATAGGTTGGCACTTTGTCGCCTTGAATACACTAGTTCGCCATTGCAAAACAGACAAGTCATTATACCTCGTAAAGGTGTGTTAGAAATTTCACGTTTAATTGAAGACAGCGATAAGCGGGTTAAGGTCCAAGTAGGCTCAAATCATATTCGGATTTTCTCTACTGATTTTATATTTACTAGTAAATTAGTAGATGGTCGTTTCCCAGACTATAGAAGAGTATTACCCAAAGACGGGGACAAGAAAATCGAGTCTAGCAAAGATGTTCTTAAGCATGCTTTTTCGCGAGCCTCAATTTTATCAAATGAAAAGTTTAAAGGTGTAAGGTTAAATTTGTCGAGTGGGGAGCTAAAAATCACGGCTAACAATCCAGAGCAAGAAGAAGCTGAAGAGATTGTTGATGTTGATTATCAGGGAGATCATCTAGAAATTGGCTTTAATGTTGCCTATCTTATTGATGTGATGAATGGCTTAACAAACTGTGAGCAAGTTAAAATTACCTTAGCTGATTCAAATAGTAGTGCACTGATTGAAGATGCCAGCGATGATTCTGCACTTTACGTTATTATGCCGATGAGGCTGTAATCTTCGTTAAATGGTAATTATAAAACTATGAGACTGGACCTTGTCCAGGTAAGTAACTTTCGGAATATAAACGAATTTTCACTTCAGCCATCCAGTCAGTTAAATGTATTGTTTGGAGCAAACGGTAGTGGTAAGTCATCAGTACTGGAGGCAATTCATTATTTAGGATTTGCTCGTTCTTTTAGAACGAGTAAACATAAAAACGTAATTCAACATGATAGAAGTGAGTTTACGGTTTTTGGTTCCGTTTCAACTAAAAGTTCAAGTCACAAGCTGGGGCTTAGTCGTAAAACAGATAACTCCTGCATAGTTAGCGTCGATGGGATTAAGACTAAGTCTGCAGTCGATCTAGTCAGTTTGTTGCCAGTTCAAATTTTCACTCCTCAAAGTTCAGAGTTGATAATCGGTTCACCTAGACTGAGACGAAAGTATATTGATTGGCTGTTGTTTCACGTGGAACCTTCTTTTGCCAAAGAATTTTCAATCTATCGAAGATGTTTGTTACAAGTTAATGCAATCTACAAGCAAAAAAATAGTGTCGTTGGTTCTAGGTCAGAGCAAGAGTATTGGTTGACCCAGCTTTCTGAATCCGGTGAAAGGATATCAAGCCTGCGTTCAGCGTTGATGTCAGGTGAATTTCTTTCGATTATTAAGTATAATTTGGCAGAGTTTCTACCAGAGTTTAGTTTTGAGTTTAACTACTATAGTGGATGGGAGAAAGACTATAGTTTGCAAGAGTCTTTTGAAAAAAACCGAGAAAAAGATAGAAGAATGGGATTTGTAAGTGTTGGTCCTCATAAAGCAGACATTAGAATCAAAGCTGATGGTATCCTAGCAAATGAGGTGTTATCCCGCGGCCAGTTAAGAATGTTAGTGGCAGCGATGCAAATAGCTCAGGCCCAGCATTTATTTTTAAAGAATGAGAAGTCAGCGGTGTTTCTATTAGATGATATTGGTGCGGAGCTTGATTTGCAGAAGCAGCAGTTGTTTATTAACAGTTTGATTCGAACTGGGTCACAAATATTTATTACCGCAATTGATAAAAAGCATATGGGTTATTTAGACCAATATACAGATAAAAAATTGTTTCACGTGGAACATGGCCAAGTGATAGAGGAGATTTAATCAAATGGCACAAGAAAATGTTTATGATTCATCGAGTATTAAAGTTTTAAAAGGACTTGATGCAGTAAGAAAAAGACCAGGGATGTACATCGGAGATACTGATGATGGAACTGGATTACATCATATGGTATTCGAAGTTGTCGATAATTCTATTGATGAAGCTCTTGCAGGCCATTGTAAAAATATTAATGTCAAAATACATACCGATGGCTCGGTATCAGTTCGAGATGACGGTAGAGGCATTCCTACTGAACTACACGAAGAAGAAGGCGTTTCTGCGGCCGAAGTTATCATGACTGTACTCCATGCGGGAGGCAAATTTGATGACAATTCTTATAAAGTCTCTGGTGGACTACATGGTGTTGGTGTATCTGTTGTTAATGCCTTGTCTAAACGTTTACTGCTACAAATAAGACGAGGCGGTAAATTATACGAACAAGAGTATCAGCATGGTGTCCCGCAAAAGCCATTGGCTCCGACTGGTGACTCTCAAACTACCGGAACAAGTATTCGTTTTTGGCCCAGTGAAGGTACTTTTACTAACGTTCTGTATCACTATGATATATTAGCTAAAAGACTAAGAGAGTTATCCTTTCTTAACTCTGGTGTTTGTATAATTCTAGAAGATGAGCGTGATGGTAAGAAAGATAAATATGAATATGAAGGAGGAATTAAAGCCTTTATTGAGTACTTAAATCAAAACAAAACGCCTATTCATCAAAAGGTTTTCCACTTTGTCTCAGAACGTGATGATGGCATAACTGTTGAAGTTGCCATGCAATGGAACGATAGCTTTCAAGAGAACGTCTTTTGTTTTACCAATAATATTCCTCAGCGTGATGGTGGTAGTCATTTAGCTGGTTTTAGAGGTGCATTAACCAGAACTCTAAATACTTATATGGAAAAAGAGGCTCTCGCTAAGAAGGCTAAGACCACCACTAGTGGAGATGACGCTCGAGAGGGACTTACTGCAGTTGTTTCCGTAAAAGTACCTGATCCTAAATTTTCTTCTCAAACTAAAGATAAATTGGTTTCTTCTGAAGTAAAACCTGCTGTTGAAACTATTATGGGTGAAAAACTGCAAGAGTTTTTGCTTGAAAATCCTAGTGAAAGTAGAATCATCGTTGGTAAGATAATTGATGCTGCTAGAGCAAGAGAAGCTGCTCGTAAAGCGCGTGAAATGACGCGCCGTAAAGGCGCTTTAGATCTTGCAGGCTTACCAGGAAAGCTAGCTGACTGCCAAGAAAAAGATCCGGCATTATCAGAGCTATACATCGTGGAAGGAGACTCTGCTGGCGGTTCAGCTAAGCAAGGGCGCAATCGTAAAAACCAAGCTATAT
This sequence comes from Paraglaciecola sp. 25GB23A, assembly GCF_040012495.1. Lineage (NCBI taxonomy): Bacteria > Pseudomonadati > Pseudomonadota > Gammaproteobacteria > Alteromonadales > Alteromonadaceae > Paraglaciecola > Paraglaciecola sp. 25GB23A. Next base: position 64,377 of record NZ_JBDYKM010000017.1, read on the forward strand.
TACCTCTCAAAGGTAAAATTCTGAATGTTGAAAAAGCGCGTTTTGATAAGATGTTATCTTCACAAGAAGTAGCAACTTTAATTACTGCTTTAGGCTGTGGCATAGGCCGTGACGAATATGATCCCAATAAACTGCGTTATCACAGAATAATCATTATGACGGATGCTGACGTCGATGGTTCACACATCAGAACCTTATTGCTGACTTTCTTTTATCGTCAAATGCCTGAATTAATTGATCGTGGTTATATCTATATTGCCCAGCCTCCTCTGTATAAAGCCAAGAAAGGCAAGCAAGAGCAATATTTGAAGGACGATGAGTCTCTTACGAAGTACCTGACTTCTATCGCCCTTGATGAGGCCTCTATTCATGTTAACGAAAATGCACCGGCTATTAGCGGTGTTGCTTTAGAAAAATTGGTTGGCCAATACCAATTGGCAGTAAAAATGATTACGCGTGTGAGTCGTATCATGCCGAAGGTCATTCTAAATAAATTGGTTTACAGTGGTACTTTAGCTGTTGAAGACCTTTCCAACCAAGCATTACTAACTGAGTTTGCCACCAATTTTACCAACAGCCTGACTGCTGACGAAATTGATGGAGCAACATATTCATTTGAAATTCGACACAATGAAGAGAGAAATAATTATTACATTACAATTATTTTGAGACTTCATGGTATTGATACCGAATATGTCCTTGACCAAGATTTTGTTGACTCAACTGAGTATGGTCGTATCAAAGAACTCAACGCAGCAATTAATGATTTAATTGAAGAGGGAGGCTACGTTAAACGCGGCGATAAAACCAAAGCTATTACTTCGTTTGTTGACGCTATTGATTGGTTAATGGCTGAATCAAAACGCGGGCAATACATCCAGCGTTATAAAGGATTAGGTGAAATGAACCCTAATCAATTATGGGAAACCACTATGGATCCGATGAATCGTAGAATGCTGCAAGTTACAGTTGAAGACGCTATTGGTGCCGACTTATTGTTTACAACACTGATGGGCGATCACGTTGAGCCACGCCGAGCCTTTATAGAAGAAAATGCATTAAGGGTTGCTAACCTTGATGTCTAGTTTATTTAAATACAATAAGCTGTGATTTCAAGTAATCACTGGCATTAAAAAAGCCGCTATGTTGTTTACAACGTAGCGGCTTTTTACTATTAATCTAGTTAAAAATCAATCGCTTAACTTTTCTATTTTAACTTTTGGTGAACCGACACTGCTAAAGTCAATACTGAACTGATACAGGCCTGTTTCCTTTGGGGTAAAACGAAAATTCTCATCTTTTGACTCACAATTTGCTCTTACAGTCTCTCCAAGCGTGACAATTTGATCAACACTGGCTTTAACATATCCGCAATTTAATGAGGGAGACCAATTAATATCAGCGAATCTAAAATCATAAGGTTGCCCATCGGCAATCAAGCGAATTTGCGTGGCATACTTTTCCTCTTTTACAGCAATTAACTTATATTTTTCGTCAGCTTCCCACCACGTGAAAACTCCGCGTAAATAAAGCTTGCTGTAATCAGGTGTATCTTCAAATATTGGCATGATATTCGAGGCACATCCGCTCACTAACAAGCAACTAAAAGCAACTTTAATAAATCGACTGATTGCCATTTTTATAATTCCTTTGTTTTTACTTGCTGAGTAATGAAATATCACCACAACTTAAGAATAACTGCCTTAACTTTAACAATATGCCGAGTCTATTCTTCCGAACAGTTTCATCTTCGACCATGACCATAACTGATTCAAAAAAGTTATCTATGGGCTCTCTGAGTTCTGCTAAGCGATTTAATGCCCCAATGTAATCGGATACCAATACTAAAGAGTCTACTTCTCTTTGAGTATGATTAAGGGCTTCATAAAGCCGTATTTCAGCTTCATCACCTAATAGAGACGTTTCTATCTTACCAATAAGCTCAACTGAATTTTTTGAAAGTATGTTGGCTACACGCTTGTTTGCAGCAGCCAAAGCTTCTGCCGAAACATTTAACTTAAACTGCTGTATTGCATCAACTCGCGCTGCAAACTCAGCAGGTTTTGTCGGCCTTACTTCTAATACGGCTTGAATAACATCAACCGTCACTCCCTGTTCAAGATACCAAGCCTTGAAACGTGCCAAGATAAAGTCTATAACGCTATCTTTCAATCCTTGCCTAATGACCTTATCGCCAAAAGAATCAATTGAACTTTCAACTAGGGTATTTAAATCGAGCGCCAAATTATTCTCTACGATTATCCGTAATACACCAATTGCTGCTCTTCTTAATGCAAAGGGATCCTTGTCTCCTTTAGGCGTTTGTCCGATGCCAAATATTCCAACTAAGGTATCAATTTTGTCCGCTAAAGCGACTGCAATACTAACCGGTGAAGTGGGTAAAGAATCCCCTGAAAATCTTGGCTTATACTGCTCGTTGAGGGCATTTGCAACCTCTTCAGATTCGCCGTCCAGTTTTGCATAATACATGCCCATGACACCCTGTACATCCGGAAATTCCATTACCATATTGGTCATTAAATCAGTTTTGCTTAACAATCCCGCTCTCGCAGCTGCCGCAATGTCTTGATTTAATAGCGCTGCAATTGAACCAGCTAAATCAGCAATACGCTTAGATTTATCAAGCAAAGTGCCTAATTGCTTTTGAAACAAAATACTATCTAAACTGTCTAGTCTTGACTCAAGTGTATGTCGACGATCGGTTGCGAAGAAAAATTGAGCATCTGCAAGGCGAGGGCGGATAACTTTTTCATTACCACTTATAATAAGGGCTGGGTGTGCGGTTTCGATGTTACTGATAAAGATAAAACGAGACAAAAGCTTGCCCCTATTATCCACCAAAGGAAAATATTTTTGGTCGCCTTTCATGGTGTAAATCAGTGCTTCTTTTGGCACTTCTAAAAATGAATTATCAAAACTTGCCGTCATTGCCACAGGCCATTCAACTAGAGCAGTAACTTCTTCTAATAACTCTTCATTCATATCGGCCACAGCGTTTTCTTTTAGGGCCATGTCATTTACTGCTGCGCGGATACTCTCTTTTCGTTCGTTATAATCAGCAACGACAAAGTGACGTCTCATTTCTTCCACATAATCATCAGCATGATTAAGTAAAAAACTCTTCTCACCTAAGAAACGATGACCCATAACTAGTCGGTTTGACTCAATACCTAAAACATTAGCCGGAACAAGTTCGCTTCCAAACACAATAGTAAGCGTATGAATCGGCCGTATAAATTGAATGGAACCCGCCCCCCAACGCATTGGTTTAGGTATCGGCAGACTGCTAAGGGCTTTTTCAATGATATCAGGTAAAGTTGTTTTGATGGGCAAGCCTTTTTCTGAACCTTGGTACAACAACCATTCACCTTTGTCGGTTTTTAAACGGCCTACATCTTCAATATTTACATTATTAGAACGAGCCCAGCCAAGTGCTGCTTGAGTGGGCTTTCCTTCTGCATCAAAAGCGACACCTACTGCAGGTCCACGTTTTTCAATAAGCCTGTCTTTTTGCACCGGTGATAATTGTTTTACTGAAACAGCAAGCCTACGTGGTGTCGCGAGCCAAGTAACCTCCGAAAACTGTATTTCGGCTGCTAGCAGAGCATTCTCAACACTGGATGCAAAGCTAGTTGCTAGCTTAACTAATGATTTTGGCGGTAATTCTTCAGTACCTATTTCAATAAGTAAATTTTCCAAATTCATTATTTTTCATCCTTTTTACACAGTGGAAACCCTAATGCTTCACGGGCCTTAAAATAAGACTCTGCACAGGCCTTAGATAACGCTCTGACTCGTAATATATAGCGTTGTCGCTCTGTTACTGAAATAGCGTGCCTTGCGTCTAGCAGATTAAATACGTGAGAGGCTTTCATGACTTGCTCGTAAGCTGGTAGAGGAAGGTTTTCAGCAATAAGTTTCTGACTGCTACTCTCGTACTGGTCAAAATTGGCAAACATGGCTGCGACATCGGCGTGTTCAAAATTATATGTAGACTGCTCGATTTCATTTTGTAAAAAAATATCACCATAGGTCACTTTGCCCATGGGACCATCAGTCCACACAAGGTCATAGATACTATCTACTTCTTGAATATACATGGCTAAACGTTCTAAACCATAGGTGATTTCGCCTGTAACAGGCGAGCATTCAATGCCGCCAACTTGCTGAAAATAAGTAAACTGAGTTATTTCCATGCCATTTAGCCAAACCTCCCAACCTAATCCCCATGCTCCTAAAGTGGGTGATTCCCAATTGTCTTCTACAAAGCGAATATCGTTGACTAAGGGATCAAACCCCAACTCTTCGAGAGATTTCAAATACAATTCTTGAATATTATCGGGAGAGGGTTTGAGCATAACTTGAAACTGATAGTAGTGCTGAAGACGATTTGGATTTTGCCCATAGCGGCCATCAGTAGGACGACGACAAGGTTGCACATATGCGCTGCTCATTGGCTCAGGACCAATTGAACGTAGAAAAGTCATTGGATGAAAAGTACCAGCACCCACTTCCATATCGAGGGGTTGGATAATGACACAACCTTGCCTTGCCCAATAATCTTGCAAGGCCAAGATTAGGCCCTGAAACGTTTTACAGTCAAATTTCTGCATCTTCCTCTGCCAATATATCAAAAACTAAAAAATGGCCGTAAGTATACCTTCTGTGAATGGCCGAATGTAGGCCAAATAAGCTAATTACTTAATAAAAAGCCTGAAAAGAGAATATATTTAGACGCGATGGTTTAATTAAGTGTTAGAGACAAAGTGAGTTGGAGTAGGGAATTTGGGTGAAGCTAATCTTTATGGGTAATCACCGTAATTTGAAGTTAACAGATGCGGCTTGATTGATTTTCGATCTAAATAGAAAAACGTCTTAATTGATCAACGTCCCTTAAAATAGCCGTTTCTAACAGTGCTTCTCTTTCTTCTCTGAATGTATCTTGGGCATGACGTTCTTGAGGTGAGAGTCCTGCTCTCGCTTCATGGGAAGCTAGTTCTTTTACGTCGTTATACAAAGAATATACACCCGCATAAATCCTACTATAATCTGGTCTCTCAACGAGAGGAAGGGCTTCTAATAAATGGTATAACCTAATGCAGCCCTCTGACATATTACATTGTTGTTGGTTCATAGCCGATGCTATGGTAGTAATACTTTCAACAATTTTATCAATACGCTCTGTTGTTCTTTGTCTGTTTTTTTGAGACTGAGCCCGTACCCTAAACACCAAAGTTCCAGCATAAAATGCCAGTGGTAAAACAATTACTAACATCAGCGCTAATATGGGTAAGGTCATATAATAATGGGCCTAAAAATTATTGAGTTTGTTCACATCAATACTTTCAAACATCTCGTACAGATCATCTTCGTCGGTGGAACTAGAATCTTTTAGTTCATCAGATATTCCCAGCAATTCACACAGCTCTTTATGTCGCGCCAATTTTTCAGAGACATAAAGTTGATCTTTTCTATCTAAGTTTAGGCCAGAATCGGCTTTGCCCAGCAATTCAGTTAGTCTTTCGTCACCTTCGATTTGCGCCAATTCAGCTTCTGGAGCAGCATGTTTGATCAGTGGCTTATTGGTAATTTTCCTTGGGCTGTTTTTGTTTTCATCAAGCGCTACAAACAATTCAACGGGTTTTTTACTGCCTAAGCGGGGGTCTATAATTATTTTCGAATTACTTGCCTCTTTTGCAGCAATAAGACTATTTCGATTTCCCGCAGGCTTGCCTAAGGCTTTTTTAGCACGTTTTTCTTTTTCAACACGTTTGAAATCTGGTGATTTACGCACACCTATGAGGCCTATTTTTCGAGATTTGGTTTTTCTAGCCATGGCACAATATCCATACAAAATTAATGGCGCCATTCTATCTTAAAATTAACTTGGCTGCGTCAATATAGTTGACTAGATGGCATAATTAGAAAAGGCGATGGATAGAACCATCGCCTTTTTGCAGATAATAGTGTCAGCTGACACATCTCCCAATAAAGATTCACCATTTTGAACGATGAATCTGACTGTAACTCTCTTTTTATTATAATTAACGAAGTTACTTATCGTTTAAGGTCTTCCTGACTCTTTATTAGTAGTCCCTGTAGCTCCCTGGAGGAGTTAGCTTTTTAAGTAGATGATATAAACCATCTTTATTTTCTTCCATGACAAACGTTAAGGTTTGTAGTCCTTGTTGTTTTAATTGCCGAGCATAATACCCTGTTAACAAAAAATTACAATATCTTTACAATTGAAAGTTTTCAATACGACATTCATTAGACCGAATTTTTGACAAAAAAAAGCGACCTAAGTCGCTTTCTCTTCGTTCGGTCTAATATAAACCGGCGATATACTTAGAGAGTATATCGATATCTTTATCGGTAAGCCGTTTTGCAATATCTCCCATCATACCGTTGAGTGAGTTATTCCGATCGCCAGAACGAAACAACTCTAACTGCGATTTCAGGTAGGCAGCATGTTGACCGCTGATATCTGGAAATCCGGATAAACTTGTACCATCGCCATGTGGGCCATGACAGGCAATACAAGCAGTGACTCCACGCGCAGTATCGCCGCCCCGATATAGCTTCTGACCTTCAACGATTACATCCTCAGGTGCTTCCCCAGGGCTTGCTTTTTGACTTGAAAAATAAGCTGCAATATCAAGCATATCTTCTTCGCTTAACGCTGCAGCCATACCATTCATTACAGCATTGTTGCGGCCTTGTTTGCCGCCGGTTTGGCTCGCCAATTTAAATTCTTTTAGTTGCTTCACAAGGTAACCAGCGTATTGACCGGCTAATTTGGGATTAATATCAATAGCACTATTACCATCGGCCCCATGACATGCACCACATGCCACAGACTTTTTCTGACCTTCTTCAGCATTACCTTGCGCTAGTGCTGGGCCACTCACACCTAATACCAAACAAATTAACAGACTTAGTTGTTTCATAATTTTCTCATTAAGCTTTTGATTAGCTGACTATTCTTTTTTATCGATGCCTTATTTTACACATTTACAGCAACAGTAAAATAACTTCCACAATTTAAGTTAAATATAATCTACTATTTGAAGCAAAGAATTCCGACGTTTTACTGATATACTTTGCATAATTACATCAATTATTACGTTTAAGTACCAATAGGGATCGCGTTGTGAGTCATTATAATCAAGCCAAATTCAGTATTAGCGCGCCTGATATTCGGCATCTAGGAAAAGATGAGGGTATTGAAGTCGCCTTCGCCGGCAGATCTAACGCTGGCAAATCCAGTGCATTAAATAAACTAACTCGTCAAAATGCCTTGGCTAGAACCAGTAAAACACCCGGAAGAACTCAGCTAATCAATGTTTTTGACTTAGATGAAAATCGGCGACTAATTGATTTGCCTGGCTATGGTTACGCAAAAGTACCTATGGCAATTAAAGAAAAATGGCAACAATCTCTCGGTGAGTATCTGCAAAAACGTGAAAGTTTAAAGGGCATAATCGTATTAATGGATATACGCCACCCTTTTAAAGACTCCGATCAAGATTTAATACATTGGGCAGTGAGCGCCCAAATTCCTGTTCTAGCTCTATTAACCAAGGCGGACAAGCTTAAATCGGGCAATCGTAAAAATCAGCTACTAATGGCGAGAGAGGCTGCGTTAGCATTTTGCGGAGATGTTACGGTTAATGTTTTTTCGTCCCTCAGTGGTGTAGGTCTTGAAGAGCTGCAATTAAAGCTGGATGAATGGTTTGGCTATGCACCTAAAACCGCAAAAGCAGAAGTAAAATAAGCACATAAAAAAAGCCCCATAAAACTATGGGGCTAAGGGACTTTGAGAACACACATAAAAACTATATATTCAGAGTGTAATATCTCTATTAAGTTCAGGGTTGCCAAATAAAATTTAGAAATAAAAAAAGCCCCATAAAACTATGGGGCTAAGGGACTTCGAGAACACACATAAAAACTATATATTCAGAGTGTAATATCTCTATTAAGTTCAGAGTTGCCAAATAAAATTTGGAAATAAAAAAAGCCCCATAAAACTATGGGGCTAAGGGACTTTGGGAACACACATGAAAACTATATAGTCAGAGTGTCATATCCTCTATAAGTTCACGTTTGCATAATAAAATGATGCAGATAAAAAAATCTCATAAAACTATTGTAGGCACTAGGCAACCACATAAGTTCTACATGACTAAACGTGTCATTTACGAAAAATTCAGAGACCTTCAAATTTCTAACAAAAAAAACCTCGGCAATTTGCCGAGGCCAAATCAAAGGATGGAAACTCCAACCTCTGTACCCTACATCAGCAAGTCTATTCAAATATGAAACTAAAGCCAATGAGTTTTTGTAATTTAATTACAAAAAAGAGGGTAAATTACGATTTTAATAAGAGTTTAGTGAGCTTCGTCCCAGTTAATTCCAACACCCGCTTCAACAATTAAAGGCACGTCAAGCTCAACGGCGTGCTCCATTAGACTGATTATTTTCATTCGGTAACTTTCTAATTCCTGTTGTTTTATTTCAAAAACAAGTTCGTCATGTACCTGCATGATCATTCTGACCTCGTCCGTGGCTAAGGTATCAATCCAAGCATCAACAGAAATCATCGCCTTTTTAATAATATCGGCCGCTGTTCCTTGCATAGGTGCGTTGATAGCCGCTCGCTCTGCTCCTTTTCTTTGCATTGCATTACTCGACGTTATTTCTGGTAGATAGAGTCGGCGACCAAAAACGGTCGAAACATATCCTTGTTCTTTGGCTAATTGACGGGTTTCTTCCATGTATTGCAATACCCCCGGATAACGCTCGAAGTAGAGATTCATATATTTCTGTGCGTCATGACGAGATATATTTAACTGACGAGATAAACCAAAGGCTGACATGCCATAAATTAAGCCGAAGTTAATGGCCTTGGCATTGCGCCTCTGCTCGGTTGAAACGTCTGCTAATGCAACACTAAATACTTCAGCTGCAGTCGCCGAGTGAATATCTTTTCCGGCAGCAAACGCTTTAATTAAACCTTCATCCTTGGACAAATGCGCCATAATGCGCAATTCAATTTGCGAGTAGTCAGCTGCCACTATTTTATAACCGGGCCGAGCAATAAAGGCTTGCCTAACCCGACGACCTTCTTCTGTTCTTATTGGAATATTTTGTAAGTTTGGCTCGGTTGATGATAATCGTCCGGTAGCTGCTACAGCCTGATGATAGGAGGTATGTATTCTCCCAGTTCTAGCATTAATCATCTTGGGTAACTTATCTGTATAAGTATTTTTTAGTTTAGTCAGCCCACGGTATTCCATTAACAGTTTAGGCAGGGGATAGTCTAAGGCAAGCTCCTGAAGTACCTCTTCAGATGTAGAAGGTGAGCCTTTAGGCGTTTTCTTCAAAACAGGCAAATTCATTTTGTCATACAATATTTCTTGTAATTGTTTGGTAGAGCCTAAGTTAAATGTTTGCCCTGCTAATTCGTGTACTTCTTTTTCCAATTGCAAAATTCGAGTGGCTAAATCTTGGCTCTGTTGTGCCAACTTTTGACTATCAATTAATACGCCGAACTGTTCCATTTTGGCTAATACCGTAAGTAAGGGTAACTCAATGTGTTGTAGAACCTCTGCTAGAGGTTTTTCGGACAACAATTTAGCCCACAAAACGTGGTGTAATCGTAAAGTGATATCAGCATCTTCAGCTGCATACGGAGCGGCCTCAACTAAAGGAATTAAATTAAAGCTAATTTGCTTAGCTCCTTTGCCGGCAATATCTTCGAAATGGATTGTTTGATGATTTAAGTAGTGTGATGCAAGGCTATCCATATTGTGCCTTGAAGCAACGCTGTTTAGCACATAAGATTCAAGCATTGTGTCAAATGCAATGCCGTTTAAGTCTATATCGTAGTTAGCCAGCACGTTTTTGTCGTACTTTAGATGTTGTCCTACTTTTTTAATGTTGGGGTTTTCTAAAATAGGTTTAAAAAGCGCAAGTACCTCTTTTAGATTTAATTGCTCTGGGGCATCAGGATAGTTGTGTGCCAGAGGCAAGTAAGCCGCTTCTCCCTCAGTAATACAGAATGACATACCAACTAAATCAGCTTCCATATAGTTCAAACTAGTCGTTTCGGTATCGAAGGCAAATAGCTCTGATTTTTTCAGTTTTTCTAGCCATACTTCAAGTTTGCCCCAAGTGAGTATGGTTTCATATTTCTCTTGGCTTATTATCGCTTGTTCGTTGGCAGAGTCCGCAGGTAAAGCATTGCTCTGCGTATTGCTAGTTGCGCTATTTTGCGTGTTTGTCTTTTGTGTTTCATTAAGTAAACGTTTTAGTTCAAATTCCGTGCTCAAGGCAATTAGCGATTCAGTATCTTGCGGGCCTGCCCTCAGTTGATCAGCAGAGAAGGGCAGTTCTACATCCAATTTAATGGTGGCTAATTCGTACGATAATGGCAATTTTTCTAATGCTGCTCGCAAGTTTTCTCCGACTTTGCCTTTAACCTGGTCAGCATTCACCATTACTTTTTGTAAACTGCCAAACTCAGCCAGCCACTTTACTGCTGTTTTAGGTCCACACTTGTCTACTCCCGGTATATTATCAACCTTGTCGCCCATTAAGGCTAAGTAGTCGATGATTTGGTTTGGCGTTACACCAAACTTTTCCATTACACCTGCTTCATCTAATTTTTGGCTTGTCATCGTATTGATGAGGGTGACATGGGGACTGACCAGTTGCGCCATATCTTTATCACCCGTCGATATGATGGTTTCAATGGCTAAGCGGGTTGCTTGACATGCTAAGGTGCCTATAACGTCATCTGCTTCAACACCTTCTATCACCAGTAGCGGCAGCCCCATCGCTGTTATTATTTTATGTAATGGTTCAATCTGCGTACGAAGATCATCTGGCATAGGAGGTCGATTGGCTTTGTACTCTGGGTAAAGATCATTTCTGAATGTCTTGCCTTTGGCGTCAAAAACAACCACTACATTGCCAGTGGGGTAGTCTTTTTGCAGGCTCTTAATCATATTAAGAACCCCTGTAATGGCGCCTGTAGGTTGCCCCTTTGATGTCCTTAAGGCTTGCAGGTAAGGCACATGATAAGCGCGAAATAAATAGGAAGAACCATCAACTAGGATAAGAGGAGAACTAATGGCTAAGGTTTGTGCTGATGACATATATAAGGTACTCAGAGTGATTTTGTTGCTGAAATAGAGTTTGCCACAACAAAGTGTCTTCATCCACTTTGACTGTGAGCAGAAATGTGGATAACTCTGTTTATTAATATTTAATAAAGGAAAAAATTGACACTGTAGTTGTGCGCGATTTAAGACATAAACCCTTTTAAAGCGGGCATTACAGCAATGTTGATAAAATTGGAGAAGCTAAATTTTAATTTGGGGATAACTTTCTAGAAAAATCTACAAAGCTAAAAATTGGAAGTAGAAGATACACATAAATGCCGAGGAATTAAAGCGATTTCTACATAAAAAATTAGACTATACCTGCCAGTCTATAGTGGCAAAAAAGTATAAGTCATTAAGGACGCAGCCTATAGCTGAGTCATAGGGTAAAAATTGAATTAAAACCAACAAAAAATATATTTTTATGTATGTTGGTGCTTACTAACATGCTCTGTATTTGAAAAAGGTCACTATGAAAGTGACCTTTTTTTTGATTTTTATATTTATAGCGAAAAACTATCGAACTTAATGTCAGTTTCTATGATTTTCCCATATGCTTGCAGTTGTGTTTTAAGCACTTCTGACTGCCCAATTACCACAAATTGTAAATTGCTCTTCGGAAAATATTTTGCAATTATTTCTTTACTTCGTTCTGGCGTAAGCTGATTAACTTGCTCAGAAAAGCTATTAATATATTGCTCATCAAAGTCGTAGATAAACATATCTGCCAATAGAGAGGCTAAATCACTTGATGTTTCATAGCGCGGTGGGAATTGGCCTTTCACATACGCTTTTGCTGATTCCAAGGTTTCTGAATCTATACCTTTTTCCCATATTCTAGCGTAGGTTTTTAAGGCTAAATCAATTGCTTGTTGAGTCGTTTCAGTTTTAGTAAAAGTTGAAATGACAAAGCTTCCACCCTGGATTTTAGTGTCAAATCGACTCCTAGCGCCATAAGTTAAGCCACTATTAACTCGTAGTTCATCGTTTAACCAACTGGTGAAACGTCCCCCTAAAACAGTATTAACAACTGATATAGCGACAAAATCCTTATTGTCCCTTGCGATGCCGGGGCCTCCAATAACAAAAGTACTTTCAGTGGCGTCGCCTTTATTGACCAACAATACTTTTGATTGAGTGGGTATTGGTAAGGCAATAGTTGGCGCAACGTTTTTGGTGGAACCCTGCCATTGGCCGAATAAACTTTTTAGTAAGTTCAGCATTTCGCTACTTTTAAAGTCGCCTGCGATAATGATGGCACTATTATCCGGAGTATACCAAACCTTATGAAACTCTTTTATATCGGCCAATTCCATACTTGCGAGAGACTGCGAATTGCCATCTATATCATTGGCATAAGGGTGTTTATCAAACAAAAGGGCATTAAAGTAACCACCAATAGCTGCTCTAGGGCTTTCTTTTTTCCGCTCTAAATCTGCGATTAATCTTTCTTTTTGTGCCGCAAATTCTTTTTCATCAAATCTAGGTTTGAGTAATATGTCGCGTAGCATTGGAATGATAAGTTTGTGATCTTTATTCGCCATTGATGCGCTAATATAAGAGGACTCAATTCCTGCTCCAGAATCGATTTGTGTACCCACAAATTCCACCTGTTGTTCAAATTCAGCACGACTCAAGCTTTGTGTACCAAGTAACAGATTCTCTGCTGTGGTTTTCGCTAAACCCGGAATGGTATCCAATGTTGCACCCGCTTTTACCACTAGCGTGACATCTATAAGCGGCACTTCATGTTGTTCCATCAGATAGATGTTCAAGCCGTTTTCTAAACGTATTTTTTCATAGTGAGGCAGGGTAAATTCTACTGAAAATGCTGTTGCACTAAATTGGGCAATCGTTGCCAGTAGGGCAGATTTAAAGATCATATTCATTGCTATCTTCCTGTGAGGCTAGAACACCTGTCGTGCGGTTGGCTTTTCTCAAGTATTTTGCTGCAACCCTTTGTATATCGCTTAAGGTCACTTTTGATAATTGTGCAGGTACATCAAAAAGGGCTTTGTAACTACCAAAGTAAAAGTCATAACTTCCGATGGTATTGGCCTTGCCATTAATAGTTGACATTTCGCGGTAGAAATCTACCAAGGCTTGATTTTTTACTTTTTGCAATTCTTGCTCTGACACTCCCTTAGTCATAACCTCATTTAATTGTGTAATGATGGCCTGTTCTAGTTCAGCACTGGACACTCCCGGTGCGGCGACAGCACTAACATAGAATAGATTAGGGTCGATCGATAAAGGTAAGTAAGTAAACACTTCGCTTGCGGTCTTATTGTCGTAGACCAAGGCCTTGTTCAATCGTGAACTGTTACCACTGCTTAAAATGCTGCTTAAGATAGACAGGGCATAGTAGTCATCGCTTTGGGTTTTGGGCACATGATAAGCAAACAAAACATTGGGGGTAGAAACGGAGGCTTTTTTAACGTAAACCCGGCGTTCTCCGGTTTGCTCAGGCTCTACCGTATGAACCTCCCGCGGTGGTGCTTGTGCTGGTATAGGTTCAAAATATTGAGTGGCTAGTTTTTTTACTTCAGCCACACTAACGGCACCTACGATAACGACAGTAGCGTTGTTAGGGGCGTAGTAAATTCTATGATAGTCCACTAAATCCTGTAGTTTCCAATTAGCGATATCGGATTCATGACCAATGACAGACCAACTATAAGGGTGGGCTCTAAAAGCCGTCGCCTTAACTTGCTCACTCAACATGCGAAAGTTTGAGTTTTCTAAGCCGGTAGAACGTTCAGAGGTAACCACACCTCGTTCACTTTCAAGAACCTCGGGGGTAATATTTAAATTTTGAATACGGTCTGCTTCTAAATCAAACATCAATTCCATTGACTCAGTAGGGAACCAGTCGGTATAAACAGTAGAATTCTCTGTGGTATAAGCATTGTTGGCACCGCCCGCGGCTTCCATTGCTTGGTCAAACTTCTTAGGGCCATATTTTTTAGCACCGTTAAACATCATGTGTTCAAAAAAGTGCGAAAGTCCTGTGATACCAGGGTATTCATTACGTGAGCCAACACGCCAAAATAGATACATGTTAGCGTTGGGAATTGACTGATCTTCGAGTACGATAATCTTCATTCCATTGTTAAGTGTAAACTGTTGTATGTCTTCAGTTTTTGTTATTGCTTGGCTCGTAAACGAACACAGCAATAGGGTGTACAATATTCCTTGAAATAGATTTTTCATTTAATAATTCTCCAGTTATGCTGCCGCAGTGTATCCAGTTAACTTATTTGCTGAAAGGAAAGCGCAGTAAAATGCTTGATTTTACCACCAGCAATTTGTTTCAAACTATTTACAAGATTAAAAACAGAGTGCTTAGTGACATGATTCTCAGTCAATAGTGTTTTGTCGATAATATAGGTTTGTGCTTACGGTAATGAGTGCAAAACAATATATTTATTAATAAGATGAATAAATCAATGATTTACGACTGCTTTAGCAATAAACTCTAATTACTTGTTTGTGAATAACATCGAGATTCAGCTGTGAGTTCAATTTAAACTATGCAATACCGCACTATTGTCAGAATTCTGGGACTACTAGTGGCACTTTTTAGTGTCACCATGATCCCCCCCGCTATTGTTTCGTTAATTTTTCAAGATGGTAGTGGTCTACCTTTTATTATGGCCTTTGTTTTGTGTCTAATCACAGGGCTATTAATTTGGTATCCAAATCGCCGATTCCGCAAAGATCTTAGAGCTAAAGAAGGGTTTCTCATTGTCGTATTGTTCTGGACAGTACTAGCCAGTTTTGGTGCGCTACCCTTTTTATTGCTTGAACAACCAGAAATGAGTGCAACTGACGCGTTTTTTGAAGCCTTTTCCGGTTTGACAACAACCGGTGCCACAGTGATTGAAGGTATTGATTACTTACCCAAGGCGGTTCAATTTTATCGCCAACAATTACAATGGTTTGGCGGCATGGGGATTATCGTATTAGCCGTTGCTATATTACCCCTCTTAGGGGTGGGAGGCATGCAATTATATAGAGCAGAAACCCCTGGGCCAGTTAAAGATTCAAAAATGACGCCAAGAATTGCCGATACGGCAAAACATCTTTGGTACATTTATTTTTCTATAACAATCGCCTGCTCAATAGCATATTGGCTAGCCGGAATGAGCTGGTTTGACGCAATTTGTCATTCTTTTTCTACAGTAGCTATTGGCGGTTTTTCAACCTATGATGCAAGTTTAGGGCAATTTGATAGTGTCTTTGTTAACCTTGTTTGTGTGGTGTTCTTGTGGATAGCGGCATTGAATTTTGCCTTGCACTATGCGGCAGTAAACGGTCGAACACTTAAAGGGTATTTATACGATCCTGAATTGCGGGTGTTTTTTATCATACAGATAGCCCTCGTATTGATCTGTTTTGTCACACTTATTGAATATTCATGGTTTGAAGATGCAGGCATAGCATTAGATCAAGCCTTACTTCAGTCAGTTTCGATGAGTACTACGGCAGGATTTGCGACTACCGATTTTGCTCATTGGCCTGCCTTTTTGCCTATTATGTTAATATTTTCCAGCTTTATCGGCGGTTGTGCCGGTTCAACGGGTGGTGGCTTGAAAGTAATACGAGTCTTTCTACTTTACCTGCAAGGTAAAAGAGAGGTAAACCGTTTGATACACCCAAAAGCAATTTACTCTGTAAAAGTAGGAGGCAGGGCGCTACCTGACCGGGTAGTAGAGGCCGTATGGGGGTTTTTCTCTGCTTATGCGATGATTTTTGTCATTATTATGGTGTGTTTAATTGGTACAGGAATGGATGATGTTTCAGCCTTTACGGCAACGGCTGCGACTCTTAATAACCTCGGTCCCGGCTTAGGCTCTGTTGCTGGAACCTACGCTGAAGTCAGTGATAGTGGTAAATGGTTATTGGTGTTGGCTATGTTATTTGGTCGCTTAGAGGTCTTTTCATTACTTGTTTTATTTTCACCTACATTTTGGCGCAGCTAAGCTCGACTAATCAGGGAGTCGAGCTTAGGTTAATTAACCGAAGAAAAAAGCACTAGGTTGGAACAGCTTTTCAACATCTCCGATAAACTTCTTATCAACTAAAAAGAGAATAACGTGGTCATTAGCCTGAATTTTTGTCGTGCTATGGGCAATGATAACCTCTTCGTGTCTTACTACTGCACCGATAGTGGTGCCCGGTGGTAGTTTGATTTCTCTAATTTCTCGGCCGACAACTTTTGAGGTTTTTTCATCGCCATGAGCTATAGCTTCAATTGCTTCGGCAGCGCCACGGCGTAATGAATAAACGTTAACAATGTCTCCACGTCTGATATGTGTAAGCAAGGCTGAAATAGTTGCTTGCTGAGGAGAGAATGCAATATCGATTTCTCCGCCTTGGACTAAATCGACATAGGCGCTGCGCTGAATAAGCACCATGGCTTTTTGCGCCCCCAGTCGCTTTGCCAACATCGCTGACATTATGTTGGCTTCATCGTCATTGGTAACTGCGATAAAGGCATCAACTTGCTGAACATTTTCTTCGGTTAATAATTCATGGTCAGAGGCATCACCGCAAAAAACAATGGTTTTATCTAAGTGCGCAGAAAGGTACTTGGCGCGCTCCTGATTGAATTCAATCAGTTTAACATTATGATTGTGTTCCAGTAATTTAGCTAAACCTGCACCGATTAAGCCACCACCGGCTATCATTATACGTTTATAGCTCGATTCTAATTTTTGCAATTCGCTCATCACAGTACGAATATGTTTGGTAGCTGCGATAAAAAATACTTCATCATCTGCTTCGATGATCGTTGTGCCTAAAGGACGGATGGGTCTACCGCGGCGATATATAGCCGCTACCCGGGTTTCAACATTAGGTATGTGTTTTTTTAAGGTTGAAAGTGCGTGACCCACTAATAAACCGCCATAATAGGCCTTCACCGCCACTAAGCTCGCTCTACCATCGGAAAATTCAACGACTTGCAGTGCGCCTGGATAGTCGATAAGGCGTTTAATCGCTTTAGTCACTAATTGTTCGGGTGCGATGAGATGATCAACGGGTATGTCTTGGTGTTTGAATAATTGCTCTTGGTAAATAATGTATTGTTCTGAGCGCACGCGGGCAATCTTAGTTGGAGTTTTGAAAAGGGTGTAAGCGACTTGGCAAGCCATCATGTTGCTTTCGTCACTGTTGGTCACTGCAATTAACATGTCAGCGTCTTCGGCCCCAGCTTTTTTCAATACATCAGGATGAGAACCGACACCATGTACAACTTGCAAATCAAGCCTATCTTGCAAGTTTCTTAGTGTGTCCGCATCCGAATCGATTACGGTGATCTCGTTTTTCTCTCCGACTAGATTTTCCGCCAGAGTCGCCCCAACTTGTCCTGCGCCAAGAATAATGATTTTCATAGTGTTCCGAATCTAACGTGTTGGAATTTAGGCATTGTTTTCGCCTGATTTTATCAGTCTACAATAATAGAAACCGTCCATTTGTTGTTCGCCGGGTAGTATCTGTCGGCCAGGGTGGTGCTTGTCGTGTGGAAAGTCAGGGTCCAGTTTCGCACTGGGTGTGCGTGATAAAAAGTGCTCTATTTGCTGATAGTTTTCTTCAGGTAATATTGAACACGTGGCATAGAGCAAGCTGCCGTTGATTTTGAGTAATGGCCACAAAGCATCTAAAATAGCTTGTTGAATAGCAACAAGAGATTGAATGTCAGTGGCTTTGCGCAGCCATTTAATATCTGGATGGCGTCTAATGATGCCGGTGGCCGAACAAGGTGCATCTAGTAGTATGCGGTCAAACTGCTGATTATCCCACCAAGTTTGCGGTTGACTTGCATCACCAATGAGTAAGTTAGCTTGATGACCTAATCTGTGCAGATTCTCTTCAATTTTATTCGCTCTTTGATGATCAATTTCTAAGGCTGTTAGGTCTAAGTTATCTGCGACCTCAAGTAGATGTCCTGTTTTACCACCTGGTGCAGCGCAACAATCTAACACTTTTTGATTTTCCTGCGGCGCTAAATAAGCCGCAGCCAATTGTGCTGCTCCATCCTGTACCGCAAACCAACCCTGCTCAAAGCCAGGCAATTGGGTTATATCCATACTTTTGGTTAAAATGATGGCATCGGGATGGTGGGATGACAAACTAAAATCAATCGCATGCTCCTGCAATTTCTGCTGAAAATCAGCAGCTGCAATTTGCTTGCGATTTACTCGCAACCAAATTGGTGCTTTAGATTCAATTTGCGCGAGGAGACCTAAAAAATTCTCTGGATAAGCTTGAGCTAACTTTTTGTATAACCACTTCGGGAGACCGGAATTAATCTGCTCGTCATCTGGTTTGTTGCTGCTTGTTTCATTGCGAATAAAGTTTCTTAATATGCCGTTAACCAAACCCCGCATGGCTTCTACACGCAGAGAATGACAGGCATTGACGGTTTCAGATACTGCCGCATGCTGACTGACGCGACTGAAGGCCAATTGGTAAAATCCGAGTAAAATGAGATGCTCAGTTATTTTGAATTTATTTTTGAGAGGTGTCTCAAGTAAGTGTCTTAACCAGTATTGTAATAAGGGTAATTGTCTTAATACTCCATAAACCATCTCTTGCAACCAGGCTTTATCTTGGTCTTTATGCAATAGCTGCATGGCGGGTAAACATTCTCTAGCGCTTTTTCCTTGCTCAAGTATTTGAAACAGTACCGTAGTAGCATCGGCTCGAAGGTTTCGTGCTAAAGTTTTTGACTGATTATGTTTCATGCTTCCATCAAGCTATGGTTGTGCCAAGAGTGAACAAGTCACTTCGACCATTGAGAATATCACTAGAGGACATTGGTTTTTTACCGGGTAGTTGAAGCTTACGTAAACATAAACAATCTTTACCGGTTTGAATGACTATACCTTGTTTATTGATTGCCACTATTTCCCCGATTTTATGACCACTGTCGGTGATGTTTGCCACTACATCACATTCCCACACTTTTATATTTAATCCCGCTAACTCAAAATAACTGATAGGCCACGGATTAAATGCTCTGCAGTTTCTTTCTAGTTGCTCAGCATCCGTATGCCAATCTATTTTCGCTTCTTCTTTACTGAGCTTTTTGGCGTAGTTGGCCAATTTGTTGTCTTGAATTTCCTGTGGTAGCTGGTGAATCTGCGCTAAGCAATCTAATAAGGCTTGGGGGCCATTCAACGATAACTTATGATACAGCGACTCACTGGTTTCTTTTGCTTCTATGGCAACTCTACTTTTGAGCAACATAGGGCCAGTATCTAAACCTTCATCCATTTGCATAATGGTGATACCCGTTTCTTGGTCTCCCGCCCAAATGGCTCGCTGAATAGGCGCCGCTCCGCGCCAACGAGGCAACAAAGAACCGTGCACATTTAAACAACCCAATTTAGGCGTGTTTAATACCTTAGTTGGCAAAAGCAAGCCATAGGCGACCACAATCATAATGTCTGCGTTAAGCGCACTCAGTTGGTCTTGCGCTTGACTATCTTTTAATGATTCAGGCTGAAATACTGGAATGTTATGGATTTGCGCTAATTGTTTTACTGCACTGGCTTGCAGTTTATTGCCTCTTCCCGCAGGTCTATCTGGTTGACTGTATACGGCAATTATCTCATGGTGTGAATTGATTAAAGCCTGGAGATGAATGGCGGCAAATTCTGGTGTACCAGCAAATACAATTTTTAACGGAGTATTCAATGCAGCTCTTAGCCTCTTGCTTCTAAACGTGCTTCTTTTTCTAGTTTAGTTTTAATGCGTTGGCGTTTTAGCGGAGAAAGGTAATCAACAAATAACTTACCTTTAAGGTGGTCAAGCTCATGCTGAATGCAAATAGCTAATAAACCACTTGTATCCAAACTAAATTCTTTACCGCCCTTATTTAAGGCTTTAACGGTAATGTTTTCAGCTCGTTCAACTTTTGCGTAGTTATTTGGCACAGATAAGCAACCTTCTTCACTAATGGTGACACCATCTTTGTGAGTAATGATCGGATTAATTAAAATTAAAGGCTCATCTTGCTTTTCAGACACATCAATCACCACAACCTGCTGATGGATGTCAACTTGGGTAGCAGCCAAACCAATTCCTTTTTCATCCAACATGGTTTCTAACATGTCGTCTATCAATTTAAGGATTGTTTTGTCTACTTTTTTTACTGGACTTGCAACGGTGCGCAAGCGTTCATCTGGGAAACGTAATACTTCTAATATCGCCATAGTGCTTTCATCTATTAAGGGTCCGCCTATTATTTGCGGAACATGTTTCAATAACTATCCATATTTTACGTAAAATATGGATCAAATACCTGCAAAGCATGTATTGTTAACTATACGTGCAAATAGAATTGACTATTTAACAACGGCTACTTTGGGCTATTCTAGCCTAAATGGATCCAAAACATAATAGTGCAAGCGGCAAGGCTTAAACAATGATGAGCAAAAAGTTACTGAGATTTTTTACGGTGTTAATGCTACTCCCTACATTATGTTGGGCCGATGTCATTAATATTAAACAGGATGCACCACAAAAATACGTCGTGCAAAAAGGCGATACCCTATGGGATATTTCCAAAATGTATTTAGATAAACCTTGGCTGTGGCCAGAGTTATGGCGTACCAATACTTATATTAAAAATCCCCACCTAATTTATCCTGGCGATGAACTCAGTTTGCGAAAGAATGAGCAAGGCGATACTGTTATTGACCTTGTTCGTCAGCCAGCTAAAGCGGAAATAAAAATATCTCCAGAAGGCACTAAATCAGTCAAACTGGCCGAACCCATTCCCGCATTGCCGTGGTCGACAATTAGACCATTTATAGAAAACGACCAAATAATGCAGCAAGTAGAGTACGACCGTCATCCCTATATTTTGGGAAACCAAGAGGGTTCAGTGCTTTTTGCCAGTAATAATATCGCCTTGAGTAAAGCCTCACGTTCATATCAGACAAAGTTTAACGTATTGCACAAACAGAACGAAATTTACGATATGGCAGGTAACTTCATTGGCTTGCAGGTCAGGCATGTTGCTAATGCTGAAGCAGTAGATGCTGATTTAGACAATCAGAGATTAATTAAAATAGAAGATGCTAACTACGAAGTGCAACGAGGCGACCGTTTAGTTCCCCAAGAAGATAACGAGCCTACTAGTATTACCTTGAGTGGGGCGACAGATCAGCGCGGTTTTATCATTGACGATTTGGAACAACATCGACTTCTAGGTAAATACAACGTGGTTATTGTGGATTTGGGCAGTGATCAAGTATCCGCTGGAATGGTTATGGGTATTTATGCTCAAGGCCCTAACATTATTGATGATGTTACGCCTAAATATAAAGGTGAAAACAATCCTTTAGCCAATGCCTTCATACTAGACAGTGATATTATTCAGCCCGCATTGAAAATTGGCGAGATAGTTGTTTTTAAAGTTTTTGAGAAGGCAAGTTATGCACTTATCACACGGTCATCTAAAGTAATAAGTAGAGGAGCAATTGTTGCGAGACCTTGATTGATGAAGGAACATGTATGCGACAGGATGTTGAAATACCCTATCAAGAAACACTTATTAAATGGCTACACCTATCTTCTATCCCCAGATTTGGTGTAGCAAGCTTAACTAAACTAAGCCAAAAGTTGGCTTGCCAAGCACATGATCTGCTGTGTATGGGACAGGGCGAGTTACTGCAAGCAGGTCTAAACTCCAAGCAAGTTGAATGTATTCAACATCCTGACCAAAAGGGCATTCAGCGTAGTTTAGATTGGCTTGGGTGTAACAAAAATAGCTTCATTTTGCATTATGAAGACCCACGTTATCCTGCCCTGTTAAAAGAGATTTCTAGCCCCCCCTTATTGTTATTCGGCTATGGAGATCCACAAAAACTATCAAACTTACAAATTGCCATGGTGGGAAGTCGCAATCCTAGTTTGAATGGTAAAGCTAACGCTAAGTTATTTGCACAACAATTAGGCTTGGCTGGATGGACTATTACCAGCGGGCTTGCACTAGGGATAGATGGCTTTTCTCACCAAGGAGCATTAGCAGCAAAGGCTATTACCATCGCAGTATTAGGTACTGGCATTGATACTGTTTATCCTAAGCGGCATCAACAACTAGCAGAAAATATTTTGGCAGCAGGTGGCGTAATAGTATCTGAATTTGCTCCTTTAACCCCTGCAAGGCCAGAAAATTTTCCGAGGCGCAATCGCATTATAAGTGGCTTATCGTTGGGAACTTTGGTGGTAGAAGCAGCTCTAAAAAGTGGGTCACTGATCACTGCTCGTTATGCGACTGAACAAAATCGAGACGTTTTTGCTATTCCTGGGAATATAAACAACCCATTGTCGAAGGGTTGTCATTATTTAATTCAACAGGGAGCAAAGTTAGTGACCGAGTTTGCCGATATCAATGAGGAGTTTAGTCATCTTGAATTTAACACTAATGTTACAAATGAAAATAAAATACAAAAAAAATGCACTCAAAGCTTGGCAACAGAGCGTTTGTTAGATAGTGTAGATTTTGAAGCCACACCGCTAGATATAGTGGTCGAGCGCAGCGGCATGCCAGCGTCAGAGGTTATGTCACAATTATTAGAATATGAGTTGCGTGGTTTAGTGGTTGCTGTTTCTGGCGGCTACATCAAATTGGGGGAAAAATAATATGTTCGATATCCTCATGTATCTATTTGAAAACTTCATTCACAGTGAAACTGAAATTCGTGTCGACCAAGATGAGCTTACCGATGAACTTATCCGCGCGGGTTTTCACCACGATGAAATTTACAAGGCTCTGTCTTGGTTAGAAAAGTTAGCTGCTTTACAAGAAACGGATATCAATCCCTATCTAGTTAAGGGCACGGCAACTTATTCCACCCGCATTTATACCCATGACGAAGAAATGCGTCTTGATGTTGAATGTCGTGGCTTCTTGATGTTTTTAGAGCAAATTAATGTTCTCGATTCTTCTACTCGTGAAATGGTTATCGATCGAGTAATGGAAATCGATTCAAAAGAATTCTGCCTTGAGGACATGAAATGGGTAGTATTAATGGTGTTATTTAACGTACCCGGAAAAGAAAATGCTTATGCACAAATGGAAGACTTGCTGTTTGAAGAGCCGGAAGGCCCTTTACACTAATTTCAACTGTGAACATTTCAATGAGTGATTGTTAGTGTCTAAAATCGATCACTCATTGTTTAAAGCCAATGAACACGCTTTGCAACAAGTCACAGGCTCGTGTCCCAAGTGTCAATCTACACTGAATATTAAACACGGAAAGTCCGGCGCTTTTATTGGTTGTAGCCAATATCCCCAATGTGATTTTTCTAAACCATTGCATGAGTACGAAACTGCAGACGTTAAAGTCATAGAAGGCTCTTCTTGCCCCGACTGCAGTGCCAATTTAGTGATTAAAAAAGGGCGCTTCGGCCTTTTTATTGGCTGCAGTAATTTCCCTGTATGTACCTATATTGAGTCATCTACTGAGTCGCATAGCAAAGAAGATGAAATCAAAGTAAGTTGCCCCAGTTGCAAATCCGGTCATCTAATTAAGCGCGCCAATAAATTTGGCAAACAATTCTATCCTTGTGATAACTATCCAAAATGTAAATATGTCGTCAACTTTCAACCAATAGAAATGGCCTGTCCTGCATGCGAATGGCCAATAATGATCGAGAAAAAATCGGCTCATGGCATGGTATTACAATGTCCTCAGCGTTTATGTGGATACAAGCAAGATAAATAATACTATTGATAATTTGCTTTATTGAGTGAGAGCAGTGCTTTACACTTTTGCTCATTAATTTCTAGTTAGCTTAATTCATGTTAGAAACTCACGACCCACAGTCACTGCAAAAACAGTTTTCACAAGGGCATATCTTTGCTTACCCGACAGAAGCTGTGTTTGGTCTTGGTTGTGACCCAGATAATGAAGTCGCGGTTATGCGTTTGCTCGCTTTAAAAAAACGGCCATTGTCAAAAGGTTTGATATTAGTCGCTGCTAATTATGGGCAAATCTTGCCTTATGTAGATGATAGAGCCATAACAGAAAAAATTCGGATTGATGTTTTTTCCAGTTGGCCTGGGCCTCATACTTGGCTTTTACCCGCTTCAATTCTCGCACCCCATTGGCTAACTGGCGGGTCAGATTTAATTGCGGTGCGGGTCTCAAATCATCCAGTAGTAAAAGCATTATGTGAGCTATTTCAAAAACCATTGGTATCAACCAGTGCGAATCTGTCCGGTATGCCAGCAGCAAAAACTACTCAAGAGGTCCTGGCGCAGTTTGGCAATCAGGTAATATTAATTTCAGGTGAACTAGGTGAGTCTTTATTACCTAGCATGATCCGTCACGGTATCAGTGGCAAGGTAATAAGAGACAATTAAATAATGAGCGATAAACCAATAATTGAATTAGAAAAAGTAAAACGGTATTTGTTAAAGTTACAGGACAATATTTGCCAAACTCTTGAGTTAGCCGATGGAAAGGGCGAGTTCAAAGAAGACAATTGGCAACGTGAGCAAGGTGGTGGCGGCCGCACCCGCGTGCTTACTGGTGGTGCTGTTATTGAGCAGGGTGGAGTGAATTTTTCCCATGTTTTTGGTGGTATGTTACCGCCCTCCGCAACAGCCGCTCGCCCAGAACTAGCGGGTCGCAGTTTTCAAGCGGTTGGGGTTTCATTGGTCATTCATCCTCACAACCCTAAAATACCTACATCACATGCAAATGTGAGATTTTTCATTGCTGAAAAAGAAGGTGAGGAACCTGTTTGGTGGTTCGGTGGTGGTTTTGACCTCACACCGTTTTATCCTATAGAAGAAGATGTTGTGCATTGGCATACAGTGGCACATAAGCTGTGTGAACCTTTCGGCACCGAGGTCTATCCGACGTATAAAAAGTGGTGCGACGATTACTTTTATTTAAAGCACCGCAATGAAACTCGTGGCGTAGGTGGCTTGTTTTTTGATGACCTTAATGAATGGGGATTTGAGCGCTCATTCAAATTTATGCAAGCAGTAGGTGACGGTTTTCTTGATGCTTATATTCCGATTGTTGAGAAACGCAAAGGATTGTCATTTACGCCAGCAGAACGAGATTTTCAATTATACCGCCGAGGGCGTTATGTAGAATTTAATCTTGTTTATGATCGCGGCACCTTATTTGGTTTACAAAGTGGCGGACGCACCGAGTCAATTTTGATGTCTATGCCACCTTTGGCGAGATGGGAATACGACTATCAGCCAGAAGTCGGTAGCCAAGAAGAAATATTGTATAAAGAATATCTGCATCCTCGTACTTGGGTTGAATAAGCCGCTGGTTTAAATCAGTCAGAGCCTGTTTGAAAGCTAAAGATAATGTTTCTTTTAATGTGTATATATTTCCACCATAGGCAACAGAACTTGAGCCAGATCAAGGTATTGCTCTTTGATCACTTTACACTATCGTTATTAACTTAACGGAGTGGAAAAATGAAAAAATTAAATAGTGTTATAAAAACCATATTAGTAGCTGGCCTTGTTACTGCTGGTGGAGCATGGGCCCATGAGTCTGGAGATATAATCGTTCGAGGTGGCTTGACCACTGTTATTCCTAACGACGACAGTGGTAGTGTTGTTGTTGAGGGAGTGGGTAATGTGGGTATGGCGGCTCAAGTCAATAATAATACCCAATTAGGCTTAAATTTTGTTTACATGTTTGATTCAAGTTTGGCCATTGAAGTATTGGCTGCAACGCCGTTTTCTCACGATATCAAGTTAACTGATACCACAGATAATGCGCTAGGACTGGGAGATGGTAAGCTAGCCAATGCTAAGCAGTTGCCGCCTACAGTCAGTGTGTTGTATTACTTTAATACCAATACTGCTATGCAGCCATACATCGGTGCTGGTCTTAATTATACGGTGTTCTTTGATGAAAAATTCACAGCAGACAGGCAAGCCCAATCTTTTGCTAATGTGAAATTAGATAACTCCTTTGGTTTGGCCTTGCAAGCGGGATTTGACTACCAGCTGCAAGATAATTGGTTGCTTAACGCCTCTGTGCGCTACATCGATATCGATACTCAAGCAAATTTTGACGTGCTTGCAACAACAGGCAAGGTCGACGTTGATATTAATCCTTGGGTTGTTTCAGCGATGTTGGGTTATAAATTTTAGATAAATAACTGTTTTCACATTGTGGTGTAGTTATACGCCATAATGTTGAAAATCTCCCTTCGTTTCTTTGCTGAGCTAGTTTAGTCTTCTCCATAAATCAGTTAACCTTGCTATTTACAGCAAAGACTTCACAAGACACTCATGGATCACTACGCCGTTTTTGGTAAACCAATTAGTCAAAGTAAATCTCCACTAATTCATAGTTTGTTTGCCACTCAAACCAAACAAAGCCTCGAATATACAAGAGTAGAACCGGCAATTAATGGCTTCGACTCTGCTATTATTCAGTTTTTTGCCGATGGTGGAAAGGGCGCCAATATAACCGCACCCTTTAAACTGGCAGCTTTTGAGTTTGCTAGTAATCGATCTGACAGGGCCACTATTTCTGGGGCGGTCAATACCCTGAAAAAATGTGCAGACGGCAGTATCTTTGGTGATAACACCGACGGACCAGGTCTCGTTCAGGATTTACTGCGCTTATCAATTCCACTCAAAAACAAACGGATCCTTATCTTAGGCGCAGGTGGTGCAGCGCGAGGAGTTTTACAACCCTTGATGGCTCAGCAACCCGCTCTTCTGATGGTGGCTAACCGAACGCCTTCTAAAGCAACTTTACTCGCATCACTTATTCCAAGCGACAACTTAACAGCTTGTGGTTTTAACGAATTGAATTCTGCTGGCTCCTCTTTTGACCTAATCATAAATTCTACCTCCGCTAGTTTAACCGCTGAGTTACCCGCAGTTGAACCGTCGGTGATTGCAGCAGCAAAGTATGTTTATGATATGAGCTACGGTGATAAACCAACAGTTTTTATGCAACATGCTGCAAACCTAGGTCTTACAAATGTATACGATGGTCTGGGAATGTTAGTGGGGCAGGCGGCCGAAAGCTTTTTTATTTGGCGCGGTGTGAGGCCAATGGTTGAACCCGTCATTCAAGCTCTGAGAGAAAAGTTATGAATCAAGCGATCCAAATCTTAGATGGAGCGACCTACGTTGCGCGTTTAGAATGTTTGAAGATAGAAGGCTTTTACCAAGGTCAACTCATTACCTGCTATATAGCCGGTGGCGATGAAAAGACCCTATTGGCATTTTATAGCGACCACCAGTTTGATATAGAAGAAAGACTTGAATCACTTATAGAACAACAAACCTTTGATGAAGATGGCAGTATTAAGCTAAACGTCGAGCAAATTATCTGATTCTGCTAGATATTCGTTTTTAAGTTTCACATAGTTAAGGGCAGACTGTTTAAGAAAGACCGATTCACTTTCCTTCAGCGGTCTTGCCTGTTTTACCGGGTTGCCGACATAGAGATAACCAGACTCCAGTACTTTATTAGGGGGTACCAAGCTACCTGCGCCTATAAAGACATCATCTTGAACTATTACACCATCCATAATAATAGCGCCCATGCCCACTAAGATGCGATCACCTAATACACAACCGTGCAACATACATTTATGCCCTACCGTTACATCCTCACCAATAATCAATGGAAAACCATGAGGGTTTGCCTCACTGACACGGCTAACGTGCAGAACCGTTCCATCTTGAATATTAGTACGTGCACCAATCTTGATATAGTTAACATCGCCTCGCGCAGCAACTAGCGGCCATATACTGACGTCGGTACCACACTTTACGTCTCCAACAATAACGGCCGATTCATCAACATAACAACCATGCTCAATAGTAGGTGTAATATTTTTATAACTGCGTAATGACATAAAATCTTCCTGTTAAATAGCTTTATCGATTTAAAGCTTAACAAAATCATCGTTAGAATTGCTGCTTTTAAACGCAAAACAGCTGCTTTTGCTGCTTAAATAAGCACTTAAACGATTATTTCAAAAAAGGTGTTGCAAGTGATGATGGCTTGTCTATAATGCGCCTCCTCGCTTCGGGACAGACAATAAACGTCTGACACGACACAGGCTTCGGCCGGTGATACGAGACTCCTCGGAGTCAAGTGATTAGCGGGTTGTAGAGAAAAGGTTTTAAAAAATAATTTAAAAACTTTCTTGACAAAGTAAACGGATAGCGTAATATGCGCCTCCCGCTTAAGAGGGTCTTCTGACAGCTTAAGCAGACAAGATTTAAACGGCGGTCGTCAAATAGGATGGTCACCCAGTACAAGCGTTGTTTCAGAAATCTGTGTTCACTACGTTCACGCATTTCGCTTCAACAATCCTGTACTAAACGCTCTTTAACAATTAATAACAAGACAATCT